>JAWLDB010000161.1:0-6161 GCA_041686915.1 Bacillota bacterium
TGGCAGTTAGGTGCTTCCCGTTGACCTCTTCTGTCAGCTTTAGTGTAGCAACGTCAATGGCAACAGCGTCGCTGGAAGCCAGGATGCCGACATCTGCCACAATCTTTTCCTGCTTGCGTGCCATGCAATCGCAGTCCTTGGTCATGCTAACCAGCACATTGAAGTGGAACGAGCGATCCAGTTTATTTTTAATGGATCCGTAGGCATGCTCTGCCATGGCTTTCTGCAGGTGCTCGGGGTTGGCATTCCAGTCATACTTGATGGAGTCGAACCGGCAGACTGCCAGACACTCACCGCAGCCGATGCAGCGCTCGTTGTTAATTAAGGCCTTGCCATCTTGTTCCGAGATAATCCCTTCCGGACACCATTCCAGGCATTTTCCGCAGTTCTTGCACTTCTCCGGGATAACCTGCGGCTTCAGAGCAGAGTGCTGACGCATCTTGCCCATCCGGCTAGCTAAACCCATTCCTAGATTCTTGATGCAAGCACCTAGGCCGGTAGCCAGATGGCCGGTAGGATGATTAAGGGTGATGACCACATCGGTGATTACAGCTTCCCGTGCAATATTGACGCTGTCATAAATCTCTCCATTAATCTCAACTTCAATTTCACTGTTACCCACCAGCCCATCTGCCATTATAAAAGGTGCACCTACTTGTTCAATGCCAAAGCCGTGTTTATGGGCATGCATTAGATGCTTGATGGCGTTCTCCCGCTCGCCCTTGTAAAGGGTGGATGTCTCTGTCAGGAAGGGGTAGGCCTTCCTCTTCTTGACCTTCTTGACCAGCTCAGCAGCAAGCAGTGGCTGCACGTGAGTATCGTTGTACTTTTCACCGACACTCAGCTTGATGGCTACCAGATTGCGCTCCTCGATCAACTCATCGACCTGGCAAGCTTCATACAATTGCTTTAACGCTTTGGCCTGTGTTTCTACGGAACTGCCATCGAGCAACGGAACGAAATACACTTTGGAACTCATTGTTTTCCCCCCAAGTTTTACTATCGTTTAGCATGCCCGATTTGTAGAATAAACCGCGGGAGGAGAGTGAGACAAAAGTCCGTGTCCCCGTGACACGCGAAGGCGGTGGGAATGTCCCACCGCCTTCGGTCATCTATTTCAGATACATGTACAGGGCAAGACCAAGCATAGCCACTGCGACTACTGTGGTAACGCGTCTTACCCTTTGCAGGGCTTTAGAGCTGGGTTTCCAGTTCTGGTCAAGCCGTTGCTGCTCCGTCTGCCACATGAAGAACAGGGGATGGGGGAAGATGGTCAGTACCAACCAGAAAGCCCCAAGGCCGAGGAAAAGCAACGCGTCGATCAGCTGCTGGCTCATCTTGGCCTATTGGTTGGCTCTCAGCACCTGGCCGGCACGAACGCCGGTTACCTGGCCCTGGTCAACTGCCAACTGTCCATTTACCCACACTTTGACGATGCCGGCAGGAGCTTGCCTCGGGTCAGCAAAGGTTGAGCGCTCTGCCAGTTCAGCTGTGTCGATTAGCACGAGATCAGCCCAGAAGCCAGGCCGGATCAGTCCACGGTCCATCAGCTGCAACCGGCTGGCGGGCAAGGATGTCATCTTGCGCACCGCTTCTTCCAGTGGGAAGAGCTTTTCCTGCAAACAGTACTTGCTTAGCACGCGCACGAAAGTGCTAAACGTGCGGGGATGCGGTTTACCCGGGCCTTGCATCGGCATGGAAGAGCCATCGCTGCCAATCATCGTCAGCGGATGGGCCATGATCGCGTTCACATCGACCTCATCCATACCAAAGGTAACCACGGCTATGCCGGCCTGCTCTGCAATCACCAGGTCAAAGGTGAACTCGCATGCATCCTGTCCGGCCTCCGCAGCAGCTTCCGCCACTGTCTTGCCTTCCAGGTGCTTGTTCTCAGGGGTGTTCACCTGTGCAATTAAGATATCCGCAAAGCGGCGCGCACCTTGCTCCATCTTGCTCAGCACTTCTTCCCGCAGTTTGGCACGGGTGGTGGGGTCCTGCAGCCTGCGAAGCAGACCATCAACGCCTCCCTCGTGAGCCCAATGGGGGAAGATGGTGGTAATAGTGGTACTGGCGGCAGTGTAGGGATATTGATCATTGGCGATATCCAGGCCTTCCGCCCGTAGCTCAGCAATACGTGCCTGGCTGTTTACGCCGTTGCCCCAGTTATGTCGGCCAACCACTTTGTGGTGAGCAATCTGCACAGGCACCCCAGCCCGACGACCTACTTCAGCACTCTCCTCAATGGACCTTAAAATCTCGTCGCCCTCGTTGCGCATGTGAGTTTCGTAATACCCGCTATAAGGCGCAATTGCCTTGGCGACTTCAGCCAGCTCGTCAGTATCGGCGTAGCAACCAGGTGGATAAATCAGCCCGCTGGAAACACCATAGGCGCCCTGCTGCATGCTCTCATCCAGCAATCGCTGCATCGTGCTTAGCTCTGCCTCAGTCGGTTTCCTGTCATCAAAACCCATGGTAGCCACACGCAGCGTGCCATGACCGACCAAAGAACCGAAGTTAACTGCTGGCTTTGCCTTTTCCACAGCCTGCAGGAACTCGGCAAAGGTAGTCCAATCCCAGGACATGTCCTGGGTTAGGAACCCGGTGTATTTCTTCAGCATATCAAGCCTCTCGGGCACTACAGGAGCCGGGCTAAGTCCGCAGTTGCCACCTATTTCAGTAGTGACACCTTGCAGCAGGCGGCTTTCGCCACTGCCATCAATCGGCAAAGAGAAATCCGAGTGAGAGTGAATGTCGATAAAGCCTGGAGTAAGCGTCAGTCCGTTACCATCAAGCACCTGAGCTGTGTCACCAGCGATGGCCTTGCCAACGCTCGCTACCTTGCCGTCCTTGATAGCTACGTCACCCAAAAACCAGGGACTGCCGGTTCCATCAACAACACGCACGCCTTTTATCAGTAAGTCAAACATTTTCCAATACCCCCTTGTCGCATAGTTATTCACATTGCTAGTAGTTCTGCAAACACTTCTGCACTCCTGCCTGCTGATGAGCAAACAGAAACAGGACAGCAGATAAACTGTCCTGTTGTGGAGTCGCCATATTAAGTTTAGACCAGTTTGCGTAAGGCTGCCAAGGCCTGCTCAATGTTCTCTTCAACGGTGAAGAAATGCGGTGCCAGGCGAATGGCAGGCCCGCGAGCAGAGGCTATAATGCCCTGCTCCTTCAGTTTCTCTTCCACTGCATGCGAGTCATCCACTGCGATTGCTACCGCAGCGCCTCTGCGATCCAGGTGATTGGCACCCATTACTGGTAAACCTAAAGCCAGAGCCCCTCGGATTGTCTTGTCCACCAACTGCATCACGCGCTGGTGAATGCGGTGGATACCAACCTCATTGATGATCGATAACCCTGCTTCTGCTGCATAGGCAGAGATGATGGGCGGTGTGCCAGTCTCAAAGCGCCTAGCTCCCTGTGCGTAAGCCAGGCGGGTAGCATCAAAGGAGAAGGGATTTTCCTGCCCAAACCAGCCAGTAACGGCCGGTCGTAGTTGGTTAGCTACTTCTCGCCTTACGTATAGAAAAGCAATTCCAGGGATGCCAAGCAGATATTTTAATACTCCCGAAGACAGAATATCTATATCTTGACGTTTCACATCCACCGGCACCGTACCGAGGGACTGATATGCGTCTACATACAGCAGCGCGCCCCGGTTGTGAGCGATCTTGGCCAAGGCGCTTAGATCGACCCTGCTACCGTTTTGGTAATACACATGGGTAGCCGACACCAAAGCAGTATGCTGATCAACCATCCGATCGAAGTCCTCAAGCCGCAGTTCACCATCACGCACGGGCACAAAGTCCACCTGCCAACCTAGACGTTGCTGTGCCAACCAAATCTGCCCGATGGCCGGAAATTCTGCTGCTGTGGTTAGAATGCGCCGACGCTTTGGGTTCAGGTCCAGAGCGCTGGCTATGCTGGCCGTTGCGTCGGAGACAGACATGGTAACTGCGACTTCATCGACGTCTGCGTTAATCAGCTTCGCGAACTGCTCCTTGGCGCCCTGCACCTTGCTTAGCCATAGTTCCCAGTCCATTCCGTCTTCTCGCCAACTTTTCAAATACGCTTCAATCGCGTTGCGTACGCGCTTGGCCTGGGGTGCTTGTGAGCAGTTAGCCAAGTGAATGGTGGTCCCGAGCAGGGGAAACTGCTGCCGCCACTCGTTAATCTCTGCGCGTGTCAAGCTGTTCATAATCTCTTTCTCCTCTCGTTCCAAGGTGCCGTAAGTAGTCTTCAGCAAAGCAGGCTACCTTAAACCTGTCTTTTCTCGCTATGCTGTCTCAGGTTCGTCGGCTATGTATGGAACTCCTGCCCAAGGAAGATGTGTCTATCGGGGTTACCAAAATCGCCGCAAAACGGTTATAATAGAGACTGTGCTCTGAAAGATGATGCACTCTATTGAATGTTGAGCCACAAAGGCAATAATTACGGAGGTGTTTACATACATGACGGCAACCATAATGGATGGCAAATCCATCGCGATGACGATTCGCCAGGAACTAAAAACTGAAGCCGAGGCTTGGCGCGAGCAAGGTGTAATCCCTCGCCTGGACGTTGTGTTGGTAGGCAACGACCCTGCATCGGTCTACTATGCCAACGCCAAGGAGAAAATCAGCAAGAAAATTGCTATCGAGTTCAAGCTGCACGAGCTGCCGGAAGACACAACCGAAGACCACGTTTTGCGGTTGATAGAAGAGCTTAATCAGGATAAGGTTGTCCACGGTATCATGGTAGAACTGCCGTTACCAAAGCAGATTTCCAGAGAGGCTGTTATGGCTGCGGTACACCCGCTTAAGGATGTGGATGGAGTAAACCCACTGAATAAAGGCTATCTCGCATCTGGCATGGACGGGCTGTTCCCTGCTACACCTGAAGCCTGCATTGAAATCATGTTGCGTAGCGGTATTGACATAGTGGGCAAGGATGCAGTGATTGTCGGTTGGGGAGAAACCGTTGGGAAGCCACTTACGCCTATGCTGCTCAAGCGCGGCGCTACCGTCACGGCATGTCACTCCAAAACCAAAGACATGCCTGCCCATGCCAAGGGCGCCGACATTGTCATCGTGGCTGTAGGCCGCCCAGGTCTGATTAAAGCGGATATGATCAAGCCTGGCGCTGTGGTAGTCGACGTAGGTATCAATGAGACTGATAATGGCATTGTCGGTGACGTTGAGTTTGAGGCTGTGAAAGAGGTTGCAGGGTATATCACGCCTGTGCCTGGCGGTGTTGGCTCCGTAACGACGGTATTGTTATTTAGAAATCTATTGAGGGGCATGAGGATGCAGCTGCAATAGCATAGCAATTAGGGGAGCGCTTGCTCCCCTTTTATGTGTCATCATGCTGTTTTAGACCGTTGGCGCCAACTCCTGTATAATTAGATCAGTGGACATCGAAGGGAGTGCAGGAAGTGTTTGGTATAGAGGACCTGCGCAAAGTAAGCATTTTTACAGAGCTTACTGATCAACAGCTGCGGCTTATACAAGGCATAGTCACGATCAAACAATATGACAAAGGCTCATTCATCTTTTCTGAAGGAGAACGGGGAGATGCGGTCTGTTTTTTGCTGAGCGGACTGGTGAAGATTCGTACTGGCGTGGCAGACGGCCGTGAGAAGATACTGCATTTCATGCAGGCCGGACAGGTATTTGGCGAAGTCGTATTGTTTGATGGTGGACCATATCCTGCAACAGCGGAGGTGGTTGAGGCAGCTGACATCGGGATACTGCGCAACCAGGATCTGTACAGACTGCTTAAGGAGCACAGTGATCTAGCGATCAGCCTGCTTACTTTGCTGGCCAGGCGGCTTAAAATGACTCAACGGCAGGTGCGCGATTTAGCCTTGAAAGACGCTTACACGCGTGTGGCGGAACTGATTATCGGTCTGGCCAATGAGTGTGATGACTTGAGGGAAGACGGTCTGCACATCCATTTGCGCATGACTCGTGAAGAAATGGCTAACATGACGGGTACCACCAGGGAAACGCTCACGCGTATGCTTGGGGAGCTTCGGCGACAGAAGTTGGTGAAGGTGATTCGGAACGGGCTGATTGTGCCTGATTTAGAGGCACTCAAGGATAGTGTGGAATAGGAGACGATAGCATGGACGGTTTCTACGAAAAGTTGGCTGATGTATATGAAGACATTTT
>JAWLDB010000162.1:0-6125 GCA_041686915.1 Bacillota bacterium
TTGATTGCCCCCATCTTCGTGTATGAGGGCTGGCAAGAGGAATATGAAAGACTGCTGGAACAGTTGGCCAAAACACTGGACCCAACTGCCACGGATCTTACCTTCGAGCTAATTACACACCGGTACACTACCAAAGCAAAGAACCTGATACTTTCGAGAAATCCAGAAAGTGAACTGCCGATGGTAGATGAAGAGCGCAAGTACAAATATGGACAGTTTGGTTATGGTAAGTTCGTTTACCCTGCAGATATCTACGCCGAGGTCAAATCATTCTTTGAGGAAAAGATCAAACAATATCTCCCTCAGGCAGAGATTGACTATCTGGTTTGAATACGTAAAAAACGGAGCCGCGCGGCTCCGTTTTTTTATGTTCCGATTTCTAGTATGTGCCGAAAGCCCGACCCTTTAGCCAGTGCACCAGCGGATAGCCCAGGGCAAAGACCACGACGGCCTCACTTGCACTGAGGGTCACCACGGACAACCAGTAAGGAATATTCAGTATTGGGGCGAGATAAATGCTGACCAGGAATCCATTTAAAACGATAGGAGACAGATAGGCTAGAATGCTGTTGCGAAAGCGATACGTGATGTAAGCTGCTAGCAGAGTAATCAGGCTGCCTCCGAATATATCCACCGGGCCAAAGCCCCCAAGAATATTGGCCAACATTACACCAACGTACAGTCCCCCAATAGCTTCCGGGAACAGGATTGGCAGCACTGTTAGCGCCTCACTGGCCCGGAACTGTATATTACCAAAGCTTACTGGTGTCAGCAGAAATGTAATTGCCACATAGAGCGCCGCAATGATCGCGCCGCGGACCAGTTTTCGAGTCATGTCTAACCCCTTTCCAGAAGATCAAGCTATTTGACAGTTTACTATGAAGCCGAACCCAATACAACCCTTTGCTTACAGTGTCCCCGGGTTAGCTATAGTCTTGCACACAAAACTGCATTCTTTCATATTATGCAACATACCTGCTCCTCAGAATGGGGCTGGTAACACAAAGTGACCGTCTAGCATAAGATGGTCTGACAGTACTGCATGACGCATTTTGCAGTCGTGCAGAGCAAAGGAGGGAAATGGTACCATGTACAACACTAAGCAATCAGGCGGCCTGCGCGAGATCATCACCAGGGCAACCGTGGCCAAGGGCCAGAAGCGTTACCGCCAGGTAAACAGCGTCGTGGTGACTACCCACCCAGTAGAGGAAGTGCTTGGGTACCGGGTGACCAATCATACATACGTTGCCTGCCCCAAGACCAACTCCGTGGAAATAAAGGGACGCTATGACGTACATATCTGGTACTCCTACGACAATGGCACCCAGTCAGCGGTGGAGAAGAAGACCGTCAGCTATACTGAGTATCTGCCGGTTGTCGACCTGGAGGGAGAGCGCCTTTGCGTGGACGAAGTGGTAAGCGCGACTATTATACGCGAGCCCCACGTCTTGCACGTTCACCTGAGGAGAGGCTCTGTAGAGGTCGAGGTAGAGATGGAGGTATACGCTGAGATCATCGGTGAAACCAAGCTTTGGGTCAAGGTTTATCCAGCACCTTATGCTGACGACAAGAAGGCTAAGGATGCCGTTGACCTGGATGATGACGGCGAGTACTTCGACGAAGATGACTTCGAGGACGAGGATGACCTGGACCTGGAAGAGGAAGAGGACCTCGAACCGTAAGTACCTCCTTGCATCAACCGCAGGAGCATCAATCAGCCCTGCTTAATCCAAAGAGATGACCGCGCGGCCGCCGCAGTTACAGCTATGCTCCAGAGAGCAAATCTCTGGAGCTTCTTTTTTTCAGACACGGAGGGTTCCCGAGGCTACCGCTCACCCATTTTATCGGCAATACATATGTTGTTAGAGGAACGCTCCAAGGCAATGGGGGGTGTAGATTTGAGTAAAGTAACGAGAGTCAAAATTCAGATAGTCCAGGAGCAAAATGTGGTGCTCATTCCGCCTCGCCTCTGGGGCGACGCGGGATCACATGAGCTGCCCGGGGTGATCTCCTTTGGCCAGACCAGCTGCCAGGTAGTTTTCCGTAGGCATACGGTAGACGGTAGACCACCTGTTTTAGGGCTAGGCTCAATGGTTGGCCAGCAATTAAGTGTTCCTGAGGGAGTGGTCATCAAGATCACCTGGGATCGTGCGTCACTGAGACTCAAGATTGGTCCGGTGGTGGGAGTTTTCGTTTGGCGTCCCCGAGGCTCCTATTACATGGGAGCAGGTTCGCAGACTGTCAGGCAGCTGTTGAGACTTGCCCGCAGGCAGCGGGTGGTAGCTTTCGCCTTTGCTGCAAGGGACATTGACTGGCAAGCTAAGCGGATCACCGGTTTCTGGCCGGTCGCTAACGGCTGGAAGAGAGGCAGCATGCCCTTCCCGGATGTGGTTTACGACCAGATACCGAGCCGTTCACTGGCAAGAGGGCGCAGCATTAGCGAAGCCCGGGAAAAGCTGCAGCAGATTGAAGGGGTGTTTTACTTCAATCCGTTCTATCTCGACAAGCTGGAAGTTCATAAAGCCCTGATGCAGGATAGTCGTGCCCGCAGGTACCTGCCGGCCACAGAACGCCTGTCATCCATTTCACAAGTTCCTAAATGGCTGCGCCGGTATAGCACTGTCTATATCAAGCCGAGCAAAGGCTCGTTGGGTATGGGTGTAACCAAAGTAGCAAGAACGGCAGGAGGGTTCACGTACCGCAGAACCCGCACCAAATCGGCGGATAATGCAGGGTCTGTACCATCTGTAGGCGTTCTGATGGAAAGGCTGGTCAAGATACTGCCCAGACGTCGCCTAATCATTCAGCGCGGACTGCATCTGGCTAGAATTGGGGGACGTCCGTTCGATGTCCGTCTGATGATGCAGAAGACGCCACGTGGACGCTGGTCTTGCACCAGTATGATAGCCCGGGTAGCCTCCCCTGGAAGTGCAGTCTCCAACGTAGCAGAGGGAGGGGAGATGGTTCCTGTCACCCGCGCTGTGCGAGGTGCATTTCACGGCAGCATTAGAAGCCGTAGAGCCGTAGGCAGGTTGGTTCGAGCGGCCCGGGTGATTTCCAAAGCTCTGGAAGACCAACTTGGCAAGGAATTTGGGGAGTTCGGAGTTGACATGGCGCTAGACACCCATGGACGACTGTGGCTGATTGAGGTTAATGCAAAGCCTGGACGTCAACAGGGAGAAAACGTGAAAGGGATACCCCGTTCCCTTAAGAGGGTGCTGCGCTTCGCCATAGCAAAAGCAGGTTTTTAAATAGGAAGAAGGTGAGCTGATGCCACGGAATTTGATGATAGTGCCCGACCAAAGCAGCGCGGATCACCTGTCCGCTTTGCTGCCGGAGCTAGCTGTGTCCACAACTTACCAGTCTGGTCCCTGGAGATCAATAGTCCGCTGGGGTGTGGGCGAAGGTAGGGATGATGCCGAGGTAGTACTGAATCGGGCATCGGTGTTATCCGATCCCGAGTTCTCAGCTACCGTCCGTCAGCGTTGGGCAGCCAGCAGGATACCACGTTATACAGGCGACGGATCACAAGTGGTGCGCTTCTACAAGCGATATCGCGTCTACCTGTTTGATACAGAACCTATCTTGCTGCAAAGGCGAGAAATTGGGAGAAGAGGCGTACAGACAGTGCGCTCCAGTTTGTCCAAGGAAACACGGCAGGTTGCGGAACTGGCAGCGAGAGCCCTGTATTTGGCTGGACTCGATGTTGGCTCAATTGATATAGGGCTAAGCAGTTACGGCAAGCTTTACGTTACGAACTGCAACCCCGCGCCCAAGCTATCCAAACGGCTGGCCAAAGTCTATGCACACTACATAGACGCTTGGCTGAAGCGGGTAGAAGCGCGTTGGACGGCTTCCTTACTAGCGGAGATACGTGAGGGCAAGCAAGGTTCCTGTCCCCGGTTTATGATGGGGGCAGATCCCGAGTTCATGCTGCGCAATGCGCGAACCGGTCGTATGGCCTTTGCCTCTGACTTTTTCCCTATGGAAGGCCAGGTTGGCTGTGATGCCCGGCGGGTAACAGCTGGACGGTCAGGATATCCTCTGGCGGAGGTCCGGCCCAGGCCGGCTATCTGTCCGCTGGAACTGTATGAGAATACCAGGCAAGTGCTTGCTCGAGCTGCTCGCCTGGCGCCGTACCGTAACATACAATGGCGCGCAGGAACGCTGCCGTTTCGCAGGTTATCCGTTGGTGGCCACATTCACTTTGGTATGCGCCCAACGGGGCAGCTCTTGCGTGCTCTCGACAATTATTTGGCAGTGCTGTTCTTGCTGGTGGAAAACCCCGCAGCTGCCAGGCTTCGGCGCAGCAAGTACGGGTGGCTAGGCGATTTCCGTATGAAGAGTCACGGCGGTTTTGAGTACCGGGTGATCCCAAGTTGGCTGGTCAATCCCATGTTTGCTAGGGCAGCACTCTGCTTGGCCAAGGTCATTGGCTGTGACTGGCCCAAGCTGCACCTTGATATGTTTCTGTCGGCTGAAGCTCAGCGTGCCTTCCGGTCAGCAGACCAGAGCTTTTTCAGGAGGCATCTGCCAAAGGTTTTGGCCGACTTACGATCGCTTGATAGCTTTAAACAGTACGCAGAACATATTGAACCGTTTTTCGAGTGGATCGAGGCAGAACGCAGATGGAAGACCGGTGGCGACTTGCGGAGGAGCTGGCGACTACGGGTTTCGCGTAGGATGAAACCTTAATCACCAGGCAAAAAGCTGCCCCATATATTGTAGTAGATGGTTTCCAAGCGCTTTATAGATGCGCTTTTGGAATAGAGCAGAAAGAGTTCAGAGGGGTGGTGAGTTAATGGCGAAGCCCTTTGGTTTGGTGGGGATTATGTCAGTACGCAGACCTGGCATTCGCCCCTTTGCAGAGGGAGGGTACTTCTGTGAGTTGATGGCTGCGGGTAGACGCCTGGGACTACGGGTGATTGCCTTCAGTCCGCTTGATATTGACTGGTCGCGCAGACAGGTATACGGCTTCACGTATCACCGTGGTATTGGCTGGCGGTCTGCTTACTACCCCATTCCCACCGTAATCTATGACAGATTGTTCCCGGGAAAGGGTAGCTGGCAGGCCTACTGGCGGGCAGCTGGCAGACTGCGGCGCTTACGTCGGGTGCGCTTTATGGGCAAAGGCCTGCATGGCAAGTGGCAAATGTATCGGATAGTGCGTCGAGACGAGCAGCTATCAAGATACCTGCCCGAGACGCACCGTGCATACAACTTCAGCGTAATTGCCGCCATGCTGCATAAATACAGCGTGATCTTCCTGAAGCCAATGTTCGGTAGTGGCGGAACCGGAATTATCCGCGTCAGCCGAAGCAGAACTGGATACATCGTTCGCGGTAAGCACGGTACTGGTCGATATAAGCTGAATGTACCAAGCGTGGCTGGCTTGCGCGTAGCATTGTCCGGCATCAACAGTAGATATCTGGTGCAACAGGGGTTAAAGCTGAACTACCTGCATGGTAGCACCTATGACGTTAGAGTGATAGCGCAGAAGAACGGCCAGGGGAAGTGGCAGGTTTCCGGGATGGCAGCGCGGATTGGTCGCAAAGGAAGCATTACTTCCAATCTGCATACGGGCGGAATAGCTCGGACTGTTGAGTCGATCGTGAAACAGTGCTTCCCGGAGCAAGCCGATCAAATAATCGAGCAGATCAATGAGATGGCGATTGGTATCGCCGACCTGATGGACCGCAAAGCCGGACCGGTCTGCGACCTAGGGCTTGACTTGGGTATAGACGTGACCGGACGTATTTGGCTGATAGAAGTCAATTCCAAGCCAGGCAGAAAAGTATTTCGATGGACCAGAGACAGGGCAGCAAGACGGCGCTCCGTGCAAACACCGATGGAGTATGCGCGTTTCCTGCTCGAACAAGACAGAGGGAGGTGATACAGTGCAAAAACACGGCTTGGCACGAATAGTGCCAGATTACCAGCGACAAGGTAGTTGTACGCTTCCTAGAAGTTTGGGAGCAGAACTCGGTTGGCGTGGCGGCGAGAGAGTCGTAGTCAGGTTCGGGTCTGCCAGAAGAAGGGTCAGGGTAGTGCTGGGTGACGAGGGAGAGTGGTCCCTTTCCAGTGACGTGATTAGAGCACTGCGGCTAACAACCCGCCGGTTACGG
>JAWLDB010000163.1:0-6040 GCA_041686915.1 Bacillota bacterium
CAGCAACCAGCTGGTATATCAGGCGAACCACGTCGGCTTCAGTCAGGTCATGCCCGGGCAGGGGTTCCTCACTTATCGCCAGATAGCCATCTTCGTTCACCATGTAACCGTACGGAACTATTCCTCCTAGCCACTTGCCGTCTCTTGCGGCCCGGTTGGCCCCGTGCCACATGCGTTCCAAGATAGTCTCCCGCTCCAGGTCGGCCACACCAGCCAGGATTGTGAGAAGGAATCGACCCGAGGGGTCGCCAGTATCGAAGGGCTCAGTCATCGACCGGATCTTGACTCCACACTGCTCCAGCTCATAGACAGCATTAAGCACCACCCTGGCGGAGCGACCAAGGCGGTCGAGTTTGTATATCAGCACTAGGTCTATGCGGCCGGCCTTGGCATCCTCAAGCAGCCGCGCTCCCTCTGGGCGCTGCTCAAGAGGCAGCGTGCCAGTGACACCATCATCCCTATACCAGTCATTTACCTTTATCTGATGAAGGTCGCAGTATTTCCGGGCGAACTCCAGTTGGTTCTCAATGGTTCCGCGTTCCGCTTGGTCTTCGGACGATACTCTGGCATATACAGCAATCTTCATATTTGCTCACTCCTCACAGAACATATGTTCTATAAACAGCTACCCGAATCCTGTAGTGCAGTTCTTTGGAACGAGTAAGGACTTACCCGTGTGGGTAAGTCCTCACTAATAGGCTATCTCACGTTGACACAAATGTCTGGAGCTTGATTGATCTTAGAGAGCCCCACTTCCTCCTAGGTTGCTCACAAATATCGAGTTGACGATCGTGATTATGTCACTAGGCCCATCAGCGATATGGTCTGGATTACTGCCAAGCAGTTCGTCGAGACGGGATGCTCCCCATGTTGCAGCAACAGAGTGGACCCCAGCCCTCTTTGCTGCTTGTACATCCTTGGCATCGTCACCAATATAAATGGCGTCTGCCGGTAACACCTGCAGCCTCTCCAGTGCTTTGAGGATGCCTGCCGGATGAGGTTTAGCCTGGTCCCGGGGAACATCATTCCAGGTAATCGCCACCTGAATGTGGCATGCAAACGAAGCATTGGCGATGATAGCCTTATATCGGCTTAAAGGCTGGGAAGTAACAATCCCAAGCTTGTAGCCTCTCTCCACCAGCCGGTTGATGATGTCACTCACTTGGTAAAAGGGGATGCCCCTCTTGATACGCTCCTGATATATTCTCTTGTACAGGTCGTAAGCATCAGGCCGAGTAATCCCAAGCTTCTTAAGAACATAAGGTGGGGCGTTATTGAGGTACTGAGCGAGGATTTGTTCGTCCAGTGGCGTTGGTTCACCACGAGCTTCCCTTATAACCTGTTGAAAGGTCTCGCGCATGACTGAAAGGCTGTTGTACAGCACTCCATCTAGATCGAATAGGACAGCTCGAGGGTTCTTTTCATGAACTGGTAGCATGATCTGCTCACCCTTTCCCGAAAAATCACCCGTAATCTCTACCATTGTATCGCAAACAGTGTTAAAGCTTTTTATGGGCATTGCGCCTTCTTCCACTAGCTTCTTCGCCCACGCGGCAGTATCAGTGATATTGGAGTTTAGTAGGAACACCCGCCGATTGTGTTTAAATGAGTAGCGAGCCTGTATGATCGAACCACACTTTTCGTGAGCCTCGATTATCACCGTTCCTGACGATAGTGTGCACATCGTCTCGTTCCGTGCCGGGAACTGCCACCGTGCAGGCTTTGTTCCTGTGGGAAATTGGGAGATAACCGCGCCAGCTTTCACTATCTCATCGAACAGAAATTGATTTTCCGATGGATAGCAACAGTCGATGCCATGCGCAACTACCGCATAGGTTATTCCGCCACAACTAAGGGCAGTCTTATGAGCCATAGTATCTATACCACGAGCCAGCCCACTGATAACTTGTATGTTGTTCGCCACGCACAAACGAGCAAACTTTGCGGCTCGTCTCTCGCCTAAGTCCGACGGGGTAAGAGTTCCTACCAGTGCAAGTGAACGCTGTGACAGTCTTTCCAGGGATCCAACGTAATACAGAACTGAGGGTGCGCTTCTGGATAACCTCAGATTCGCTGGGTACTCTGGGTCATCAAGGCTACATATTTTGCCTCCCGCGGCATACGTCAACTCAACAATTTCCTTGTACTTTGATATATCCTGTGCCAGTGTGAACATCCTGACGGTTTTGGCCCAATCATTGTCTGCTGCAGCCTCTTCGATAAGACTTAAGATGCCCTCAAGTGATCCCGCTGTATCATGCAGCTTCTTCAATCTTGCTGGACCAACGCCTGGTACATCCTGCAACATGATCCACATAGCATACCTTTCGTCGTTACTGCGAGCCATCTCTTCACCCCCCATCATGTACCATGTTCAATAACACGCCGCGATTTCCTCCTGATCAACAGAATATGCAGTGTCTGATGTCAAACGGCGGGGGAGTGTCTGACAGGTATTCCGCAGTCCGGCTTATGTGTTTCGCTATCGTGAACGCCACTACAACCCGAACCCCGGCCTTCCTCAATGCGTGGGCGGCTGAATGGACCGTTGAGCCAGTTGTAAAGACGTCATCGAAGAGAAGAACAGTTCTGGGGACCGACTGAGATGAGACTGTGTATCGGGTAGCGTTAAAACCACGAGCAGTGCCGTCAGAATAATGCCCCCCTTGGCGACCATCCTGGAGCATCAGGTTAACTGGCACACCCATATAGGCGCCTCTGTTCAGCAAAGTCTCTGCCACCCCGGGGATAGGCACTATCGCCCCTATCCGGCCAAATCTCTTGTTAATGCATGTGAGATGCTTGCTCAAGAACTCGTCAACAAGGCTTTGCAGCGGGAATGCAAACTCGGTCTGTCTGGGGACACTCTTCCTACCCTTGTAGGCCATGAGAACATATCCAATTTCACTATTTCTTTCAGGATAGTAGCAGCAGGAAATTAGCCCATTAAGGTATTTCCCCTTGTTCTCCTTATAACATGGGTAGCACTGATCATACTGTTGCATATCCCCAGGGCGTGGATCAAGGCATACAGGGCAGTACCCGGGCTCAATGGGCCTTATGTGATCACTGATACATTGAACACACTTCGCGGAGTCTCCTGATCGCCGAACAGAACAGTTAGTGCACAAGCGCATTAGATGAGCCATGAATGGATCCCCCCAAACTGTATACAGAATAGGTAGACAGACCTTATCCTCGGAACAAGTCAGTCAATCTCACTTCGTAGACACCTGCGATCGGAGTCGAAACGTATCGAAAACCGATTACAGGCGCAGACCCACCGCTGACAGCGGTAGGTCTAGCGCCTTTTGATATGTCAGCGTCTTACGGCTCTTAGCGCGACTTAGGTCTGTAACAGCAATACTCGGCCAGCCAAGGTAGTTCAAATGGAGATGCGAGAAACGTTGTGCCATTATTGTCTTGCTTTATTAGCAGGGCCAGCTCCAAGTTCCCGTAATCCGGATTAGGTAGGCCAATAAACCGCATTGGTTCTCTCATGTCTCCTTCCCAGTGAGTATGCTCGGCAATAGCTGACAACCTAGGCGATACGATATCCTCCATGATCTTCGCTGTTACGCTGATTACCGATGTGACGTCCTCAGTCCCCACATGCTCTTTCACAAACTGCTCTAACGTCAGGCTGCCCTCAAACCAATCAATCGGCGGGAACTCATAAACGAAGAAACCCTTGACCATCCTATCGCTTCCTTTCAGTTGAATGAAGTACAATTGGGTAACGTTTCAACTTGTGCGCTCTCAGAGACAACTGAACTCCGATTACAGCAACACAAAACCCACTGTCAGACAGTGGGTTTCTAGTTGCCTCATTCTTGCTGTAACCCTATTCTCTTCCCCAGCCCCAACCAGCTGCTGCTTCGGCCACATAGTCAGCAGCATATTCTTCCCTTGTGTAATCCAACCGGATCAGATAATGGCACCTCGGCGCCTCGCAGATAATGTGATAGAGCTCGTGCAGGAAGACCTGCTCCTTCTCGCAGTAATCCAGCATCTGATTCGCGACCACGTGAAAGACCCCGTTCTTTGACCTATAGACCATTCCCATCAGTTCCTGCCCGAGGGGGCCAACGCTTGTCCGAATGTTGGCCAAGCCAAGAACCTCCTGAACCAGGTCAGGATCTGCCATCAGACGACGATAGAGCTCACTTTCGGTGAGCTCTTTTAGTTCTGCCAGGATATCGCTAGTGATTCTGTCCACTCTCTTCGTCCTCAATGGCCTTGATGATCCGCAGCACACGGCGTATGGATTCGTCGCTGAGTGGCCTGACCTGCTTGAAGAGAAGGAATAGGTCTTCACGTTCCTTGAGTTCGTTCCAGAAGGCCAGCAGTTCCTCCGACTCTGGGTCACTCGCTAGGGCGTCAGAGATGCGCTGAGCGTTCTCCTGGTTGATCTGGTCGATGGTCCGGGGGTCATCAGTGCGGCCAAGGAGATAGTCGACGGATACTTCAAAAAAGCTCGCAAGCTTCTGAAGGGTCGCATTATCAGGTTGGCGAGATCCTTGCTCATAGTTCGCGAGTTGGCCCCGCGACATCCCTATTTCCTCAGCCATCTTGTACTGACTGAGGTTCCTTTCATTACGCAGATCGGCGATCCGTGTCCCAAGTATGTTCTCGTCAACCATCAGACATACCCCCTTAACCCCATTATAAGAAACGGTGAGTTTCTAGGACATGCCAGAAACAAAAAGTTTCTAAAGGCATTGACAGAAACAAAATGTGTCTATATATTAGACCTAGGCGGACACGTTACGTTTCCACTGCGAGGAGGTGAGACGCTGGTGGTTAGGGAGCATTTGATAGAGCTTCGTGGAAAACGTTCGCGGCGAGAGGTCGCCACGGCCCTGGGAATTACAAAACAGATGCTCGGTGCCGTAGAAAGAGGGGACAGAACGCCTTCGCTAGCTCTAGCTAGCAAGATCTCGCAGTTCTATAGAGTTCCTATGGATGCCATTTTCGGATCAAATATGGACGGTCCCAGTGGACGCGAGGAAGCTCTTGGAAACGCGGGCTAGCTATCTAGGCAGAGTTGCCCACCCAGTACAATGAAAACCCCCGGAGCTAGCCTGCTGCCGGGGGCGTGAGAGGGGATGGTGGCTACTAACTACATTACATCACATAAAAGGAGGTGAGACCATGTATCGAGATGCACGAAAAGGCGCTGGCCTGAGCATCGAAGAGGCAGCGTTCCGACTCCACATTGGTACGAGGACATTGACCAAGTACGAATCGGGAGAGAATACGCCGCCGCCAGAGGTCGCGCTTGCCATGAGTAGGCTATACCGCATTCCTTGGATGACGCAGAACTACTGTCGGGAGCGGTGTGCGATTGGTGAGGCATACAGCTATGAAGTGCTGACAGGAGTGAACCTAGATCCCGCTAGCGTGCTGCTAAAGCTGGTGGGGGAGATGGCAGAGGCCCAGAAGGTGCTGCAGATGATGCTCGACCTGGCGGTAAACAAAAACGCCCGGGAGGATTTCCCCCCGGACGATTGGACCGAGTTCATTAGGTGTCTTCACGAGTTCCTTGACGTAGAGCACAACGTTGAATGCCTGAAGATCAGTCTAGGGCGTTGGTGCGATGTATCAGAGATAGTAGCCGAGCACAACGCCAAATGCAGAGCAAAGGGCTACATAAAAAAAGAGACCGC
Source organism: Bacillota bacterium (assembly GCA_041686915.1). Lineage (GTDB taxonomy): Bacteria > Bacillota > UBA994 > UBA5500 > UBA5500 > JAWLDB01. The sequence goes on from JAWLDB010000163.1 coordinate 5,670, forward strand.
CCATCAGAGAGCGGCTGCAAGTAGATAAATCACTTATACACAGTTTATCACGCTGGAGGAGAGGGTGTCAAAGATGAAAGCGATACAAGCACCCAAAGATATAGAGTACGTCCCGATCTACGAGCCGGACATGGAGCGCATGGTGAAAGCGCTGAAGATTGTCCTGGCAATCCCCATTAAGAAGGAGGAAACGAACAATGGCAGTGATGATAGCCGCATTTGTGGGCAAGAACGCTGATTTCCAACAATACCTGAGGAAGCAACAGACTATACAGCTGGCACGAGCCATAGATAACGTCCAGGATTCAATGAAAGACCTGTACAGAGTCCTTCCGGTCATAGGGCTTCAGAGATCCAACTTCGAGGGTGAC
>JAWLDB010000164.1:0-5970 GCA_041686915.1 Bacillota bacterium
TTCACAACAGAAAGCAGGAACTTGTGGTGTACTATGCGTATTAGTACTATATATAGTGCAAATGCTGAGCCCAAGGGGTGTCAAAGATGGAAGTCAGGTACATTATTGAGCAAAGGGAAGCAGAACTGCTTGCTCCGGTCGCAGCCAAAGCAGCTCTAAGCCTCGGTAGAGCATGGCCCGAAGAAGAGTGCGCCATTCGCACCGCGTTTCAGCGCGACCGCGACAGGATACTCCATTCGAAGGCTTTTCGGCGACTGAAACACAAGACACAGGTGTTTATACAACCCGAAGGCGACCATTATCGCACCCGTCTGACGCACACCCTGGAAGTCGCTCAGATAGCCAGGACTATCGGCCGGGCCTTGTGTCTTAATGAAGACCTGATAGAAGCAATCAGCCTTGGGCATGACCTAGGGCACACCCCTTTCGGCCATGCCGGCGAACGAGCGCTGGATCAGTTGGTGAGCGGTGGGTTCAGGCATAACGAACAATCGTTACGGGTAGTTGATGTGTTGGAGAAGTCCCACGGCTTGAACCTAACCCTGGAGGTGAGGGAAGGCATCCGTTGCCATACGGGCCTCGAAATTCCAGGCACCCTGGAAGGACAGATTGTACGCCTGGCTGACCGTATTGCCTACATTAATCACGATATTGACGATGCCCTGCGAGCTGGTCTTCTCACCATTACCGAACTGCCAAAGGAACCGCTTCAGGTGCTTGGCACAACTCATAGTCAGCGTATCCATACCATGGTGCGCGACATGATAGAAAGCAGCAGGGGCAAGAGTTGTATCGAGTTGTCATCGCCAGTTGAGGAGACGATGACACAACTGAGGGATTTTCTGTTTGAAAATATCTATATCGGCTCCGAAGCTAAGCAGGATGAGGGAAAAGCTGAGAGGATGATAGAGATGCTGTTTGAACACTACGTGCAGCATCCGCACCTGCTGCCTGATCCATATCGCAGAAATCTAGAGTACGAGGGTGAAGAAAGAGCTGTGGCCGACTATATCGCCGGCATGACAGACCGCTACATTATCAACCGCTTCGAACAATTGTTCATTCCGCGCTCATGGAACAGTTAAACCTTGCAGGAATCGACACATCCCTAAGCGAAATGTAGTAGCACAGCACCTCATCTCCACTATCTATAGAGATGAGGGTTGTTTTACTAGTTGAGTTCAGCGATTACTAAAGTGCAAACTATAAGAAATTTAGATATTTTTCACAGAGCGAAGGAAATTGTCAAGAGATGACGAATAGTGTTAAACCGGCTGCAAATGCAAGCTGGTAGACTGAGGAGATGAAGATGGTTACCTTCCCGGAAGAATTTGTTGAACAGGTGCGGACAGCCAATGACATAGTTGACGTGATTGGTCAGCGTGTCCAGCTACAACGCAAAGGGAAGGACTTCTGGGGGCTTTGCCCTTTCCATTCGGAGAAGACTGCTTCCTTCAGTGTCAGCCCGTCCAAGCAGATATATTACTGCTTTGGCTGTCACGCTCATGGCACGGTGATCAACTTCGTAATGGAGACAGAACGTTTGGCTTTTCCGGAGGCGGTACGTGCATTGGCTGCGCGAGCGAGTATTTCGGTACCAGACGATACACCTGTTTCAGAAGCTGCCCGTAATCTGCAGCGAGAGCGGCAACGCCTGTTCAAGGTCAGCCAGTGGGTAGCCGACCTGTTTCATGAGCAGCTGTTACGATCAGCGGAAGCCAAGACGGCTCGCGACTATCTTGAGCGGAGAGGCATATCCTCCGAACTGATCAAGAGCACGAGACTGGGCTTTGCCTTTGCTGATTGGACAGGGTTGGTACGGGCGGCAGAACGCAACAACGTTCCTATTGATGCTTTGGCCAACGTGGGATTAATAATCCCTCGCCAACAACAAGGTTATTACGATCGTTTTCGCGGTCGAGTGATGATCCCAATAGCTGACGAACGGGGCCGTGTGGTTGCGTTTGGGGGTAGGGTGCTCGATGATAGCCAACCCAAGTACCTGAACTCCCCGGAAGGCCCACTGTTTCACAAAGGGAGATTACTGTTTGGGTTGCACCAAGCGCAAACTGCCATGGGCAAGAGTGGAACCGCGATCTTGGTTGAAGGCTATATGGATGTGTTAGCTGCCTGGCAGCACGGCATCGAAAATGTAGTAGCCTCCTTGGGTACAGCTTTAACTCCGCAACAAGCCAAGCTACTCAAACGGCATGTCGGCCAGGTAGTGCTCTGCTATGACGCAGATAATGCCGGGCAGCAAGCTGCAATACGTGGCATGGATGTACTACAGGAAGCAGGATTGGAAGTTCGGGTAGCTTCGATGCCTGAGGGCAAAGATCCTGATGACTGCTTGCGGCAGTTCGGCGTTGAACATTTCCGTAAAGAAATCCTGGGGAGTGCCATACCCTTAATTGATTACAAGTTAAAGTCGCTTAGCCGCGAGTACCGTTTGGACGAAGTTGCGGGCAAGGCCCAATACGTGGTCGCTGCAACTGCCGTAATTTCCCGTTTGAGCAACGCGGTAGCCGAAGCAGGATACGTGCAGCAGCTCGCGCAGCGGTTGCAGGTGCCCGAGGCTGCTGTGGCAGTGGAACTGGCCAAACACAAAGGTCGCAAACGTTCTCGCTCTGCGGATAAGATTGGTAATGACAGGAATACTACTATAAGAGATTCAGACAGGTTGGCATCAAATGCCGCTCTTGACCCATTTCTCAAGGGGTGCCGTTTAGCTGAAGGTAGGCTACTAAGCCTGATTATGCGTAACCTGGTGGGAGCGGAAGAGCTGTTGATGCAATGGCAGGCAATAGGTGCCTATGCTCATCCTGCTGATAAAGTGATTGTCGAGTTGCTTCTAAAGCAGCTGCAAAGCGGTCAAACTTTAGATGCTCAGCGTTTGATGGAACAGACAGAAGATAGCGAGTTGGGACAAAGGTTGGCTGAACTGCTGCTAACAGACTGTCCCGAGGAGCATAATGCCGGCATGGTAGCCCGCGACTGTCTGATCCGCATTGAGCAATATTCAATACGTCAAGCCATCGAGCTTTGTCATAAACGCCTAGCCAGCGAAAACGAGCCGCAAAACCGTATGCAGATTTTACAGGAACTGCAGGCCCTACTAGAGAAACAGAAGAGTTTGCGGACTTGATGTGTGTGTTTAGAGGGGGGATAACTCTTGGCCAAGAAAGAAGTCCAGATTGAAGCAGTAAAAGAGCTGCTCGAAAAAGGTAAAAAAGAAGGCGTATTAACCTATAAAGAAATAATGGATACGCTACAGGAAGTAGAACTGTCCCCAGACCAAATTGAGGAGTTCTACGAGAGCTTGGCCGGCTTTGGCATTGAAGTCATCAGCAACACCAAAGCTGATAATGAACTGGTAACTAGCGACCTGGAAGATGATGATTCTGAAGAGGATGCCGATGAAGACGAGGTAGACGTTACCGATATGAGCATCCCTGAAGGTGTAAGGCTGGATGACCCGGTTCGCATGTACCTCAAGGAAATCGGGCGTGTTCCGCTGCTGTCTTCCGAGGAGGAAGTTAGCCTTGCCAAACGTATGGAAGCCGGTGACGAGGAAGCTAAGAAACGCCTGGTTGAGGCAAACCTGCGTCTGGTTGTCAGCATAGCAAAGCGCTACGTCGGGCGTGGTATGCAGTTCCTTGACCTGATCCAGGAAGGTAATCTGGGTCTGATTAAAGCTGTCGAAAAGTTCGACTATCGCAAGGGCTATAAGTTCAGTACGTACGCAACATGGTGGATTAGGCAAGCCATCACGCGGGCAATAGCTGATCAGGCACGCACCATCCGTATCCCAGTGCACATGGTTGAAACGATCAATAAGTTGATTCGCGTATCACGCCAGCTACTGCAGGAGCTAGGTCGCGAGCCATCTCCTGAGGAAGTAGCTGCGCAGATGGATATCCCGGTCGACCGTGTGCATGAGATCTTGAAGATTGCACAAGAGCCTGTTTCCTTGGAAACACCGATTGGCGAAGAAGAGGATAGCCATCTTGGCGACTTCATTCCCGATGAGGATGCATTGGCACCGGCTGAAGCTGCTGCCTATGTGTTACTGCGCGAACAGTTGGATGACGTGCTGGGAACGTTGACTGACCGTGAGCAGAAGGTATTGAAGTTGCGTTTCGGTTTGGAGGATGGCCGTGCGCGAACCCTTGAAGAAGTTGGCCAGGAATTTGGCGTAACGCGTGAGCGCATTCGGCAGATCGAAGCCAAGGCATTGCGCAAGTTGCGTCACCCAAGCCGTAGCAAGCGTTTGAAGGATTTCCTGGAGTAAATTGGCTTTAGTCAGCCGTTCATAACCTGTTGACGAGGCTTTGTGCATGCTCTATAATAAGTATTGCACGTTCCTCAGTAGCTCAATGGCAGAGCAACCGGCTGTTAACCGGTAGGTTGTAGGTTCGAGTCCTACCTGAGGAGCCACTTATTTTGGGCCCATAGCTCAGTTGGTCAGAGCGGTCGGCTCATAACCGATTGGTCCTAGGTTCGAGTCCTAGTGGGCCCACCATAATCTAGAGGTTAGAGGTGGGAGGGTAGAAGTGGGAAGCGACGCCCACGCCCAACTGCCTGTATTTTGAACCGCATCCATTGGATGCGGTTTTTACTTGCATATGTTACGGCTAACTCTGTGGCTCTCAAATGACAGACGCATTTAAGACAGCCAAGATAAAGGGCGACCTTGCTATGCAAAGTCGCCCTTCATATGATTAAGACAAAGTCTCTTTGCTGGCTGCAACTGCCGCCTTCATGTATTCACTGAGATCAAACTCGTATAGGCCAGTCTTTTGGTCATAAACGCCTTCGATGTTCTGTTTTAGCAAACCATTCTCTGCACCATAAACTCCAACAGCCGAGGCACAAACCTGGGCAGAACTGGACTTGCCACTAATGGTCATTTTAAAGGTAGTTCTACTGTCAGCATCAGTAGAAGGCTTGATAAAAAGCTTGTTATTGGCTGTGCCAAACTGCACATACTCAATATTCTTCTCCTTCATATGACGAGTAAGAACTGCATTAAACCTAACCCCTTTAGGCCTAGCTGTAAAGGTGAGTTTCATTGTGTCATCTTTCTTTGCTTGTCTGCCTTTTGGAGCGGCTTCAAACCACTTTATTTCCATACATGTCACTCCTTCAGTAATATATCTTATCTAACATTATGACATAAAGCTAACATACTATACATACATCCGTGATAAATTATAAGCAAGAGGTAACCTGATGGCCAAATTGCATTAGTGCGGAGATTGTAAGAGGGTTTAAACCTGGAAGCTGAAGTTGGACGACAGCAGGAGTTAGTTGTCATTCTGTGTTAGTGACTTGCAGCAGAACGCGGCAGTTCATAAGAAAGATAAAGATAAACACGTACAACTGTGAGAATCAGGATAAGGGTCGACGAAATTGCTCTGAGAGAACTGGGTAATAATGACAAGATGTTAGAGCTGCGCCTAACCATATTCTGAGGATTACTTCAGCGTAGGGTGCACTCCGAGAATGACGGCCTAAAATGGCGGACTTGCATATCTGCTTCCTTGGGTTTATAATTATAAGGTACACTAATCACATCGGGCGCATAGCTCAGTCGGGATGAGCGCTTGCTTCACACGCAAGAGGGTTCAGAACGGCAGGACTACTTGCTTTAAAGCTCGATGGAACCGTGGTTTCTGGACTGGTGACAGCATATGGTCATAGACAGACACTTTTAAGAGACTGTAGACCACTTTCTTGGAAACAAGGAGAGTGGTCTTTTTGCTTATCAAGTTTGCTATCAAGGACTTTGAAATGGACAGGGAGTTGAAAAACCTTTCGCAGGTGACAATTACGGGATATGTGAGGACGCTCAAGGAGTTTCAGGGTTTCTGTGCCGCTAGGAGCATTCTGGACACGTTTGATGTCACGGCATCAACAATTAAGAGCTATTTGCTGCACTGCAAGAATGATAGAGGTAACAATCCTACT
>JAWLDB010000165.1:0-5906 GCA_041686915.1 Bacillota bacterium
CGTGGAATCATTGATTGGCGTATTCCTGCCGGGTTCATCGGTACTGCTGCTTTTATGACCTGGGTGTTTGGTGGTGCGGATGGACTGTTTGGAGGAGATCCGCTTTTCCATGTCCTGGCCGGAGGCTTGCTGCTTGGCGCCTTCTTTATGGCGACTGACTGGGTTACTTCGCCGGTCACTAGAAAGGGCCGTCTGATCATGGGCATAGGGTGCGGACTAATCACTAGCATTATCCGTCTCTGGGGTGGATATCCAGAAGGTGTTACCTACTCCATCTTGATCATGAACGCTGCAACTCCGTTGATAGACCGCTATACTCAGCCCCGCAAGTTCGGGGCAGGCCGATAGGAGGGGTACAAAATGAACTTTGCCAAAGAATTCAGCAAAGGTATCTTAAAAGAGAACCCCATTTTCAGCCTCTTGCTCGGTATGTGTCCTACGCTGGCTGTAACAACAGCTGCGGTAAATGGGTTGGGTATGGGATTGGCAACGACGGCAGTTCTGCTTGCTTCTAATGTGATAATCTCGCTTATACGCAATGTGGTACCGGACAAAATACGTATTCCCATCTATATCGTAGTTATTGCAAGCTTTGTAACCATTGTGGACCTGTCCATGGCAGCATTTGTGCCATCGCTGCACAAGGTGTTGGGATTGTTCATCCCCTTGATTGTTGTTAACTGTATTATTCTTCAGCGGGCGGAAGCTTTTGCTTCCAGAAATGGTATCATCGGTTCTGCTGCAGATGGCCTGGGCATGGGTTTAGGCTTCACTGTTGCCTTGATCATCCTCGGTAGCATCCGTGAGGTACTGGGTGCTGGCACATGGTTTGGTCTGTCATTGTTCGGCGCTGGCTTCCAGCCTATGTTAATGATGATCTTGGCTCCTGGTGCGTTTCTGACCCTGGGCCTGCTGATTGGTCTACTCAACTACTTGCGCATGCGGCGCGAGGCTTAAGGGGGGAAGGACATGGGTAATCTGGTCGTCATATTTATCGGTGCTATACTAATCAACAACTTCGTTCTGTCACGCTTCCTTGGCATTTGTCCTTTTCTTGGTGTATCCAAGCAAGTTGAAACGGCCACTGGAATGGGTCTGGCAGTTACGTTCGTAATGACCGTGGCATCAGCTGTCACTTGGGTTGTTCAAACCTACGTGCTGCAACGTTTTGACTTGATGTACCTGCAAACGATTGCCTTTATCCTGGTTATCGCATCCTTGGTACAGTTTGTAGAAATGGTTATTCAAAAATCGAGCCCAACACTCTATCAGGCTTTGGGCGTATACCTACCACTCATCACTACCAACTGTGCGGTACTTGGCGTGACCATTCTGAACATCGATAGCAGTTACAACTTGTTAGAGTCCATGGTGCACGGTTTCTCTGCAGCCATTGGATTCTCGCTGGCCATCATTATCTTTGCAGGTATCCGCGAACGGTTGGAATTCGCCAACATACCTAAGCCGTTTCAGGGGTTCCCAATTGCTCTGATTACAGCCAGCTTGCTCTCAATCGCGTTCCTGGGCTTCCAGGGACTGCAATTGCTCTAGGCAGGGGGTGAAAGAATGAGCGAAGGTATTCAATCTATTGTTACTGCTGTTGGCGCTCTAGGTGGGTTCGGCCTGCTCTTCGGTGCGGGTTTGGCCTATGCGTCGAAGAAGTTTGCTGTTGAAACAGACCCACGCGTTGCTGAGGTCATGGGCGTCTTGCCTGGCGCCAACTGTGGCGCTTGTGGCTACCCTGGGTGCAGTGGATATGCCGATGCCGTAGTCAAAGGAGCTGCTACCAACCGTTGTCCTGTAGGTGGTGCAGGCCTGGTAACCAAGCTCAGTGAGATTATGGGCGTGACAGGGGATGCTCCAGGGCAGCGCATGGTTGCCACAGTGCATTGCGTAGGCGGTGAGGCAGAATGCGGTCCGCGCTTTGTTTATGACGGCGTCAAGACATGTCAGGCGGCTCAAGTCATTGGTGGCGGCGATAAGTCTTGCACGTTCGGTTGCCTTGGTTACGGCGATTGCGCAGGTGTGTGTCCCTTTGGAGCAATCGTCATGGATGAGAATAACCTGCCGGTCATTGATGAAGAGAAGTGCACGGGCTGTGAAAAGTGCGTAGTAACCTGCCCGCGCTCCGTAATCGCCATGAGGCCTGACAACAGCCTTGTTCAGGTGCGTTGTAAGTCTCAGGATAAGGGCGTTGCTGTTCGTAAGACATGCAAAACCGGGTGCATAGCCTGCAATCTGTGTGTTAAGGCATGTCCGTTCGACGCCATCAAGGTCGAGAACAACCTGGCGATTATCGATTACAGCAAGTGCACAAACTGTGGGCTGTGTGTAGCCAAGTGTCCGACCAAGGTAATCAAAGGACAACTGGAGAACCGTCCGAAGGCAGTTATCCAGGATGGCTGCATCGGATGTACCATCTGTAAGAAAGTCTGTCCAGTTGACGCCATATCGGGTGAACTCAAGTCAGCACACTTGGTAGATGCAGAGAAGTGTGTCAGCTGTGGGGCATGTGTTACTAAATGTCCGAAGAAAGTAATCAAAATGTGATAGATTACTGCTAACGGTACCCCAGATGCCAGAAAGGCGTCTGGGGTCTTTTGCTATTGTCGCCAAAAAATCTGGCATAGCCACAGTTTAAATTGCAGCAATACTACCGAAAATAAATGATGGAACCATTGTGCCATAGTGTAGCTCTCCTTGCTGCCTGTGATAAAATATTAACGTACGGTCATTTGCTGCATTTATATGGCAATTGCTGTACCCTCATAAACATAGGTTTCATTGGCGAATCCAAGGGCGGGCACGAAAATCATCTGCATCGGGGGTAAGTGTATGCGCAAAGGTAAGAGTATGTGGGTTTTGCTACTGTTTCTCGTAATAGGCTCCTTTCTGGGAAGTCTACTGGGACAAGCTTTGGGTCCCCTGCTGCCATTCTTGACGCTGTCCAGCAAGGCTTACGGGATCAATCCTCCGTTCGTGCTAAGCCTGGACATGTTTACGCTCACCTTTGGTTTTACGTTCCGGCTAACGGTTGCAGGCGTACTTGGTTTGTTCATCGCCTTGCTGATATATCGGCGCATATGATGGACAAGGTGATACTAGCGTCATCCTCACCACGTCGTAGCGAGCTTCTGCAGCAGATCGGGGTGGGTTTTACAGTGGTTCCGAGCGAGTTCAAAGAGCTTACTCATGCGGATGCACCGCAGGACTTGGTGGTAATAAACGCCCTCGGCAAGGCTAAGCAAGTGGCTAGCACAATGCCGAGCGGCATCGTGTTGGGCGCGGACACTGTTGTAGTACTCGGTAATGATATCCTAGGCAAGCCCCAGGACCGTCACAATGCGCAGATAATGTTGGAACGGCTTTCTGGCAGATGGCATGAAGTTGTTACCGGGGTCGCGCTGGTCGATGCGAAGACAGGACGGGAATTGGCCGACGCGGTTACAACCAGAGTGCATATGCGTCCGATCACTCCTGGTGAGCTAAGCAGTTATCTTGATACCGATGAGCCCTATGACAAGGCAGGAGCTTACGGCATTCAAGGGATGGCTGCCAGGTTCATCGACCGAATTGAGGGCTGTTACTCCAATGTGGTTGGCCTTCCACTAAGCCGGCTCTGTGAACTGCTGGCTTCCTTCAGCTAGTTAGTTATGGTAAACTCTAAGGAGGTCCAGCATGAATAAATCGCTTACTATCAAAGAACTACCTGAACACTTAAGGCCGCGTGAACGCATGCTGGCAGAAGGACCTCACAAGCTTTCGGAAGCTGAACTACTCGCAATCATCTTTGGCATAGGCCAACGCGGCCAATCGGCGGTGCAGCTGGCTCAAAACCTTCTGGCCAAGGCAGGAGGGTTGCGTGGGCTATTTGACCGTTCTGTAGAAGAGTTGCAGCAGGAGTCGGGCATTGGTCTAGCCAAGGCATGCCAGCTGAAGGCAGTCATTGAACTGGCTATTCGAACCGCTAGCAGCTTCGAACAGCAAGTCAGTATTAAGCAGCCAGCTGATGTGGGCAGGTTGTTGATGCCCCGCTTTCAGATGTTGAAGCATGAGGAATTTGTCGCCCTGCTGCTGGACACGAAGAACAAGGTGCTATCCATTGAGGACATCTCCAAGGGCAGTCTCAATGCCTCAATTGTACACCCGCGGGAAGTGTTTAAAACAGCCATCCGTCGCAGTGCGGCAGCAATCATCGTTGCCCACAATCACCCTAGCGGGGACCCGAGTCCCAGCCGTGAAGACATTGATGTTACACGTCGGCTGACCGAGGCCGGAAAGATTATTGGAATTGAGGTTTTAGACCACATCGTTTTTGGTGATGGTAAAACTGTAAGTATGCGAGAAAAGGGCTTAGTCTAAAGCTCAAGGGGGCCAACAGGATGAGTAATATCGTACAGAGACATTTCTCCAAAGACCTAGGGATTGATCTGGGAACGGCCAATTCCCTAGTCTTTGTCAAAGGAAAAGGCATCGTACTAAATGAACCGTCGGTTGTTGCTATCAAGCGGGATACTGGAGAGGTTATGGCGGTTGGTGAGGAAGCGAAACAGATGGTCGGCCGCACACCCGGCAACATTATCGCTATCAGGCCACTGAAGGACGGAGTAATCGCTGACTTTGACACCACCCAGAAAATGCTGCAGAGTTTCATCGTAAAAGCTTCGAAAGGTCCGAGACTGATCAAGCCGATGGTAGTTGTGTGCGTTCCCTCTGGGGTCACACCCGTTGAGGAGAGGGCAGTGTATGATGCAACCAAATCCGCAGGAGCACGCGAGGCTTTCATAGTGGAAGAACCAATGGCTGCGGCGATTGGTGCCGGATTGCCGGTTGAGGAACCCACAGGCAACATGATTGTCGACATAGGTGGGGGTACTACGGAAGTAGCCGTGATTTCTCTTGGTGGTATAGTGACGCACAAGTCCATTCGCGTGGGCGGCGACGAGATGGATGATGCCATCATTAGCTATGTGAAGAAGCACTACAACATGATGATTGGTGAACGGACAGCCGAGGATACTAAGATGAGCATTGGGTCAGCTTATCTGCTGACGCAGGAAGAGCGCGCGGAAATCCGCGGTCGGGATCTAGTGTCTGGTCTCCCGAAGACCCTGGAGCTGACTTCTACCGAGGTTAGAGAGGCGCTTGCCGAGCCCATCCGGGCAATACTAGACGCGGTAAAATCCACGCTGGAACGTACGCCACCGGAGCTGGCTGCAGATATCATGGATCGGGGCATTATGATGACAGGTGGCGGCTCCTTGCTACGAGGACTGGACAAGCTGATTATGGATGAAACCGGCATGCCCGTCCACATCGCGGAAGAACCGTTAGCCAGTGTTGCTTTGGGCACGGGCAAGGTGCTGGAAAACCCGGAGCTGCTCAAGCTGGTAGTGAATACGATTAAGAGGTAACCGAACAAGTAAACAGTCTGGGAATGGGAGATAGGGCGGACCATACGTGACAGAAGACACGCATGGTCCTATTCCTGCTTATGAGAAACCTACCTAAAGGCAGCGATTCAGGGTAGACACCGCCGCAGCTCTTGCAGCTAGGCGCTCCTATTATGAGTCGTCTTGCTCTAGATGAGAAAGGCGTGAACCAGGTGGCCTTCTGGAAGAGGAATCGGGGATTTATTGCTTTTAGTCTATTGGCCATTTTGCTCTTGGGCTTCGCTGCCCATAACGCGAGACAACGTGAACAGCACACTCTAGTTGAAGAATATATCATGCGTGTTTTTGCTCCTGTAGAACGAGGGGTTACTACTGTCGTGCAGTCCATAGGGGAAGTGTTCTCTGGTTTCCGCGAACTGCTCTATATTCGGGCTGAAAACTATCGATTACGCAGCGAACTGACCTCTCTACAAGCACAGTTTAACCTGTTAGTCGAAGCTGAACGGGAGAATC
>JAWLDB010000166.1:0-5900 GCA_041686915.1 Bacillota bacterium
CATGCCGCTCGTGGTCGTCTTTGATTCGGTTTAGCTCCAGTCGCAGATCCCCGGAAGGCAGGCTGTTGATGTAAGTGTCATAGATGCCGATAGCCATGTGCTCCCCCCGCAGGATTTGGTTCAGAACGTGCGTGTTTTCATTCTGCATTTAACTCACCTCGGCTATAGCTTGCTTCAGGGCAACCAAATCTAATTGCCTTGCACAATAACCAGCTCACAAAAAACAGGCGAATAGCTCTCGCTACCCGCCTGTTGCTACTTTTTCTAATTTCCCCTACCCTACTACGATATTGACCAAGCGCTTTGGAATCACGACGATCTTCTTGACAGAGACGCCTTCCAAGTACGGCAGGATGTTCTTGGCTGTCAAGGCTGCCTGCTTGATTTCCTCTTCACTGGCGGTCGACGACACTTCGATCTTGTCGCGGACGCGACCGTTGACTTGCACGGCGAGCTCGACTACATCCTTGACCAGCGCAGCCGGGTCATGCACCGGCCACTCCTGGTTAAAGACCGAGTACTCGTAGCCCATGCGCTCCCACATTTCTTCAGAGAAGTGCGGGGCATACGGCGCCATCAGCCTGAGCAGGTCTGCTACCACATCTTCCATAAAGGAGACGTTTTTGCTCTCTTGCTCGTTGTCATAACGGTAGAGTGCGTTAACCAGCTCCATCAAGCGGGATATGACAGTGTTGAATTGGAAGCGTTCGCCGTCTTCCGTAATCCCCTTGATTGCGTAATGACGCACGTAGTTGACGTCCTTCTCGGCAGAAGCCATATTGCTATGCCCCGACCCCTCAGCCTTCAGCTCGCCTAAACGTTCCACCATGCGCTCGACGCGGTCAACAAAGCGGGCCGTAGCCTTTACGCCATCGTCATTCCACGGACCGCCCTCGGTGTAGTTGAAGCCAAACTGCAGATACAGCCTGAGTACGTCTGAGCCGTGCTCATTCACATAAGGATCCGGCGAAATCACGTTGCCACGAGACTTACTCATGCGCATGCCGTCCGGTCCGAGGATGATACCTTGGTGCACTAGGTTGGTGAAGGGCTCATCAAACCTCAGATAACCAGCGTCGCGCAGAGCCTTGGTAATGAAACGGGCATAAAGCAGATGCATAACTGCATGCTCCGGACCGCCGACATACATATCTACCGGCAGCATTTGGTTGATCCATTCGGAGTCAAACGGCTGCTCGCTGTTTTTTGGATCCGGATAGCGCAGGTAATACCAGGATGAACAAACGAAGGTATCTAAAGTATCAGGATCGCGCTGAGCCGGCCCACCACAGTGTGGACAGGTGGTCTGCATGAACTCTTCACTCTTGGCCAGTGGCGACTTGCCATCCGGCGCAAACTCCACATTATAGGGCAGCTCCACCGGCAGGTCCTTCTCTGGAATCGGCACGATACCACAACCCTCACAATGAACGACCGGGATGGGAGCGCCCCAATAACGCTGGCGGGATACCAGCCAGTCGCGCAGCCGGTAATTGGTGCGGAACTTGCCCATGCCCTTTTCGGCCAGGAACTCCACAATCGCTTTCTTGCCTTCATCTGAGGTGAGGCCATCGAACTGCCCACTGTTGACCAGGATGCCGTATTCTACAAAGGGAATGGCATCATCCACGTCAGTGCCGGCAGCCTTGACCACGCGTGGGACTGGCATGTCGAATTTGGTGGCAAACTCATGGTCACGAGTGTCGTGACCCGGAACTGCCATAACTGCACCAGTACCATAGCTAGCGAGCACGTAATCCGCAATCCAGATCGGCAGTTTGTCGGCGGTTACTGGGTGCTCGGCATAGGCGCCAGTGAAAACGCCTGTCTTTTCCTTGGTAGTTGACAGCCGGTCGATCTCGCTCTGCTTGCGCGCGAAGTCTTGATACTCGCTAACCTGCTGGCGTTGCTCCGGAACGGTAATTTCATCTACCAGCTCGTGCTCTGGCGCCAGCACAACATAGGTTGCGCCTAACAGCGTATCTGCACGGGTGGTGAAGACTGTAAACTCGCGGTTGCTGTCAGCTACCTTGAAGGTGAGTTCGGCCCCCACAGACTTACCAATCCAGTTCCGCTGCATGATCTTCGTCTTTTCCGGCCAGTTGATGTCATCCAGCTTCTCCAGTAGCTCATCCGCATACTCGGTAATCTTGAAGAACCACTGGGTCAGGTCTTTTTTGGTCACCTCGGTGTCGCAGCGCTCGCAGGCACCGCTGACGACCTGCTCGTTGGCCAGCACGGTGTTACAGCTTGGGCACCAGTTGACGGGTGCCTCCTTGCGATAAGCCAGCCCCGATTCATACAGTTTCAGGAACAACCACTGCGTCCACTTGTAGTAATCCGGCAGGCAGGTGATGATTTCGTAGTCCCAGTCAAACATAGCTCCCATTTCTGACAGCTGACGCTCCATGGTCTCGATGTTACTCATAGTTGAGTCTTTCGGGTGAATGCCAGTCTTGATAGCGTAGTTCTCTGCCGGCAGGCCAAAGGCATCAAAGCCCATCGGTTCAAACACTTCGAAGCCCTGCATGCGTTTCATGCGAGCCCAGGAATCGGTCAAACCATAGTTCCACCAGTGACCCAGATGCAGTTTATTGCCAGAAGGATATGAGAACATCTCAAGACAATAGAGCTTCTTACCCACTTTATCCCGGTTGAAGCTGTAAAGCTTGCTATCTGCCCACTTCTGCTGCCACTTGCGGTCGATTGACGTACCGTAACTGCCCATTTCTATCGCTCCTCTCGTATTTGCCTGTCAGGTTTGGAGTAAACAAAAAGCCCTTCGTCTCAATCAGAGACGAAAGGCTTTGCTTCCGCGGTACCACTCCATTTGGGCATGTCTGCCCCACTCTAGGCCGGTAACGGTGGCTCCGGGCGCATCTACATCAGGTTCAATGCGCCTGCTCCCAGGTGAGTTCAGCGTTAGTTGAAATCCGCCTTGCACCAACCGGCGGCTCTCTTAGCATCAACAATGCGCCTACTGTTCCTGTTCACAGCAGTTCATGCCAATATGGATGATATTGCTGAATATACTACACACTTTGTCAGGCAATGTCAAGCGAAGCAAGCATCTCTTCGAAAAGGTGCGTCTTGGAATCCGCACCCATTTACCTATTTGTCCGTAGCAGTTATCATGGTATACGAAAGGTTTTCCTAGATAGATACGATAGACGGGTGGTTAAGGACTCATGCTGATAGCCCTAATTAACAATCTACTAGCCCTGCTGTTGATGATGTTGGCAGGTGTGGGTTTGGCACACTTCAAACTGATTACTCCCAAACTCAGACAGGATCTGAACCAACTGCTGTTCTACTTCACATTACCCCTGATGGTCTTTAGCTCAATGCAGTCGAGCATTACCTGGGAGCTGGTCAGGTCATCCTGGGTGCCGCTGGTGTTTGGCGCTGGTTTAGCCTTGATTAACGCAGTCGTAGCCTTTTTGGTAGGACGCATATTTCGCATACCTGCATCAGAGCACCGCCTATTTGCCTTTCTGTCCATGTTCGGCAACAATATTTATCTGGCGTTGCCTATAGCCGATGCACTGTTTGGACCTGAGGCCGTGGCCGTAGTGCTGCTCTATTCGCTCGGCTCCGATCTAATCCTCTGGTCCCTGGGCCAGTTTCTGCTCTCCGGGAAGAGCAGTTTCTCGCTTGCTGACTTGAAACCGATGCTGAACCCAACCCTAGGCGCTCTTTTACTAGGCGCCATTGCAGGAATTCTAGGTTGGACTCCGCCGTTTGCCCTTAATGAAGCAATAGTCAAGATTGGCAGTATTACTTCCCCTATTGCCCTGATGTTGACGGGTGCGGCCTTGGCTGGGATTAAGGTGGCAGGGCAAGATGCAGCCAAACAAGCAGCCGCGTTATTTGTCACGAAGTTGGCCATATCTCCGCTGCTGGCGGCAGGCGCCGTACTCTTGCTTGGCATCGAAGGCGCAATGGGCAGTATCCTGGTGATAGTCGCTGGCATGCCAACCTTCGTGCGGTCAATCGTCCTGACTGACCGCTACGGCTGGAGCGGGCATAAAACTGCTTTTGGTGTAATGGTTACGACCATAGGGTGTTTTGTCACCATTCCATTGGTCCTGCAGATAGTCATTAAGTAGAATAAGAACCACCAAGGGTGCAGCCTGGCTGCGCCCTTTTGTGTTTCAGAAAAATGTCTGACTGCCTGCCAACCTTTAGGATAATCATCTCGTATAGCAGGTGAAGGGATTCACTTAAGCGACGCGTAATACCTGTCTACAAATAATGGGTTTTTGAGGAGGTGTATCAGTCTTGCTAACAGACGAGGAACTCTGTCGGCAATTACAGTCTGGAAGCGAAGTTGCGCTGGAGAGTCTGGTGCACCGTTACCATGGCCCTATACATGGCTATATCTATCGTCAAGTGAACGACGAAAGCACAACTGACGATTTGGTTCAGGAGACCTTTATCCGCCTGTGTACCCGTATGGGGCAGTATAACTACCCACAGCCCTTCAAGCCGTGGCTCTACCGTATCGCGCTTAATCTCTGCCGGGACTACTGGAAGAGTGCCTACTTTAGGCAGGCACAACAGAGTGAGGAATTGTCATCGCAACAGGTCGATGACAATCCGAGCGTGGAAAGCATCTACAATTGGCAGGAGACCCGGCAAGAAGTAATGGCGGCAATCAACTGCCTGGACGAGATCTATCGAGATGTACTGATTTTGCGATTCTACCAGGACCTAAAGGTTAGTGAAATCGCCGACGTTTTGGAGATTCCTATTGGCACCGCCAAGTGGCGGCTGTTTCAAGCCCTGAAACTGATGAAGGACCAACTAACAACGGGAGGTGAAGCGTATGTCTGGACAAAAGAAAGTGATGACTGATCTGGAGCGGGTTCTTGGATTTACCCTGACAGATCTGGAACTGGAGGTAGACAAAACGGAAGCTGCTGAGTTGGCCCAGGCAGCCCTGCAACTGCAGCGTTTTACTGCCCCCGAACCTACCAAAGCTAGCGCGCAGCGGCTGCTCCAGGCAGTGCGACGCTACGTTCCTGAGAATGCTCCACCCCGTTTTCGGCAGACAATGCAGCAAGCTGGAGTTCCTAAGGCAGGGTTCAGTCTGAGCCTGCTCACCTTAATCCGCCCACAGATTTCGCTTCTGGGGCGTCCGTTTTGGGCTGCGACCGTATTGTTGCTGCTCTTGGCCACTTGGCTGGTATTGCTGCCAAACAATACCGGACAACTGCCGTTGCTAATGTTTGCACCGCTAACCGGTGCGCTAGGCATAGTCTACGCGTTTCGCAGCACGGATGAGCGCGTACTGGAACTTGAGGCGGCCAGTGCTATGACCTGGCAACAGTTGGTATTGGCTCGCATGATCCTGATTATTGGCATGAATGTCGCTGTGCTATCAGCCGTGACATTGATTTCTGCGCTACTGCTGCCGGGCTTCCCCATTGGTCTTTTGATGCTTAGCTGGCTGGCGCCGCTGTTGCTTTGGGCCAGCATTGCCCTCAACGTATCGCTCCGCTTTGGGCACTGGGCTGGCATGGTAACTTCCTTTGCCGCCTGGGGCCTGCAGATCATTGTACGCCTGACTCTGCCACAGTGGGATCTATTCAGTTTGCCAGGCTCAATAGGAGAGATTGCTCTGCGCTTGGCACTCGTAATCCTCGCGTTAGCTACCTTAGCCCTGGCCGTGCGTTCTGCAGACAATCAGCGTGACCTGGTCTCGCACCATCTCAATCGGAGCTAGCCATGCATACAAACTGGCTAGCTATCAACCAACTGCGGCGTTCATTTAAAGGTAAAGGGCTGGTACTAAGAGACATCAACCTGCGGTTCCAGAACGGCATCACCGCGTTGCTCGGACCAAACGGTTCTGGCAAGACTACGCTCTTGCGTTGCCTGGCTGGGATTATCCCTTA
>JAWLDB010000167.1:0-5845 GCA_041686915.1 Bacillota bacterium
GGGAACGTCAGTCAAGCGTTCAAAGAAGGAGAGCGTGATGGCGTAGATTTCCTGCTCTCCGGAGCCAACTTCCTCTGCATCCTGAGCATTGGGGCAGCGATGGCGGCCTTCCGCCTCGTCGACTTCGGAACGGTGGTGGCCGTCTTCTCCATCCGGCCGGCTACTGATGACATGTTTGTGCATCTCGGTAGGGCGATAGCTGATCTGCAAAGCTCTCTGGCAGGGGCTTCCCGGGTGTTCGAACTGCTTGAACAGGAAACAGAAACTCTCGATAGCGATCACTACTCCTTTACCAAGACCACTGAAGATGCAGTAGAGGTGTCGCTGCAGGACGTGAGTTTCTCCTATAACGACGGCCGCGGTGGTCTGCAGAACATCAATCTCGTGGCAAGGCTGGGTGAGACCACTGCGCTAGTTGGCTTCAGTGGTGCCGGTAAGACTACCATTCTCCGATTGCTGCTTGGACTGCACCAGCCCCAGTCTGGCCGTGTGGAACTGGCGATGGGGGAGAGGGGAGAGCTTTCCCTACAGGGCTGGCGCAGCAACTTCTCCTACGTATCACAGAATGCATTCCTGTTTGACCTAAGCATCCGGGAAAACATCCGGCTGGGGAAACCGGACGCTAGCGACGAAGAGGTGATGCGCGCGGCCCGGTTGGCCGGAGCTCACGGGTTTGTGAGTGAACTGCCTGAGGGGTATGACACACGGGTAGGAGAGAACGCTGTGCGGCTATCTGGCGGACAGCGCCAGCGGGTCGCCATTGCCCGGGCGTTTTTACAGGACGCCCCGGTGCTGTTGCTGGACGAGGCAACTTCCGCCCTCGACTCGCAGTCGGAAGAGCAGGTCCAGGCGTCACTAGCGCTGCTCAAACAGGGCAAGGCCACTATCGTGATCGCCCATAGGCTTTCCACCATCCAGAATGCTGATACTATTTATGTGCTAAGTGAGGGACAGGTGGTGGAGCAGGGTACTCACGAGACCTTATTGCAGCAAGGCGGCCACTACCGCCGCCTGCATGAGCTGCAGGTTACCGCCTAGCGCATCTTATTTAGCCCGGGGGACAACTACTATTATTAGAGCCTTCATATGATTTGGTAGAGTAGTAGAAATGGGATTGGAGTGGGGATAGTGGCGAATGGCAAGACCAAACCTGCAGTCAAAGTTCTGGTGGTGCTGACCTTTCTGGGCATGGTGACGGTAAACTCGCTGGCTAACTTTCTGCCAATTAACGGGCAAACAACCGGCGAGGTTTCCGAGTCCTATCCAAACCTGTTCGCGCCCGCAGGACTGGCCTTCATCATATGGGGTCTAATCTACTTCTTGCTGGCGGGATATACACTCTATCAGCTGGGCTTCTTCCAGGAACGCTGGCCTAAGAACCGGGCGGGCTTGCTGAATGCTGTCGGGCTGTACTTCTCAGTTTCCTCGCTCGCCAACACAGGCTGGATCTTCGCCTGGCACTACAACCGCATTGGTCTATCCATGCTGCTGATGGCGGTGATCCTGGTTTGCCTGATCCAGATAGCGAGAGCCATAAATGGGCACGAGCTGTCACTGCGGGAGTATCTGTTCATCAAGCTCCCGTTTAGCGTCTACTTTGGCTGGATCACCGTCGCCACGATTGCCAACGCTACGACCTTACTGGTCAGCCTGGGCTGGGATGGGTTCGGGCTGTCGGAAGCAACCTGGGCAGTGATAATTATCCTGACAGGCTTGGTGATTGCGGTGGCGACGATGCTGCGTTTCAGAGACATTGCTTATGGACTGGTGGTAATCTGGGCCTATAGTGGGATCATTCTCAAGCACACCTCAGCCAGTGGCTTCGCTAATCAGTACCCGGGAGTGATTGCTGCGGCAGCTATTAGTATCGTCGTGCTAATTGCGGCAAGCTTCATCGTGTTCCGATCCACTAGAGCGACAGCCTGGCGCAAGCGGTGAAGTATTCCAGGTAGCGACAGGTAAAGAAACACTAGTAAGCTACTCTCCCTTTCGGCGTTCCTAGCATAACGCTATGATGAATGTGACGCTTTAGCGCGGAAGGGGCTGATTAAGTGAAGTACAGCTTCAGACCTATGATGATAGACCATATACAGGAGATACAGGGTTGGAGGTATAACGGGGTCGTTACCTCCATCTACGTCGCCCCATACCTGGAAAGCCATGCGAGAGGGGACGAGGAACTCCGCGGACCGGGTGGTTGCCATGGTTATGCAGTCCTGCACGGAGATGACCTGATGGGGCTGTTCGAGTACTATTTCACGGATGGCATCATGGAGATAGGCCTCGCTCTCAATCCAGCGGTGACTGGTAAAGGTATCGGTAAGGACTTCGTTCTGGCAGGGCTCAAGTTTGGGCTAGCGCAGTTTGGTTACAGCCAGGCATACGTCAAACTGACAGTGAATGTGAACAATCTTCCGGCTATCAGGGTGTATGAGAAGGCTGGGTTTGTTCAGGTTAAAGAGGACGGGAAAGATATCACCATGCATTGGTTTCTATAGAGTTCTGAACGTAAGAAAACCCGGGTCTTGGCAGGCGAGACGCATTGTGCGTCCCCTACAAAGTCGCGGGTTTTCGTTTTAGCCATAAGAAAAAGTGAACGCCCCAGTCTACTTGCCGGAGATGGTGACCCCACCTGCCTGCACATAGGGCAGGATGGAGAAGCCGAAGTCAATCCTCTCAGAAGAGATCTCCTTGATGTTCTTGAACAGTTCCAGCAGGTTGCCAGAGATCATGGTTTCGCTGACCGGGTACATGATCTTGCCGTTCTCGATGTAGTAGCTGTTCTTGGCTACGCCGGAGAAGTCGCCGCTGGCGCTCGGGTTGCCGCCGGAGTAGCGAGCCACCAACACACCGCGTTCCACGCCCTTGACCATCTCTTCAAAGGACTTGTCGCCAGGCTCAATCACCCAACACCCACCGGAGTTTTTAGCCCGCTCGAGCTTGGTCTTCTTCGAACCATAGTGGCTGAGCAGGAAGCTCTTCAGCACACCTTTGTCAATGAAAGTGACATCCTCGGCAGCAAAGCCGTCTCCTGTTACGAAGTAGCCATCAGCGATTTCAGTGGAGACAGGCTTCGCAGACAGTGTAAGCTTGCTGTTCGCCACTTCCTGATCCATCTTGTCCTTGAGCAAGCTGGTGCCGGTAATCAAGGCCCGGTCTCCCAGGTAGGACGCGACATAGAAGTAAATGATGTCGCTCAGGCAGTCAGGCGTGATGATTACGTCGCCTACGAACTTGCCTTGCATCGGTTTGGCATCAAGGTGCTCAACCGACTGCTGCAGCAGGTTCTTGAGTGAACCGCAATCGAGCAAGTCTCGCTCCAGCTCCTTCAGTGAGAAGCCAGTGTAGTTGAAGGAAGATGTTTTCTCCCCATCCTTGGATGAGAACACTGACTGCATGCTGTACATGCCCTTGGTCGTGACGAAGTCTACTCCGTTGGAGTTGATAAAGTGCCTGACAGACTGGTTGAAAGCCAGGATAGACTCTGACAGCTTAATCTGCGGGAAAATGACTGGTACTTGCTGGCTATAGCCTTTGAGCAACTCATACATGCGGTCCGTATCCGGTTCTTGCGGCCCGGTCACGAATTGCTGCGGTTCCTGTTTGGGCGAGATGTCATAGTCCGGGTCCTGTTGGGAAGTGCTGGACATCTCGATTACTGTGCGGATGGCTTCGTCGATTGACTCGTGATCCACGCGGTTTAGCGCGATGTCGCCCTTGCGGTTGTCCTTGATCACCGTGATATTCAGGGTGTTATCCGTAGTGGTGCGGATGAGTGAAAATTCGGTCCCCTCGAGGTTCATCTCGTACATCTGTTTCTCAGTCAGGGTGCACTGGAACTTATCTACTCCTGCCTTACGCAGGGATTCAGCGCAGTACTTCAGAGCGTCACTCATTCTACCGACCCCCTATATTGATCTTGCACTTGACGGCTGGGCCACCCATACCTACCGGGATACCCTGTTTCTTGCCGCACATGCCACCGTTAGACCACTTCATCTCGTTGGATACCATGGTTACGCTCTTCAACACATCGAAAGCAACACCCGCTATGGTGGTGTCCTTGATGGCCTTACTTAGCTTACCGTTTTTGATCTCATAGCCAAGGACCACACCAAACATGAACTCGCTGGTGGTGTCAGCTTGACCGTTGCTCGGCCGGATCAGGTAGTAGCCGTCTTCGATGGAAGCAATCATGTCATCCAGCTTGCTCTCGCCCGGCAAGATAGCCGTGTTGCGCATCCGGATCAGAGGTTCATCAAAGTACTCGTAAGCCCTGGCGTTACCGGTTGGTTTGACGCCGAAGTGACGGGCGCTTTGCTTGTTATGCATGAAGCCCTTGAGTACGCCCTTGTCGATGATCACCTGATCTTCGGCGGTGGTGCCTTCATCATCGATGTAGATGGGCATGGGAAGGTCTTTGCCATCATAGGTGTGCGCCAGGTCAACCAGGGTGACTAGCGGACTGGCACATTCCTGACCGAGGTAATCGCCAGCGACAGAACCGCCAAGCACGAGATCTGCTTCGGTGGTGTGTCCAATGGCTTCATGGGCCAGGATACCCGCCAAGGCTGCGTCCATCACGCACTCTTTCACACCGGCGTCAGCATATACGCCTTCGCTCTTCTTGACCAGATGCTCATAGAGTTTGTCGATGGTTTCGTATAGGTCCTCGGGTGAGGTGAAGTTGTCTTCAAACTGGCCCAGGCCACCAGCAGACTCGTAAACCTCTACCGGGCCGTCACCCTTATCGAGAGATAGGGAGACGCCGAAGTTGGAACGCGGTAGTAGGGAGTACAAGGATGCTCCGTCAGAGGTGATCAGGGTCTTCTCCATGTCCAGACAGTTCAGGCGCACGCTGCGACTACTGAGGTTTGGGTATTTCTCCGCTATGTAGGCGTCAATCTGCTTGATGAACTCCATGATTTGGCTCTGTGTCAAGCGAGGTTTGCTTGTGCCGAAGCTCTTCTCGATGGTTGGGCTATCCGGAGCGAATGGTGCCAACCCCTTATTCTCTCGCGCATCGAGGAACATGGCGTTGTTGCTGGCTGCCTCAATTACAGACTTCACGTCACCCATGTTCGGTGTAGAGGCAAAGCCCCAGCACCCATTGCGATAGACTCTGGCGCTGATCCCAGCGGTAGTGTTCTTGACGTTCTGTACCAGATTACCCTTGAGGTACGCGATGCTGAGCACCCGGTTTTCCTGCGAGCGCAGCTCCGTGTATTGAGACAGGAGTGGCGCGTATTGGCGTAGGTTCGTAATGATCATTGATATCCCCCTTTCTGAATCCCTAGCTAGCATGTGAGTGTCGTGTGAGACCACATTATACCGAAATATTTCCACCAAGTGGCGGGTAATTCCTGCTGCTCTGGAGGCATTCACTGGCCAGGTCTAGCTTAACCATACCTTCAGGGTCAAAATGTAAAGGAATATTATGTAATCCAGTGGAATAGTCAGCAGTAGGACGAGAGGAGGCGGATTGATGGGTCAGGTATTATTGTGGATTGCCGGCATCGTGTTGCTCGCCATTGTCGGTTTTGTCGTTGTACCAGTGGTTGGTTCCATAGGTGTTGCACTCCTGGCTGCCTTGCTGGCGTTGGCCATTCCGATTTTGGTTCTGGTACTGGTTGTGCCAGTTGTTGTTGGGTCTGTAGGGCTTGCGTTAGGAGTAGTAATTGCGTCGATACTGTTTGTCATCGTGTTGGTAGCGGTAGACTGGCTGCTCGCCCTAATCACGGGATGGGGCTTCCTCATCTATAATCGTCACGGGTCAGGCTTCAATATCAGCTTCGGCTGGAACAGGCGCCGCCGTTAGCGTTAAGATACAGGGCCGTTCCCTTTG
>JAWLDB010000168.1:0-5830 GCA_041686915.1 Bacillota bacterium
GGCAGGTATTGGGCCATTTCCATAGAACTAAACATACAAGAACTGTTTGTAGAGGTGTCGCGCTTGGCTGATTTGAAAGAGTTTCTGTCCACCGAACTGGTTGTCTTCTTCACGGCCTGCATGCCGATAGTTGAGCTCCGCGGAGCTATCCCAGTAGGGGTCGCCATGGGCCTTAGCCCCCTGCACTCCTACTTTCTCAGCCTGCTCGGCAGCACGCTCCCAGTACCAATCATCCTGTTCTCCATCCGCCCCATCTTTAACCAGCTGAAGCAGACAACCCTCAAGGGCTGGATAGACCGGCTTAGCGCCCGCGCTCTGCTGAAGAGTGACAACATCCAGCGTTACGGCTTTTGGGGCCTCCTACTCTTCGTGGCCGTCCCACTGCCCGGCACCGGGGTCTGGACAGGCTCGCTAATTGCCTCACTGCTCGATATGCGGTTCAAGCTAGCCTTCCCGGCAATCCTGCTAGGCAACACCGTGGCTGGCGCCATCATTATGCTGGCGAGTCATGCAATAGCATAAACGTATGTCAAACGGCCACCTCAAATTGAGGTGGCCGTCTATACTAACGCTGGTTACTAACTAGAAAATCGTATATGTTTGTCCAGCGGATTGTCTTACCTTCTTTCCATTAGCTGCATAAGCATTTCCCTAACCTGCTCCCCGAACCCGGGCCGGGCGAGTGCCATTCCTACGTTTGCCTCGATGAACCCTAAAGGTGAACCGGTATCATAACGTTTGCCTTGCAGAGTGCAAGCCCTCACCGGCAGACCTTTCTTGATCATCAGCGCGATAGCATCCGTCAGCTGCAGCTCGCCTCCAGCGCCAGGCGTAATCTCCTGCAAGCAATCGAAAACCTCGGGCTGCAGCAAGTACCTGCCCACAACAGCCAAGTTGCTAGGCGCATTCTCTTGGCTTGGTTTCTCCACTATTCCGGAAACCAGACCGTCAGCATCTACTTTCACAACCCCGTATTTGCTTACACTCTCCCATGGCACCGGTTGGACTGCCAGTACTGAGTCCCGCTCGCTTTGCTGGATCTGCAGCAGCTGCATTAGCGCGGGCACCTCGCCCTGCACCAAATCATCCGGCAGCGCCACGAAGAAAGGCTCCCTCCCGACAAAATCACTGGCGCAGCCCACGGCATGACCGAGACCCAACGCCCTGCCCTGGCGCACGAAATGCACCGTGGCTAGATCAGCCGCTTTCAATACTTCTGCCAAGGCCGCCTGCTTCGCGGGCTTGTCCAGGGCGGCTTCCAGTTCCGGCGCCCGGTCAAAGTGATCTTCCAGAGCTCCCTTTCCGCGTCCGGTAATAACCAAAATACTGGTGCTTCCCGACGCAACTGCCTCTTCTACTACATGCTGTATCGCTGGCTTGTCTACAACCGTAACTAACTCTTTGGGAATAGCTTTGGTTGCAGGCAGCATTCGTGTGCCAAAACCGGCTGCCGGGATTACTGTTTTTAGAGTTTCCATGTGCTGCTTCCTCCAAACCCCAGTGAAATACTTCTACGCCAACTCAGAGCCCTCTCTATCAGGTTGAGCACTAGCAGCAGCCTCGCGCTCTGCTCTTATGGCAGCTGCGACTATATACTGCACCTCTTCTTCCAGCAGGTCGAGCTGCTGAGTCGCCTGTTCTGCACTATCTGCCACAGCGGCTAAATAGAACTTTATCTTTGGCTCGGTTCCTGACGGACGCACACAGACCCATGCTCCACGCTCCAACATCAGCTTAATCGTGTTCTCCTTGGGCAGATCGAGGTCCGTGTTCACCTTCCTTAGATAGTCCCGCACTTCAGTTACGTGCATTCCGGCAAGATTCTCAGGAGTCCTTAGCCGCAGTTGATGCATCAAGCTAGTAATGAGCGCTTGGCCTTGCTTGCCCTCAAAAGTCCACGCAAGTAATCTTTCCCTATGGTAACCATGGCGCTGCTGCAATGCATCCAGAGCATCTAGCAGTGTCAGCCCCTGCAGTCTGTAGGTTAACGCCATTTCCGCTACCAGCAAGCTTGCCACCACCGCATCTTTGTCTCGAGCATGCGTACCGGCCAGATAACCGAAACTCTCTTCAAACCCAAATATGAAGGATCGATCACCTGTCTCTTCAAATTCTCTGATCTTCTCGCCTATGTACTTAAAACCCGTTAAAGTATCCATCATAGTCACAGCATAATGCCTGGCAATCGACCGACCGAGTTCACTGGTAACAATCGTCTTGACTACCGTTGCGCCATCATCCAGCTCGTTGCTCGCCTGCTTTGCCCTTAATATGTAGTCAAGTAGCAGTGCGCCCGTCTGGTTGCCGTTCAGCAACACATACTCACCCAGGTCGTCTTTAACCATCACCCCCACCCGGTCAGCATCCGGATCGGTCGCGAGAATGATGTCTGCCGACAAGTCCTTGGCAACTTGAATAGCTAGCTCAAAGGCACCAGGGTCTTCAGGGTTTGGAACCCGCACTGTAGAAAAGGCCGGATCCGGTACTGCCTGTGCTTCCACTACGGACAGGCTGCTAAACCCTACCTGATCAAACAGTTGCCCAATCATTGACAAGCCTGTCCCATGCAATGGGCTGTAAGCAATCTTGAGCTCGCTCCCCCGCTCTGCGACCAGCTTCGGATTAGCCAGTTGGGCTTTAACAGCTGTCAGGAAGAGCGTGTCCATCTCTTCGCCCAGAATCTGCAGCAGGCCATTGCGATGAGCCGCTTCCCCGTCCAAAGGTTGTTGAACCATAGCGAGGTCCGTAACGGCTTTCACAGCATTGACGATGGCATTAGCTGCCTCCGAAACTATCTGACAACCATCTGGCCCATACACTTTATAGCCGTTATACTCCGGAGGATTATGGCTTGCAGTAATCACAATACCGGCACTTGCCCGCAGCTCCCGGACGGCAAAAGAGAGTTCTGGCGTAGGCCGTGGCCCGGCGAACAAATATGCGCGGATGCCGTTGCCGTTAAGTACCGCAGCCGTCTCAGCGGCTAGCTCCCGTGAGCAGCGCCTGGTGTCGTAGGCGATAACCACGCTCCGCTCACCGCTCACCTGCTCCAATAGATAGTTGGCCAAGCCTTGGGTTGCCATCCGCAGCGTATACCGATTAATCCGGTTTGTACCTGCTCCCAGCCTACCGCGCATACCCCCGGTGCCAAACTCCAAGTCTGTAAAAAACCGGTCTTCAATGGCCGGCTCGTCTTCACCGATCGCAAGCAATTCCCGCTTAGTCTCTATGTCTATAACGTCACTATGTAGCCACTGTTGGTATTTCTCGCGGTACTGCATTAAGCTAACCCCCTACACGCAATACTCTTATGATAAGTTCGCTGCCCATCAGCAGACCTGTCTTGTGAACTTATTGTGTAAGCCAAATAATGCTACCCATAGTTCTTGATATAGGAAAACAGTGGGTTTCGCCACTGTTTGATATCCAGCACTCTGTTAAATTACGAATGCATCCTTGTAATCACTGTAAGAAAAGACGATTGATAGCTCCCAATGCCCCTCTCTGGTGATAGTAAGGGTATGGGCTCTTATATACTATAGTCCCGATTGTTGGGCTGCAGCTGCCTCACTGAGAGCATGCCTGTCCAAGGTTGCTACGATTTCGAGGACCTGAGTGGGCATACAGCCTTGATCTCTGAGTGAGGCTATATGTACCAACGCTTCTTCAATGATAGATGCTTGTAAGGCTGATTGCCGAGCCGTAAAGATCCTCTCATGACGAGTAGCAAGGGTACCTTCATCGGAAGTTAGTAGTTCCTCAAACAACTTCTCACCTGGCCTCATACCGGTATATTCAATACGAATGTCCTCATTGGGCTTAAACCCTGATAGTGTGATCAGATCTTGAGCCAGATCTACAATCTTCACCGGCTCACCCATGTCAAGCACAAAGACTTCACCGCCAAGGCCTAGGGCACCTGCTTGTATAACCAAACTTACTGCCTCTGGGATCGTCATAAAGTACCGTGTCATTTCCGGGTGAGTAACGGTGACCGGGCCTCCTTGGGCTATTTGCTCCTTGAACAGGGGAATAACGCTACCCCTGCTGCCCAGCACATTTCCGAACCGTACAGCCATGAACTTGGTGCTGCTACGCTGATTGATACTCTGAATAACCAGTTCAGCCATACGCTTAGTGGCACCCATGACGCTGGTGGGGTTAACAGCCTTATCGGTAGATATTAGTACAAAGCGATCTACCCCATGGGCTTCTGCCGCTTCAGCTACGTTCTTGGTACCAAAGACGTTGTTCTTCAAAGCTTCGGCGGGATTATACTCCATCAATGGAACGTGCTTATGCGCCGCTGCGTGAAACACGACTTGAGGGTTATACTCAGAAAATACCTGAGTGATACGGGCTCTATCCTGGACATCTGCTATGACGGGTACCAGGTTTAGATTTGGATGTGAACGAGCGAGTTCCTTATGTATGAGATAAATACTGTTTTCGCCGTGCCCCAAAAGTAGAACTGTGGACGCGCCAAAGGTTGCCACTTGACGCGAGAGCTCCGAGCCAATAGAACCGCCAGCGCCAGTTACCAGAACTGTCTTGTCACGAATATACTCACTAATCCCGAATTGATCCATTTTGATCTCTGGCCTTGGTAGCAAATCCTCTATTTGCACTTCGCGGATCCCGCTGAGTTGGATGCCCGTCTTCAATACGCGGAAGAGGCCGGGGACAATTCTGGGCTTTATGCTAATGTTTGTACACTTTTGGACAAGTTCCTTAATCCGTGTGTTTGGTGCTGAAGGCATCGCAATTATAACGTCGCTTACCCCCTGGGCTAAGATAATCTCTTCTAGTAACGCTAAACTCCCCAGGACGGGAAGCCCCGCAACCTTGAACCCGATCTTACGCTTATCATCGTCCAAGAAACCAACGGGCTTATAGTCAAGCTCGGGGTGTCTTGCTATCTCTTCCACCAGCATACGACCTGCATCGCCAGCCCCCAGGATTAATGCGCGCTTCCGTCCATTGGATTGCTTTTTCTTACGAATATCTGTGATTAGACGCAGCAGGAAGCGAATTCCGCCTACTGCCGCTACGTTCATAAACCAGGTCATAACCAAAACGCTTTTCGGAAAGGTGATTTCCGGGTTAACGTACATTACACCGAAAAGACATCCAGTTGCAACAGTTACAGCACTAGCAATGGCAAAGAGGTCAAAAGCCGATGCGTATCGCCATATGCGGCTATATAGCCCGAAATAAAAGTATATGACAAAGTAGAGCGGAATCCCGATTAGCAAGTAACGCCCCCAGGTGGATAGATGTCCCGAAGAATGTATAGAGTCGAATCGGAGGACAAGACCTATCATGCCAGACAGTACGAGAGCCAACATATCCAGCAAGACTAGGATAACTTTGTTGCGATACTTGGACAATGACACTATCCTTACCTCCTCCGTCTAAGAACGGGCATATGGAACGCTTCCTGGCGTGTGGATAATCTCTGTAGGCCTCGGCAGCAGTTGATCTAGATATGCATAGGCCCAGGGACCCACTAGTGATAGTTCTATAGTCCTAGTCGTTAGGTGAAAAAAGTGCTGTGCTTAACACAGCAGGTAGAAATCGCTGCAGCCACAAAATGCTGCTCTCTACGGCAACATGGTCTTCGATCAGGGGACACACCTCAACAAGACGCAATTGTTACGAGCCCGAGGTATGTCCCCATCGAGGTGTCATTACGCCTTGCTTTCGCCGTAATAGTAATAGTAGTAGCCGGCACCATCGTGTTCTACGCCGTTGAGGACAACGCCGAGGATCTTGGCTTTAACCGCATCGAGCTGAGCTTTAGCGCGCTGCGCCAGATCGCGGGTGACAA
>JAWLDB010000169.1:0-5790 GCA_041686915.1 Bacillota bacterium
CGCCGCATGAAGATCTCTTCAATCACACGTGACTGGGCATTAGTCCGATATAGTACTGCCATATCGCTCAGGGCATACCCGCGAGAGACCAGGTCGTCTATCTGTGAAGCCACAAATGCAGCCTCTTCATGCTCGTTACCAGCCGAGAAGATGACTACCGGCTCTCCACAGGGATTGGCTGTCCACAGAGCTTTCCGTTTACGATACAGATTGTTGGCGACAACTGTATTGGCTGCATCCAGGATGTTCTGCGTAGAGCGATAGTTCTGCTCAAGTTTAATTACCACCGCGTCAGGGAAATCCTTTTCAAACTCCAGGATATTGCGCAGATCAGCGCCGCGAAAGGCATAAATTGACTGGTCATCGTCACCTACTACCAGCAGGTTGCGATGCTTGGCAGCGAGCAACTTGACCAAGGTGTACTGCGCATGGTTTGTGTCCTGGTACTCATCCACCAAGACATACCTGAATTTGCTCTGATAAAACTCTCTGACATCGGCATTTTTCTCAAGGAGCTCAACAGTCAGCCTGAGCAAGTCATCAAAGTCAACTGCGTTGTTGTGCTGTAGTTTGCTTTGGTAACGCTCATATACGCTGGCCACAATCTCTTCGAAGTAATCGCTGGCTGAACGGCTATAGGCTCGCGGTTCTTTCAACTCGTTCTTAGCGCGGCTAATGGCCGCAAGTAGGGCCGAAGGTTTGAAGCGATCGGTGCTGATCTCCAACTCCTGCATGCAGGACCTGATCAGCGTGGTTTGCTCACTAGTATCATAGATGACAAAGTTGCGGCCAAGCCCAAGCCTTTCTCCATCCTGCCGCAGTATGCGCACGCAGGCGGAGTGGAAGGTACTCACCCACATTCCCCTTGTGTCTGGGACCAACTGCTGCAATCTTTCCTGCATTTCACGCGCAGCTTTATTGGTAAAGGTGATGGCCAGAATTTCAGCAGGATGCACCCGCTGTTGCTTGATAAGCCAAGCTATGCGGTATGTCAACACCCGGGTCTTGCCACTGCCCGCACCTGCCAAGATGAGCAAGGGGCCTGGGCCGGCTGTTACGGCCTGCTTTTGTACCGGGTTTAAGCTATCCAATGAAAACATAGGTGCCTCCTCATATGGGTAGATTGGTAAAACCAAACAGACAGGTCTCGCGACCTGTCCTGTTAGCTTCTAGAGAAGCTACAATAAATCCTCTATCGACATTCAACCAGTATCATGCAGCCCTGCACTGAACAATGCCTGAGATTCTGCTATGGCGTTGTTCGCAGACCCCTACCGGGTGTTGGCGACAGCTAGCCAAGCCTTGCGCAATGCGGCCAGCAGGACTGCATATGTAGGAATAGTAACAACTTGGCTTACTACGCGCAAAGGGAGGAGGGCAAAAGCAGTCTTACCACTGATAAGGGTGACCCAGTAGGTACCGAGTATAAGAGAAGTGATGACCTGAGACAAGGCTACGGCAACTAGTAGGCGCCAGAACGCGCTGGTCAGGCGGCGTTCACCTAGCACAAGGGGTGCAATTGTGCCGACCAAGCCTGAAGAGAGCGTAAACCCAGGAAAGTAGCCAAAACCGGCGGGAAATCCGAAAAAACCTACCAGATCAGCCAGCACTCCAACGACGAAACCTGCCAACGGCCCAAAAATCAGTCCGGCCAACATGATTGGTACTCCGCCAAAACCGATACGGATCAAGGGAGTTTGAATGCTAAGCAACCTGGTAGCTATCACAGATAAAGCCAGCAGCATTGCCATTACTGCCAGCCTGCGGGTATACCCTGATGTTTTCTTTGCCATGGTCGACCACTCCTTGCCGTGCTGCTCATATTCTGTGTCTTGCCAGTGAATTTTATCAGGCAGTCACAAGGCGGTCAACCGATGGACCTATTTCAAGATTTGTTCGACAGTTGATCTGAAGTTTAGAATGTCAAACGGTTTGTGGATACATCCAACCGCCCCCAAGGCTTTGGCCTCAGCTAGTTTACCCTGGTCCTCAGCCGCGGTTATCATCAGTACCGGCAAACCAGGTACTTGTTTCTGCACTTCGGCCAGCGTCTCTATGCCACTCAACCCTGGCATGTTCATATCGAGCAGGATTATGTCCGGTCTTTCTGCGAGCTGCTGGAGCGCCTCCGCACCTGTCTTGGCAAGCAAGACACGGCATCCAAGCTCAGCAACAACCTCCCCGAGCAGTACCCGTATGCCTGCCTGGTCATCCACTATGAGTACGGTTTTAGACTGCATCAGTATCACCATCCTAACTTGCATACCCATAGTCATATTCGCCGCTAATGGTCCAAATCCTTCCAAAAGAATAGATAGTCAGCTTAAGCGACTCTAGAACTGCGCGGTATACATCAGTTATAATATACATAAGTAATTCTTAGGTCTTGTAGCTGAGGGAGGATTCGTTATGCAGACAGTTGATTGCCGTGGGTTAGCCTGCCCGGAGCCGGTGATACGAACTAAACGGGCCTTGGATAGCATTAGTGTAGGGGTGGTCGTCTCCATCGTTGACAATCGCGTAGCTCGAGAAAACATTCTACGCCTGGTAGATAGCCTGGGCCTGCAGGCTACGGTTGATGAACAGGACAACCTGATCCAAATAGAGATTGCCAAAGGAAGCGTGGAAACACCAACTCCCGTTGTAGCCACTCGAGAATACGAAAAAATCGCGCTGTTGGTGACCAGCAATCTATTTGGGAAAGGCGAAGCTGCACTTGGTGAGGCACTCATGAAGAGCTTCTTCTACGCCCTGACGGAAAACGACAGACTACCGACGGAAATCTTCTTCGTAAACAGCGCAGTCAAGCTGACCTGCGCTGGTTCAGGCGTTCTGGAGAGAATTAAACAGCTAGCAGCAAATGGGGTGCAGATTATGAGCTGCGGAACCTGCTTGGACTTCTATCAGTTGAAAGAGCAGTTGGCTGTCGGTGAGGTTACCAATATGTATACGATTGTGGAAAGCATCACCAAAGCAGATAAGACAATCACCTTGTAGAGGACAGGGCCGCCTGCTAACTCAGGCGGCCCTGCTAGTCTTATCTACCATTTCCGAACGCTAGACGAGTTTCTGGCCAGTCTCCGGAGAACACCTCTACGGCCGGTCCGGTCATCAATACCCGCTGATGATTACGCCAATGTACATGCAGCGCACCTCCTGGCAACGCTACTGTTATCTGGTCCTCGGTTAAGCCGTTCAGAACGCAGGCGACCGCCACAGCACAAGCCCCAGTCCCGCAGGCTAAGGTAAGTCCGGCTCCCCTTTCCCAGACCTTGACTTTGACTAACTCGGGGTTAACTACCCGCACAAATTCTACGTTGGTACCCCGCGGAAAGACAGCATGTTTCTCCAGGGCATAACCATCCTGCGCTATGTCGACCTTTTCCAAGTCAGGCACAAACACGACCGCGTGAGGAACCCCCATGAGCAAGGCGGTTACCCGATAAACCTTCTCCCCCGCTCTTACTGGCACCAGCACAGCCGGGTTTTGCTCTGTCTGCATTGGGATTCTCTCGGGGTCCAGGATGGGAAGCCCCATATCCGCTGTCACGCTCTCCACACAACCCTCTTTGACGGCTAGTTTAATTTGCATGATACCAGCCAATGTCTCTACTGATAGCTCCGTCCAGCGGCAAAGCCCATGCTCATAAGCATATTTAGCGGCACACCTGATAGCATTGCCGCACATCTCAGCCTCTGAGCCATCCGAGTTGATAATCTGCATGCGAAAATCTGCAATCTGTGATGGACGCAATAGTACCAGCCCGTCTGCGCCGACGCCAAAATGGCGGTGACAGATGCTGCGGGCTAAGCCAGCCAAATCTGCTGATGGCAGGCCGTTGAATGCTTCTATCAGGATGAAGTCATTGCCAAGTCCCTGTACTTTAGTGAAGCGCATAGGCTCACCTCCTCTATCTCTAGCATATTAATGTGCGCTGCCTGTGTGTTACTCCAGATGCAAAAACGGGTTGACCACTTAGCATGATCAACCCGTGTTGTCTATGACGTTACAGGCGCTGTGCGCCTACCAGATAAAGTACGAGTAGGATGATCAGCAACAGAATAGCTACCGTCAGGGAGTTGAAGGTGATGCTCTGGGGGTTCCACGACATCCTTTGCACAGCCTGCTCGTCAAGTGGTTCTTCAGCAGATTCTTGGTTGGCTTGCGTAGCATCTGCCGCGATCTTTCCCACTGTCTCGCCTGCCTTGTCGTAACCAGCGGAGATCTGTCCTTCCACCTTGGAGATGCCGTGAACAACCTTGCCTGCATTATGCTCGGCCTGGTTATAGGCATCATCAATATGCTGCTCCCAGTGCAGTGCCTCCTTAGCCAGAATCTGACCGGCCTGTCCCATGGCATTATACCCACCGTCGATTGCATCCTCCAACCGCCTGACCCGATCTACAAGCTGGTTGGAAGCCTTGCCACTACGATCGTAAGCTTGACAGATACCGGCTTCAAAACCGCTCAGATAACGACAGCATAGAGTCAGAAAACCCCGTGACAGAGGCCGGTAAACCACGGCTTCAACCGATAACCACCAAGGACTGCGCCAGTTGAAGAAACCTGTGTACTTAGCTACGAAATAGATGGCTATACCTATCAAGGCGGGGATAAACACACCTTCATAGGCATGCGCATCCCAAAACTTCACATGGTGCAACTGCTCATAGATCAGCTGCATGTCAATAATGGTGCCCTTAGCGGTCGGTTTGACTAACTCAAACATCACGTTATAGGGGAAGATGCCTACCAGAATAATCAGTACTGCGAATATCAGCAGGACCGCCTTGATCACTGGTCCTTCCTTGCTGACAGGAGCCTTCTTCGGCCCTTTGCCTAGAAAGACCCCAGCATAGAGCTTGATGAAATAGCCGGCTGTAAGTGCCGTTCCAAACATAAACAGCTTTTCTGCAAGGAGCATCCAGGGGCTGTGACTATAGTGAGCCACCTCTACGATTGCATGGTGAATCAGCGTCTTACTGGCAAACCCACTGAAGCCTGGTATTCCGAGCACCGCCAGCGAGGCCACTAGTGTGGTTGTAGCTGTAAAGGGCAGATAGCGATAGAGGCCGCCGAGTTCACGTAGACTGAGCGTATGAGTCAACAGATAGACAGTGCCAATCATGAGAAAGAGGCCTGACTTGAAGACAGCATGATTAAGAATATGGTAGACGGCTGCTGAGTGCGCCAGGCCACCGTGATCACCCAGGTAGGCCGCAGCTCCTACAGCGAGCATGATGTAACCCATTTGACTGACACTGGAATAGGCTAAGATTTTCTTGATGCTATCCTGCATTAAGGCCATGATAGCTCCCAAAATCATAGTAGCTAAAGCGACCCAGATTAGTCCAATGCCGATTTGCTGCGTAATGGGAGCAGCATGTCCGTGTCCCACCTCTGGGGCCAGGGTTACCGTTAGTACCCGCAGTATACCAAATGCCCCTGTCTTGATCATCAACCCAGAAAGCAATGCACTAGCTGGTGAGGGAGCCACCGGATGCGCCTGAGGCAGCCAAATATGCAAGGGCACCAGGCCAGCCTTAACGGCAAAGCCAATGAGCATAGGCAGTACTATCAGCCACGGACTGAGCTGGCTGTGTAGCAGCTTATCCAGCTGCGGTACTATGCTGGCGCTGCCGGTTACCCAGACCAGAAGCAAAATGCCAAAGAGCAGCACCAGGCCGCCGGCCACACTAAGATAAAGATAGGTGTTACCTGCAAACAGGGCGTGGTCATTTTCCTCATGGATGATCAGTGGATAAGCGGCAAAAGTCATCAGTTCAAAG
>JAWLDB010000170.1:0-5759 GCA_041686915.1 Bacillota bacterium
AGGTGATGGTGCTGGCAGACAGCTCCGCTAACCCTAAGTTTGTTGCAGCCGACTTGCTCTCCCAGGCGGAACATGATACTGAAGCCTGCGCTGTTCTGGTCACAGATGACAAACACCTGGCCGAAGCGGTACAGATTGAGGTATCCCGCCAATGGGCGACTTTGTCTCGCAAAGAGATTGCCTCAGCTGCTCTGGCCAAGAACGGCGCTATCGTCTTGGTAAAGGACATGGATGAGGGCATCCAAATCGTTAACCAGTACGCTGCAGAACACTTGGAACTGTTGGTTGAGAACCCGTTTGCTATCTTGGGGCAGATTAAGCATGCAGGTGCCATTTTCCTAGGGCCATGGTCACCAGAGCCGATGGGAGATTATGTTGCAGGTCCTAATCATGTGCTACCTACAGGAGGGACGGCCCGCTACTATTCAGGCCTGGGGGTTGATAGCTTCCGTAAGGTTAGCAACATCATCGCTCTTTCCAAGCAAGGCTTTTTCGCTCAGCAGCAGAGCGCTCGCAAGCTGGCCGAGATTGAGGGACTGACAGCGCATCTGAATGCGATCAAGGTGAGGTGTGAATAGATGTATGAACTAGTAAGGCCGGAGCTTAGCTCGCTCAAGCCTTATCAACCTAAGCAATCGGACCCGGCTGTGAAGCTCGACGCCAACGAGAGCCCGTTTGACTTGCCACCTGAGCTGAAGGAACATGTGCTTTCCCAGCTAAGAGAGATCGGCTTCAACCGCTATCCAGAGCAGCTGCAGCTTCAGCTTCAGTCTGAGCTCGCCTCATACTTTGGGGTGCAAGGCGAGAACGTAGTGCTAGGTAACGGCTCGGATGAGCTAATACTGATGTTGCTCCTAGCCTTTGGCATGGGCAAGAAGGTGATTATCCCCACACCCACATTCTCCATGTACCGGCAGGCAGCACTGATAGCTGGTGCCTGCCCTATTGAAGTGCCACTTACAGCAGGGTTCGGCCTGAATGTCGACGCAGTTATCCAGGCAGCTGGGGGAGAGCCGGCTGTGGTTTTCGTATGTAACCCCAATAACCCTAGCGGCAATCTGCAGGACCAGCAAGACATTCTGCGCCTAACCGCAGTGCCGAACCTGCTAATTGTGGTTGACGAAGCCTATGGCGAGTTCGCTGGCGTTAGCGCCACGCCTTTAATCAGTCAGGTGTCAAATCTGGTGGTAATACGCACCTTGTCCAAGGCTTTCAGCCTGGCAGGGGCCCGGGTAGGTTATGCCATTGCGCAGTCTGCCATCTGCTATGAGCTGGAAAAGGTCAGGCAGCCATATAACCTCGATACGCTGGCGCTTGTTTCGGCTATCACCGCTCTTGCCAATCGTCAATATGTAGACCAGGTGGTTGCAGCTATTGCTACTGAACGCGAACGGGTCTTCCTGCAGCTGCAAGCGCTGCCTGGAGTTCGGCCTATTCCATCAGTTACGAACTTCATTCTCTTCCGGGTTGGGGAAGAGGCAGCCAGCATCTATCAGCAGCTGCAGAGCAGGGGTGTTTTAATCCGCAAGTATAAGGAGCCGCTGACTGATTGTCTTCGGGTCAGCATAGGCACCCGTGAGGAAAACAATGCATTCCTGGCTGCCCTGATTGACGTTATTAAGGGTGGATCAGGCGATGCGTAAGGGTGAGATAACACGGGTGACTCGCGAGACAGAGATCAAGCTCAGCTGCTGTCTTGATGGCGAGGGTCAGGCTAAACTTAAGACAGGCATTGGATTTCTCGAGCATATGCTACAGCTGCTGACTTTGCACGGTGGCCTCGACCTTACTGTAGATGCTAAAGGAGACCTGCAGGTAGACTATCACCATTTAACTGAGGACCTGGGGATCTGCCTGGGTCAGGCGCTACGGCAAGCCTTGGGAGACAGGTCGGGCATCGCCCGCTACGCTCATGTCTGCATTCCCATGGACGAGGCGCTAGTGATGGCTGTGCTCGACGTTGGGGGGCGGTCATACCTGCACTTCGAAGTACCTATGCCCGCGCAGCAGGTGGGGGCGTTTGATACCGAGCTGGTCGAGGAGTTTCTACGCGCTCTGGTCAGTAACGCTGGCTTCACACTGCACGTTAAGCTACTGCACGGCAGGAACACTCACCATATCATTGAGGCAGTGTTCAAGGCGGTTGCACATTCTCTGCGACAGGCAGTTGCGCTTCGGGGGACAGCAGGGCAGGTGCTCTCCACCAAGGGGGTGCTGTAGGCAGATGATCACGATAGTAGATTACGGTATGGGCAACCTGGCTAGCCTAAGACGCGCGTTCGCTTGTTTAGGGCAGGCGAGTGAAGTAACCAGCGACCCTGAAGCTGTAGCGCAGGCTGATAAACTAATCCTGCCCGGCGTCGGCGCTTTTGGCAAGGCCATGGAAAACCTGCAGCAGGCAGGGTTGGATCAGGCAGTGCGGCAGTATGCACAGACTGATAGGCCACTCTTAGGTATATGCTTAGGTCTGCAGCTGCTCTGTGCCAGCGGAGAAGAAGGCGGCGCCCTTCCGGGCTTGGCCCTAATCAATGCCACCACCAAAAAACTGCCACCCGGCGAGAAAGTCCCGCACGTAGGGTGGAACAGGGTAAGCATCACTCGAGATCAGCCGCTGTTTAAGGGGATATCCGCTGGAGCGTATTTCTATTTTGTACACTCCTACTACGTTCAGCCCGAGGATACGCTGCTACAGTCTATGACCACCTGCTATGGGATCAAGTTCTGTTCTGCTGTCAGTAGAGGCAACCTGGCCGGCGTGCAGTTCCATCCCGAGAAAAGTGGAGCAGTCGGTCTACAGCTCTTAAGCAACTTTGCTACGATGTGATGGGAGTGACTGAAATGATTATACCAGCCATAGATTTGCGAGGCGGCCGCTGCGTCAGGCTCAGGCAAGGCGACTTTGCGCAGGAGCAAGTGTTTGCTGACGACCCTGTTGCTGTTGCGCGGGAGTGGGAACGGCAAGGGGCTAAGCGGATACACGTGGTTGATTTGGATGGGGCAAGAACAGGTACCCCGGAGAACCTACCAGTCGTCAGAGCCATTGCTCAGTCGGTCGACATCCCGGTTCAACTGGGAGGGGGCATGCGTAGCGATGAGCGCGTCGAGCAGGCCTTCGCCGCAGGGGTGGAACGTATCATAGTCGGCACCAAAGCAGTTTCCGACCCTGCCTGGGTGAAACGTTTGGTTGAAACCTACGGAGAACGGGTGCTAGTTGGATTGGATACTCGTTCTGGCAAGGTCGCCACAGAAGGTTGGCTGCAGACAAGTGAGCAAACCGTTCTGGCTGTAGCCAAGAACTTAAATGAGACTTGCGGAGTCCAGGAGTTTATCTATACGGATATCAGCAAAGACGGCCTGTTATCAGGCCCCGACATAGCAGGCTTGCGGGGCTTGCTTGGCCATGGTTTCAAGGTGATAGCATCAGGTGGTGTATCGAGCTTGCAGGACTTAAAGCAACTAGCAGCCCTGCGTGAGCTTGGACTATCTGGAGTAATTGTGGGGATGGCACTCTACACCGGTGCCATTGACTTGCGGCAAGCGCTGCCTGAATGGGAGGGATAGTATGCTCTGCAAACGGATTATCCCCTGTCTTGATGTCAAAGCTGGGCGAGTGGTCAAAGGAGTTAATTTCGTAGATCTGCGTGACGCTGGTGATCCGGCAGAATTGGCAGCCTGGTATGCACAGCAGGGAGCAGATGAGTTGGTTCTGCTCGATATCAGCGCCTCAAACGAAGAGCGCAAGACCATGTTGTCTGTAGTAGAAGAGGTCGCAAGCCGCTTATTCATTCCCTTCACTGTGGGAGGCGGAGTGCGGACTGTCCAGGACATCCGCAACCTCTTGCTTGCCGGTGCCGACAAGGTGTCCATTAACTCGGCGGCCGTTTTAGAGCCCCAGCTGATTACTCAGGCAGCAGAAGTCTTTGGTAGCCAATGCATAGTAGTGGCTATTGACGTACGCAAGGTCGGTGAAGCCTGGCAGGTATTCACTCATGGCGGAACAAAGACCACTGGAATGGATGCACTGTTCTGGGCTAAGCAAGTAGAACAGCTCGGGGCCGGGGAAATTCTTCTAACCAGCATGGACCAGGACGGGACTAATGACGGCTATGACCTTACTATCACTAGACAATTGGCGGAGCAAGTTGGGATCCCCGTTATTGCATCCGGTGGGGCTGGCAATTTGATCAGCTTCCTGGATGTGTTTTCAGCAGGCAGGGCTGATGCTGCCTTGGCAGCGTCCGTATTTCACTTCGGTCAGTTGAGCATCGGGCAGGTAAAGCAGTTCTTAAGTGAAAGGCAGGTGCCAGTGCGTTATGTCGCAACTGAAGTTTGATCAGCGTGGGCAGATCCCGGTCGTAGTGCAGGATTGGCACAGCAGGGAAGTGCTGATGCAGGCCTGGGCTAACCAGGAAGCGATTGATCGCAGTCTCGAGACTGGGCGTGCCTGCTACTATAGTCGCAGTCGAGATCAACTTTGGGAGAAAGGCGAGACCTCGGGTAACTTTCAGACTATTAGAGAAGTCCGCTACGACTGCGACGCCGATTGCCTGCTATACATGGTGGAACAGCAGGGTAACGCCTGCCACACAGGCGAGAGGTCATGTTTTCATAACATCTTGCCAGGTAGCCCTGTGATAGAAGAAGAACCTATTCGTCAAAACATCTTAGGTGAGCTTTATCAGCTATTGCTGGAGCGAAAGCGTCAGCTGCCAGAAGGCTCTTACTCCACCAAACTGTTCAAGGGTGGGATCGACCGCATCTTGAAGAAGATTGGCGAAGAAGCCGGGGAAGTGATTGTAGCAGGCAAGAACCCCGACCCTGGCGAAGTAGTCTACGAAGTCGCCGACCTCTGTTTCCACACGCTGTTACTTCTGGCTCAGTTGGATATTCAACCAGGACAGGTAGCGGAGGAACTGAAGAGGCGTAAGGGCTAGGAGTGAGAAGATGCTGGTAGATTATCATGCCCACCCCCTGGGGCACGCGGATAGGGAATATACTGTGGAGCAACTGGTCAGGTTCGCTGAGCAGGCTAGGCAGCGCAATATCGCTGACCTGGGCCTGGCTGACCATGATATGTATCTGGACCAATTGGACTTGGCGGCCGTAGCCGAGGCGCGGCGCCTCTGTGCGGAAGTCAATATCCGGCTGGGGTTGGAAGTCGACTTTTTCCCAGGACAAGAAGACCGGATAGGCCAAACACTAGCCTCACTGCCGCTGGACTATTGCATCGGTTCCGTGCATGCGTTAGACGGATGGGTGTTTGACGATCCTAGAGAGATGGCGGGCTACGCTAATTGGGACATAGATGAACTATACGCGGCTTACTACAGCACACTTAGCCAGGCTGCTGAATCCAGGTTGTTTGATATCATCGGCCACCTGGACGTGATCAAGGTGTTTGGCTATCAGCCCTCAGGTAATGCTGCAGCTATGGCCGAAGTGGCACTGGAAGCCATCAGCCGAAGTGGCCTTTGCATCGAGATCAACACCAACGGCCGATACAAGCCGGCTGCAGATTTCTATCCGGCCCAAACTATTCTCGAGCGGGCTTTTCAGCTTGGCATACCAGTAACACTGAGTTCAGACGCCCATCGGGCTGAGGACGTAGGGCGCGATGTAGCTATAGCAGCACAACTGGCATGGCAGGCTGGATACCGGCAGATAGCTACTTTTTCGGCGCGCCAACGCATCATGGTTAACCTGTAAAGGACAGGCCGCGACTGTTCATTTAATCAGCCGCGGCCTGTCCTTTAGTTAAG
>JAWLDB010000171.1:0-5759 GCA_041686915.1 Bacillota bacterium
GAATAGAATGACATACCAAGGTCTAGGATAAATAGAATTCACTATGTGAGGCTTGTCAAGTCTACCAGGCCTCGCCGATTTACAGGAGGGATAGTTATGGCTGAAGCCCCCAGAGTGAACGTAGTCGATATTTACCACGGTGTTAAGGTGGCGGACCCGTTCCGCTACATGGAAAATCCGGAAGCACCTGAAACCCAAGCATATGTAGATGCTCAAAACACCATTACCCGCGAGTATCTGGACAATATTCCAATGCGTGAACAGATCAAACAGCGACTGACCGGGCTGTGGAACTATGCCAAAGTAGGCGTGCCGCAGAAAGTAGCAGGCAAATACGTTATCTCCCGCAACGACGGCTTGCAGAACCAGTCTGTCTACTATTTGCACGACACAATGGACGGCGAAGGCAAGGTTTTGCTCGACCAGAACAAGCTGAGCGATGACGGAACGGTTGCCTTAACCAACATGTCCTTTACCAAGGACGGTAAGCTGATGGCCTACGCTACTTCCGAGAGCGGCAGCGATTGGCAGCAGATTCGCATCATGGACGTAGAACAGGGTGAGGACCTGCCTGACCTGATCAGGTGGTGCAAATTCACTTCCATCCCCTGGTTGCCGGATGGATCCGGTTTCTTCTACACCCGTTTCCCGGAACCTGGTTCAGTGCCAAAAGAAGACGCTGTCAACTTCAGCAAGGTCTACCTGCACAAGCTGGGCACAGATCAAAGCGAAGACCAGTTGATCTACGAGCGCCCTGACTTCAAGCAGCTAGGGTTCTCTGCCCATATCACCGATGATGGCGCTTATCTCCTGCTGCATGTGTCCCTGGGCACCAACCCGGAGAACCGGGTATATTTCCGCGAGCTGAACAGCGAAGGAGAGGTTATCCGTCTGCTGGATGAGAACGATGCCATGTATCGTTTTATCGGCAACGACGGCTCGCTTCTCTACTTCCATACTACTTACCAGGCACCCAATGGCCGCCTGATTGCTATTGATGTGGAACATCCTGAGCGTGAGAACTGGCAGGAACTCGTCGCAGAGAGCGAAGATGTGCTGCAGGGCGTGACCATGGTTAATAACCAGTTTATCGCTATGTACTCGCATGATGCTTACAGCCAGGTTAAGCTCTTCCAGGTTGATGGTGCTGCGGCTGGTGAGATTGAGCTGCCGACCCTTGGCTCGTTGGCGGGGTTGAATGGCAAGCGTGAGCACAAAGAGATGTTCCTCGGGTTCACGTCATACCTCTACCCCACTACCGTATTCCGCTACGATTTTGAGGCAGGGCAGCTCAGCAAGTTCTGGGGCCCTGAGGTAGACTTTAACCCAGATGACTATGAGACCAAACAGGTCTTCTATCCGTCGAAGGACGGTACGAAAGTTCCCCTGTTTCTGACCCACAAGAAGGGAACTAAGCTGGACGGCAACAACCCGACGGTGCTTTACGGTTATGGTGGGTTCAACATCAGCAGCAGTCCGAACTTCAGCGTCAGTAACCTGGTGTGGCTGGAAGCCGGAGGAGTTTATGCAGTGGCTTGCATGCGCGGCGGTAGCGAGTATGGTGAGACCTGGCACCGAGCCGGGATGCTGGAGCAGAAGCAAAATGTATTCGATGACTTCATAGCCGCAGGTGAGTGGCTGATTGAAAACAAGTATACCAGCGTGGAGAAGCTGGCCATCATGGGCAGGAGCAATGGTGGCCTGCTGGTTGCAGCCTGCATGACTCAACGACCGGACTTGTTTGGCGCCGTTGTGTGTTGGGTGCCCGTGATCGATATGCTGCGTTACCATCGCTTCACCGCTGGTCGTTACTGGACCGGTGAGTACGGCGACGCAGAGCAGAACCCGGACCACTTCCGCTTCATGCTGGCCTACTCACCGCTGCATAACGTTAAGTTCGGCGCCGTCTATCCGCCGGTGATCGTCATGACAGCTGAGACTGACGACAGGGTGGTGCCGATGCACTCGAAGAAGTTCGCGGCTACCTTACAGGCTGCGGCAGGTGGCGATAATCCGGTCTACCTGCGCGTAGAAAGTAAGGCTGGTCATGGCGCTGGCAAACCCACTAGCAAGCTGATTGATGAGCAGGCCGACATCTATGCATTCCTTTGGGATCAACTGAAGATCGAAGGCTAGGCTTACAAAGACATGCAAGAACCCACCTGCTTTAGGGTGGGTTTTCTGCTACTATCGGCCTAGCTGAGTCCAGTGTTCTTCCAACTCGGCCAGCTCTGCCAGTGCACCGGCTTGTTCCTCTCCATCAAGAAAACCACTGAGGCGGGCTATGTTGGAATCAATATGCCTGATTTCGTCGCGTTCTACGGTGAACTGAACTCTACCTGTGACTAT
Organism: Bacillota bacterium; assembly: GCA_041686915.1. Classification (GTDB taxonomy): domain Bacteria; phylum Bacillota; class UBA994; order UBA5500; family UBA5500; genus JAWLDB01. Next base: position 2,350 of record JAWLDB010000171.1, read on the forward strand.
GCCCCACGCTCTGCGCAAATTCTCTAAACTAGCGCTCCCGACCTTCCAGTCTTCAGAGAGAACCGCTTGCCTCACAGCCAGCAGATGCATGCTTACGTCATCCAGCTCGCCATGGAAAGGGCGCTTCACAAACTCGTCGCTGACCATAAGCAACACGAAGACAACCATGATGATTAGAGGTAGCAAGAACCTTGTTAGCCTACGCATCACTTTCCTCCTTCTCATCGTCGACATCAACCTTGCTGACCAGTTTGTCTTGATAACCATCGATGTAAAGCTTGCGGTTGGTGTCGATAGTGGCGATGAAGATCTCTGAGGGGTCTCTGAAGCCCTCGGCACTTAACCGCTCAATCAGCCACTCACGCGTCACACCAGTCTGTTTGAGGTTCTGCTCTATGATTACCCCTCCATAGATTAGCTCTACATCCATCCCGCGATTTTTGCCAATCAATTGCAGGTCCTGCAGAGTCACTGGCATGTTCTGTGGTTTCTTAAGTACAGAGAGCTGTCCACTAGCCTCGAGTACAGCATACTGCACTTCATCCAGATTGAAGACACCCTCTATGCGCAGCTGTTCTGTTAAGTCAGATAGGCGATATCTCAGCTTACGCATGGCATCTTCCATGATTTTGCCTTCCATGACAACGATTGTCGGCTCCCCGTTGATCAGCTTGGATTGGTTGCGCCAACGTATTGTAATCCACTGGGTAACCAGAACCGCACCTACCCAGGTCAGTAGCCCGACAAACTGAGGGAAGATCTTGATTGATAGATCAACCGTCATGGTAGAAGCAATTGACCCGATTGTAATGCCTAGCACATATTCAAAGAATGTTAGTTCTGCAATCTGCTGCTTTCCTAGAACACGGGCAAAAATGAGCAAGCTCACGAAAGCTATTATGCCACGCACCATCGTAACTAGACTCTCGTTCATGCCAGTACCTCCACTCAAACCTGGTAATATACTGCCCTGCTGGCAGTGAAGGGATGTATTGGCAGGGAGTCTACCCTATGCTAGACTCAGTACACAGAGCTCTTTAGAGGTGAAGCAATGATGAACCACTTTATCTACTTACTCCGCCCGGTAAAGGCAGACCTAATGACCACTATGACCATGGATGAGGAACGAATCCTGGGAGAGCACTATGCCTACTTGCAGGGGCTACTGCAGGCTGGGCAGCTACTTTTGGCAGGACCCTGCACGGACGCTGCCTTTGGCATAGTGGTTTTCACTGCCTCTGATGCAGCAGCCGCAGAAGAGTTGATGGTGAACGACCCCGCAGTTCGCAATGGCGTTATGACTGGGGAACTGCATCCCTTCCGGATATCACTGCTCGCCAAATAACCCAGGCCAGAATGCCTCCCGCTAGAGGGAGGCATTCTGGCGTTTTCTGTACAGAGCTGCACGTACGCGTCTTTTATAGGTAGAGCTCCTTCACAACCGGTCAGGGAAAAAAGAGAGCAAGATGAGCGCGAGTTGAGTATGATAGATTGACAAGTCTATAATGTTGCAGGAGCGTGATTTGCATGCGCATTGGCGTAATCTCTGACACCCACGTCCCGCGGCGCAGAAAGGAACTACCGGCCTTCATCAAAGAATCTTTCGCCGGCGTAGACCTGATCCTGCACTGTGGAGATATTAACGACTGGTCTGTGCTGCGGGAGCTGAACAGCATTGCCCCGACGGAAGCTGTGGCGGGCAATACCGACTCTGACGCGATGGGCGATATTCTTGGCTACAAGTTGCTGCTAGAGTTTGAAGGCTTTAAGATAGGCATCACTCACGGCCACCTGGGGAAAGGAAAAAGCACGCCTGAGCGTGCTTATAATACCTTCCCCAAAGCCGACGTTGTACTCTTTGGACACAGCCATCAGCCGCTCAACAAGTTGTACAAGGGATGTCTATTACTGAACCCTGGTTCTGCTACCGACAAGCGCCGGGAAAAGCACTACTCAGTAGCTATCCTGACGCTTGGTGCCAAGCCGGAAGCCGAGCTAATCTACTTCGATTGATACTAAAGAGATGCCAGTTCATCCAATGCAGGTTCCAGCTGCTCCAAGATGCTGATTGGAGTCTTCTTGAGCTCGGCAGGCTCCATGTAGACACCCATGGCGGCGCAGAGCAGCTGCATCAGGCGGTAAAGCAGGATGCGTTTCCGCTCAGGAATGTCGCCATAGCCAACGATGAAAGCATGCCAGTTGACTTCACTCATCTCGTAAAAGATTGGATACTGCAGCAGGGCAATGTCGTAGGCCGGATCCCACCAGAGAAAATCGCCCAGGGCCATCATCTTACTGACTGACCAGCTGTTTCCCTCATTTTTTAGTGATATGGTCCAGGGGAAGCAGCTATTATGTACCAGGGAAGGCTGGTGTGCGTTCAGGTAGTCAAGGTTATCCGTCCAAATCTGGACAATGCGTTGGTGCGTATCGGCACTGATCAGCCCTTGTTCCAAGGCCTGTCTACCACTACCTTCCACTATTTCTGCTTGGAACATGTAATTGTTAGGCGCTACCGGGTAGCGAGTCTCGTGAGGTGTATCACCCATGAGTCCCGATCTGTCATTATGGATAGAATGCAGCTTGCGATAAGTCTCGCCGATGGAACGATAGATTTGCTGTTGCTCCTGTTTGTCTTCGCACAGCAGTAAGTGTTGCAGTCTCTTTCCTGGAAGCTTCTCTTGGAGTATGAAGGGCTGGGGTAGCAGTGCACACGACTCATCCACTGCGATTACATTCGGAACGGGAATACCGTGCTGTCGCAGGAAATCACACTTCATCGCTTCCTGCAGGGGATTACACCATTCCGGGTGGATTGCAAGTTTGAGGATAAGCTCCTGACCGTGCTCCAACCTCAGTTCCAGAACTCGCTGCAGCCAGGTACCTTTCTCCTCTATCTCCTTTAGACGTGACGAAGGTAGTTGCTGTGCGAGTAGCTCAACAATCCGCTCATGTAACGGGTGCATGCCATCGCTCCTCTCATGTTCTTTTGTCCTCAATCCCAATATAGCAAAACAACCCTGACAACGTATTGTCAGGGTTGTTCAAAATTCTTTCTTTAGTACTCGATGAATTTGCTGGCCGGGGCGCCGCAAATCGGACACTTATCGGGAGCTTCTCCCTCTTTGGTGTGACCACAGATGGAACAGACCTGCAGGCTGACACCGGAATAGTCATGACCCTGCTTGACCATCTCCAAGGCCTTGCCGAACAGGTCACTATGGTTCTTTTCGGCTTCCAGGGCCCAGTTTATTGAGCGCAGGGCGTTCTTCTCCTGCTGCATTTCGGCCACAACTTTGAAGGATGGATACATCTCGTCAATCTCATAGTTCTCGCCAGCAATGGCCAACTGCAGGTTCTCCTCGGTACTACCGATGCCGAACGCTGCCATGGATGCTACCAGATAATCG
>JAWLDB010000172.1:0-5733 GCA_041686915.1 Bacillota bacterium
AGACAGCAGTTCTATAATACACCAATACGTACTCGCGGTGACCGCTGGAATGAAAGAAGCAGCCAACTATTTGGCTGCTCCATTATTGCACTACCGTCTATTTGACAGAGAAGATGCGTGTGGTGTCCAGCATAAAGGGGTGGTAGATGGCCTGGCAATTGGAGACAGGCAGCACATCCTCGTGCAGGTTAATACCTATAACGTTCCGCATAAACTCTTTCCTCTGCATTATCCGCCCATAGACTTCAGGGTACTCCTTATGCAGCTGCTCCCGCAGTGCGCCATCGGCCAGAATTACCCCGTCTTCCATGATTGCCTGTCGGAAGGGCTGCTGACTGGAGGCAATCACGTCGCACTGCAGGTAAGCGCCAGAGGGCAGCTCATAGGGTGAGTCCTTAAAGAAGGGAGTGTTCGGCCATTCGTCTGTGCTGATATTGTGGCCGGGGTTAAGGTAGATGCCAAACTTCTCTTGGTCACCCAAACGTTCCATCACACCCGCATACATTTCACGGCATTTGACTCCAACCCTCAGCGCTTCATACCACTCCACCAAGGCAGCGAAATACGGCTTGTAGAACCCTTCTATAGCATCAGCCTGCTCCGCCGGCAAGTCCGCTTCGTCCTTGACGGCTATGCCGGAGCGAGCCACTAGGCTACCCCTCGTGCCATAAGCTACAGTCATGGCGTCGCCTTCCTTTAGGGGGTGCTGCGAAGGGCTGCGCAGGCCAGTCTTGACGTGTTCAACTGAAAAGTTGACCATGGGAAACACAGCGGTTGGCGTAGCATCCAGCTCAGCCAGGCGAGACACCTCGAGCTCGGTACGTCCCGTTTTAAGGCTTTTCAGCATGTTGATGATGAAACGCGATGTCTTAGTCGCCATATACTCAAAATGTGCAATGTCTGTGGCAGTACGCAAGATCACCCTGAGGCCTGCTGTGGGATCCGTCATGATCTTCGTAACGTTGGCAACCCTGCTGGCTTCCGCAACCTCATAAAGCTCTTCCATGATATAGGCAGGGATATCAAAGCGATAGGATGCTCGTTCGATATGTACATCTTCAAAGTACTTAAACCCAATCACTCCAATACTGCTCTGCCGGTCAATGCCACAATCACTGAAAATCTGCGTGAGCGGGACCAATCGCTCACGTGGCTGCCCCTGCAGGCTGAAGTTCTGATACAGTACTCGGCTGAGTTCCAACGGACTGATGAACGAGTGGGCCCAACCCTCATTCCCCAGGACCAGAGTAGGCAGCCCATCAACGGGCACTACCAACAAGGCCTGCTCGAAACGGGGTTCAAAACCAATCAGAAAATCCATGTTGGCAAAGTGTTCTCGATCGGCGTAGACGATTACGTGTGAAAGGTTATGTGCTGACATTCTTCCGCGTAACAGGTTCATTCGTTCCTGATAGTGGCTCGCTGAAAAGCCAACCATGGTTGGCTCGACATACTCCATAATCTGCGGTCCTGCGGTGATGATCATGACCTCGCGCATCGGTGCATCCCCCTTGCAGTCTTCTTCTAGTCTAAGTTCGCGTTTCTTAAGCCAAGTCCTGCGGGCTACTTTAGACGAGGCTGCTGGGTGTATTGCTTTTCCTGTCCGGCTATTTCCGAGAACAAGCCAGGTTCAGGTCGGGTCGACAGCTGTGAGAGAGCAGAACCGCCCGGAACTTTCTGATTGATCAGTTGTGGTAACGCCAAGAGGAAGGGTTATATAAGAAACGAACAGAGCCTCCGGCTAGGAGGCTCAGACAGTTTACTAGTCTAATAACACATTCGGTGGTGACAGGTGCCGAGCCAGGAAATGATAAATCTCAAGTCGCGACTCCCTGGCTGCTCTGGTGTCGATGCGGTTAAACACATGGCCACCGGGTGCGTTCTCATATATACGCCACTCAAACTCTTTGCCGGCAGCCTGCAATGACTTGATTAGATGTTCGACCTCGAGCACGTTCACATCTTCATCGTTGGTGGTTGTATGGATGAGCAACGGGGTTTGCAGCTTCTCAGCGTGCCAGGCGGGTGAACGCCGGCGATACTCCCATGGGTCTTGGGCAGCAGTCTTGCCGATATGGTAATCAGCGGAGAAGAGTTCCTGGTAGTGGGGACCCTTGTAGCCCATCCGCGCGACCAAATCGCTCACTGGCACGCCGGCATAGGCTACCTGGTAGTCTTTCGGGTGGAAAAAGGTGTTGAAAAGAGAGATTAGGCCGCCGTGGCTCCAACCGATAATGCCTACCCGCTCCGGGTCTACTAGCTTCATGTTCTCCACGGCCCAGTTGCGGGCAGCATATACATCCTCTACTTCCAGTCCACCGTAGTCAATCATTTGCCAGAACTGCGAGCCATAGCCCGTACTGCCGCGATAGTCAGGAGAAATGACGATGTAACCCTGTCGAACCAACTCCGTGATAATATTGGCCGAACCACTGGCAAAGTTGCTATGCACTCCACCATGCACATAGACCAGCAGGGGATAACGCCCTCCTGGCTTAACACCCAAGGGAGTAAAGGTATAAGCCTTAAACTTGATTGGGTTGCCCTTATCCTGATCAGACTGGGCCTTGGTGTTCCCGGGTGGCGACCCGATAAGAGTAACTTCGCCAACCGTAGCATAGTCTTGCATCTTTTGGTACCAGAGCATGTTGTCAACGGCCTTTGCCAGATCTTCCACAGCAAACATAGTGCTGGCATGCAGTGCCTTCATCTGCTCTTCCAGGCGTTTAATGTCTTCCAACCGCTCTCGCCTCCTAATTTGCCGCCCTCTTTGCAGGGTGCATAAGCAATGCCCCTCAGTGCTAAATATACGCAGCAGTCTTGAGCTTCACCTCAGATATTGCCTAAATTCTGTTGATAGTTAGGAACCTAGCGGATACGTTGGTTTAGCCGGGTTCATGTTTTCTACGGCGAGTGGAACAACTAAACAGGTGAGGTGGTTATACATGAGCAATCCGCAGCTGATTGCCGGGGTAGTCTTTGCTCTTGCATACATTCTGGTGATTTCCAGGGTAATCCGCCCTGTGCTTGTGGTACTGTTGGCAGGCATAGCACTCGTGTTCACACAGACCATAACCCTGGAACAGGCTCTCCAGTCCATTAACCTGAACGTCCTCGGCATCGTCTGGGGTACGATGGTATTGGCTGAACTGTTTATTGCTTCGCACGCCACGGACTACCTGGCAGGCCAGATAGTCTCACGCATGCGCACGGTAGGCTTGGCGCTTGTGGCCGTAAGTGCGTTTGCGGGCTTCGTCTCCGCTTTCGTCGACAACGTGGCTACAGTGCTGATCATCGCCCCAGTGGCCTTTGACATCGCTCACAGGTTAAAGGTTTCGCCTGCCCCATTCCTGATCGGAGTGGCCATATCATCAAACCTGCAAGGGACGGCTACAATGATTGGCGATTCTACCAGTATTATTCTAGCTACTACAGCTGACATGAGCTTTCTCGAGTTCTTCTGGCTGAACGGGCGCCCGAGTGTCTTTTTCGCTGTAGAGATAGCCGCGGTCGCAGCGACCTTTTTGCTCTACCTGCTTTTTCGCAATATGCAGCAGCGCATCGAGTTTGAAAACCAGGTAAAGGTGCTGACATGGACCCCTACGTGGCTTTTGGCTGCCTTGATTACCTCTTTGGCCTCATCCTCTTTCATCCCCGGAAAGCCTGTGTACGCTGTAGGACTGATCACCGTCTCCTTTGGCGTACTAGGCATACTTTGGAACGCTACCTTTGATAAGCTGCCTTTCAAACTGCGCAACCTGGACTGGGAGACGCTGCTATTCCTCACCGGCATTTTTGTGCTGGTTGGCAGCCTGTCCGCAACAGGCATAGTTGAACGCCTGGCGGCGGCGATAACTGCTGCTACGGGCGGCAGCACGCTAACCGCCTTCCTGGTCTTGGTATGGCTTTCGGTGATCGTCTCAGCTTTTGTAGATAATATCCCCTACACAATTGCCATGCTGCCAGTAGCGCAACAGGTGGCAGCTTCCTTGGGAGTATCACCATTTCTCTTGATGTTTGGGCTCCTGATTGGTACTTCACTAGGTGGGAATGTCACTCCCATCGGTGCTTCTGCCAACGTGGTGGCAGTAGGCATGCTGCGCAAACATGGAATTAATGTATCGTTTGCTGACTTCGCTAAAATTGGGTTACCCTTTACCCTAGTCGCTGTAATCACGGCATCGATTTTCGTCTGGCTGTTCTGGTCGTAAGATTAGGAGCCATTCTTTACATTGCACCAAGATAACTAACGACGTATCATGTTTACAAACGGTCTAGGATGTGATGTACGCATGACGCTGCTCTACTGTAACTGCACCCGCGGTCTCTTGAACTGACCACGGGTGTCGATAAGGTGCCCGTGGATGAATTTCTGCGGGAGGTTTGCATATGTCAAACGCAATAGAAGCATATAGGGATGTTCTACGGATCAAGAACGTCAGAGTATATACCCTGGTGACATTCTTGTCCTCATTGGCCTTCTACTCGGTAGTCAGTACGTTGTTTTACCAAAGCCGGGGGCTCACCTATACCGGGATGTTTCTGATGGAAGGTGTGCTATCAGCGGCCATCTTTCTGCTGGAAATACCCTCAGGGGTGTTGGCTGACAGAGTCGGCCGGCGCAAACTGGTGATTGCAGCTACAGCGTGTGCCGCTATTAGCAGCATTGTCGCTGCTCTTAGCCATAGCCTGTGGCTATTTCTCCTGGAATCGGCAGTTGCAGGTATAGGAATCGCCTGCCTATCTGGCGCAGATGAAGCGTTGATCTACACTAGTCTGGAAAAAGAGGGACTAAGCCAAGCGGCCGATACTGCTTTTGCTTTGTTTGGTAGCGCCAGCAAGGCGGCCCTGGCCATCAGCCTGGTATTCGGGGGATGGCTGGCAGAGTACTCTTTGAGTCTACCGGTTTACCTGTCCTGCATACCCTTGGTGCTTGCGTCCGGCTTGGCCTTCTTGTTGGAGGAAGACCCATCTGTAAGAGCTGCTGAAGGCGCACCGACGGTGCGATGGTGGATGCATCTTAGTCTTTTACGCCAGATGCCTTTGCTGGCTGCACTAAGAGTCTTCTCCTCATTGGCCTTCATAGCCGGGCTGAGCATGCACTATCTGAATCAGCCGTTGTTTCTAAGCTTGGGTATACCGTTGCGCCACTTCGGAGCGATCATGCTACTGGCTAACCTAGTATCTGTTGGTGCTTCATTATTCGCTCCGGCTATAGCTCGCAAGCTGGGACAGCCACTAGCGGTGGCATTACCCCTCATGATCTCAGGGCTGGCATTCTTAATGCTCCCCCAGTTACGGTCGCCGGTGATTGGAGTCGGGGCCATCCTGGCCATCCTGACCATGGATGCCCTGCGCATGCCGATCTACCGCACGTTCGTCAATGATCAACTACAGGGGCGTAACCGCGCTACCAGTCTATCAGTCTTGGGTTTTCTGGGTAGCTTGGTAAGTATGCTAGTTAAGCCATCAGTCGGAATGGTTGCTGATCTCAACTTCTCTTTAGCACTCATCGCAATCGGGGCTATGCTGCTGCTCACTGCGATAGTACATTTGAGCTTGATGGGGCACATCAACCGACGTTCCCCGGGTTATGGGCAGTCGGCTGTATAATTGCAGTCTTCTTCAAAACTATTGATTATAAAAACAGAGCCGACGCGTGCGTCGGCTCTGTTTTTATAACTGTTTCTTCTTACCAATACGGTTTTCGGTACCGGCTAACAAACGCTGGAT
>JAWLDB010000173.1:0-5694 GCA_041686915.1 Bacillota bacterium
AAGTATGAGCAAAGCAAGCATGACCGGGAAGCTCGCAAGAAGCAGAAGATAATCACCATTAAGGAAATCCAGCTCAGCCAGACCATTGAAGAGCGCGATCTACAGATTAAGGCTCGCAAGGCTGATCAGATGCTCAAGGAAGGCAACAAGATCAAGGTAGTCATGCGCTTCCGCGGACGCCAGATTGTGCATTCTGAGTTGGGTAAGAAGGTATTTGACCAGTTCGTGGCTTGCATTGAAAATGGAACCATTGAACGTGAAGCCAAGATTGAAGGTCGCAATATGATCATGATCATGGCAGCTAAAGAGAACAAGGCAGAAAACAAGGCAGAGAACAAGGAGGATTAACCATGCCCAAGATGAAGACTCACAAGGGTGCGGCCAAGCGGTTTAAAGTAACCGGCACCGGCAAGATTAAACGCAACAGTTCCCATAATGCCCATAAATTCGGCGCTAAGTCTTCCAAGCAGAAGCGTCGCCTGGATAACCCGGCTGTCTTGACAGATTCTGACAAGCAGCGTCTCAAGAAGCTCATCCCATACAAATACTAAGCAGCTAATAGGAGGTACTAGTTATGCCACGCGTAAAACGCGGCGTTACCGCCAGGGCACGCCATAAGAAGATTTTGAAACTCGCCAAGGGTTATTGGGGTACAAAGAGCAAGCTTTTCCGTCGTGCAAACGAACAGGTCATGAAGTCCCTGTCCTATGCTACTAGGGACCGTAAACAGCGTAAACGCGATTTCCGCAAGCTGTGGATCGCCCGTATCAACGCTGCTGCACGCGTAAATGGCATGTCTTACAGCACACTGATCAACGGCCTGAAGAAGGCTGGTATCATGGTCAACCGCAAGATGCTGGCCGACCTCGCTATCAATGATGGCGCCGCTTTCAGCCAGTTGGTTGCTACTGCCAAGGCTCAGTTTAATCAGTAGTTTTACACACCCCCAACCCTACTGGGTTGGGGGTCTGACTAATATGAGTTGGGACTGATATCTATGGGGATGATCGAAAAACAAGGCTGGATGTCACGCCTGACACCGGCCCAGATTTTAATCTTTACATTTGCTTCCCTGATCCTGGTGGGAAGCATCCTGCTGTCCTTGCCTGTGGCATCAAATGTAGGCCGGCTCCCATATCTGGATGCATTGTTTACAGCAACTTCGGCCGTCTGCGTAACAGGCTTGGTTGTCGCTGACACGCTAACCCAGTTCTCCTTTTTCGGTCAGGTGGTAATTATCATTTTGATCCAATTTGGTGGGCTTGGGTTGATGACCATGGCAACCATGATGGCCATTTTTCTAGGGAAGCGCATCAGTTTTCGTAACCGTCTCATCATGCAAGAGGCTCTTAACCAGTTCTCTTTGGAAGGCATGGTGCGACTTACGCTGTATGTAGGCCTTGTGACGCTATTCTTCGAAGGGATAGGAGCAGTGCTGCTGACTTTGCGGTTCTTGCCCGATTACGGCATGCCTACTGCCATCTGGTATGGGATCTTCCATGCCATTTCTGCGTTCTGTAACGCAGGTTTCGATCTGATCGGCAATTACCGGAGTCTTACTCCATATGTGAGCGATATTCCTGTGAATTTAATAGTCACCACGCTGATTATCGCTGGTGGTCTTGGCTTTAGCGTCCTGGCTGATATCTACCAGCACAGGGGGCAACTCAAGTTCAGTCGGCTAAGCTTTCATTCTCGGATTGTACTTGCGGCTACAGCCGCGCTGCTCGTAATTGGTTTTGTATTTGTGTTAGCTCTAGAATGGAACAATACACTGGCAGACCTGCCTACGCAAGGCAAGCTGCTCGGAGCCTGGTTCCACTCAGTTACGCCCAGAACAGCCGGGTTTAACACTCTACCGACTGACGCCCTGCGTCCAGCAACCCTGCTATTGACCATTATCCTGATGTTCATCGGAGCATCACCCGGCTCTACCGGCGGTGGTATTAAAACCTCCACCTTCAGCGCGTTGTTCTTAATGGTCGTAGCGTCTATTCGTGGTAGAGAAGATGCGCGGTTGTTTGGACGGCAAGTACCTCGTGACATTATTATGCGGGCAATGGCAATAGCAGCCATAGCGCTAGGATTAGTGCTGACCACTACGATGGTGCTGACCATTTCCGAAGATCAGCCATTCTTGCCTTTGTTGTTTGAGGCAACATCCGCCTTTGGTACGGTAGGCCTGAGTATGGGCATTACCTCCTCACTATCTGCTGTGGGCCGTGTTGTGCTAATCATCACCATGTTCGCCGGGCGTGTTGGGCCAATGACACTGGCGCTCGCTGTTGCTCATTCCAACACGAGGGCTCATCTGCGATATCCAGAAGAGAAAATTATCGTCGGCTAGGATCGTTATTTGCCTGACCCTTTAGCTTTCCGGATAGAGGTGAAAGACAATGAGTAAACAATTTGCTGTAATTGGGCTCGGCCGTTTCGGCTCGAGCGTGGCTCGCACATTGCATTCTATGGGGCATCAAGTTTTGGCAATAGATAGCGATGAAGAACACGTGCGTTCTTTGTTGGACTATACCACTAGAGCAGTAATGGCCGATGCCACCGATGAAACCGCGCTCAAAGCGCTAGGTATCCGCAATTTTGACGTAGTTATTGTAGGCATTGGCGGGGATATTCAGGCTAGTATCCTTACGACTCTGATGCTGAAAGAGCTTGGAGTCGGCTATGTTGTCGTCAAAGCCCAAAATGACCTGCATGGTAAGGTGCTATACAAGATTGGCGCGGACAAGGTTGTTTTCCCTGAGAGAGATATGGGTTTCCGGGTCGCGCAAAACTTGGTTTCTTCCAACATTCTCGAGTTCATTGAACTCAGCCCGGATGTCAGTATGATTGAAATTGTGGCTTCTGAGAAGATGGTAGGTAAGGAACTTAGGCAGCTAGACTTGCGCAACCGGTTCAATGCCAACGTCATCGCCATTAAGCGCGGAGGGGATATTAACATCACACCTCGCGCCAATGACGTGATCCAAAGAGATGACGTCCTGGTCGTTGTAGGGATCAATGACGATTTGAAGCGGCTGGAGCGCTACTAGTCAGCCACCTTGAAGAGGTGTTAATATGCCCGGTATCATCACCAGCAAGCAAAACGGCCTAATCAAGCAGCTGAAGTCTCTACACAGCAAAAGTGGCCGGGAGAAAGCTGGCCTGTTTCTGCTGGAAGGTGTCAGGCTGATTGAAGAAGCCCTTAAGGCGGAAGTTCCATTGGAACACGCTGTCTTTAGCGAGCATCTAATGCGCAGTCCCAGAGGCGAGAGCCTGCTGAATGAACTCCGGCAAATAGGTGTTATCTTGCATCAGGTGGAAGACCGGCTGCTGTGTGAAGTGGCAGGGACAGAGCGTCCTCAAGGGCTGGTTGTAGCGGCGAGGGTAGCGTCTTCAGAGTGGCCTGTCACGTTTGAACAAGCTACCAGCCTGCGACTCCTTGTGATTGACGGAGTCCAAGACCCTGGAAATCTAGGAACCATAGTTCGTACCGCAGACGCTTTTTCGGCAGACGCAATCGTTTGCCTGAAGGGCACCGTAGATGTCTATAACGAGAAGGTTGTGCGTTCAGCCATGGGGTCGCTGTTCCACGTGCCAGTGATGGTTGACCAAGAAGGAGAAGACACCCTCAAACGCCTAAAAGCTGCCAAGGTGCAGATTGTGGCTACAGCCGTTCACCAGGCAGTCAATTATCGTGCCGCCCCCTACTGCGAACGGGTTGCGCTAGTGCTGGGGAATGAGGGTTCCGGTGTGTCTGACCTATGGATGGACGCCGCGGATTTGCGTGTCACCATACCGATTTCGGGACAGGCTGAATCCCTGAATGTTGCCGTTGCTACCGGCATTTTACTGGCCGGGCTGGAGTCTCGGGGCTGACCGGCTTGCTTGTGCCTCCCACCAGCGTATGGTATAATAGGCTCAAGTTAAAGGGTTCCCACGCTTCATCGGAATCCAATCAAACGTAAGGCGTCGAGCTGTCATCGCGGCAGCCGGCAGCCAAAAAAAAGGGGTGCATCTTACTTTGAAGATGTTGACCGCCACGTTTTTTTGGAGAGTTTTTGAGGAGACCGGTTCAGTTTTTGCTTATCTGATGTATCGCAAGTTGTCTCTGAACTAAGTGTGGGTTAACGCCCACACCTCATGGCTATGAAGGAGTCCAGTAGTTGCAGGTTGCCTGTGCCAGGGAGGAAGCGCCAAAGACTGTGAGTGCTTCTGACAGGTCTGTGATGAACTTTCGCTCCGGAGCTGCGTGCTGAACTTGTAGTAGGCACTGCCGGTCAGAAAGACCGTTACCAACAGATGAGGGCTGCTTCGCAGCTAAATTAGGGTGGTACCACGAGCGCCATCGTCCCTTAGGACGATGGCGCTTTTGTGTTGCTGTGACATTTTCATTTATTGCATGCGGATGTAAGCTGAGGAGGGAACAGTAATGTCAATCAAACAACAACTGGCAGAACTTGAGCAGAAGGCTCAAGCCGCTATCGCGGAAACGAGCGCGATTGAGGAACTGCAGGCACTGCGGGTGCAGTTCCTGGGCAAGAAGGGCGAACTCACCGGCATCCTGCGGGGTATGGGTGCTCTGCCTGCAGAGGAACGTCCCATAGTCGGTCAGGTGGCCAACGAACTACGCGACAGGCTGGAAGGGGCCTTAAATCAGGAGATGGCCCGCTTGGCTGAACAGGCGAAGCTAGCCCGTCTACAAGCAGAAAGCATTGATATCTCTCTACCGGGGAGAACCTTTGCGGTGGGACACCAACACTTGATCACCAGAACCATGGATGAGATCATTGACATTTTCACCGGCATGGGGTTTTCGGTTGCTGAAGGTCCTGAGGTTGAGACAGATTACTACAACTTCGAAGCGCTGAATATACCCAAGGAACATCCTGCCCGGGACATGCAGGACTCTTTCTACTTCAACCCTGAACTGCTGCTGCGCACTCATACCTCGCCAGTGCAGGTGAGGACAATGCAACGGAAGCGGCCTGAACCAGTGCGTATCATTGCACCCGGTCGAGTCTATCGACGCGACGATGATGCTACCCATTCCCCAATGTTCTATCAGACAGAGGCTCTGGTAGTAGATAAGGGGATTTCGCTGGCAGACTTGAAGGGTGTATTGCTGACGTTTGCCAGGTCTATGTTTGGCCCGGAACGCCAAATCCGTCTACGCCCGAGCTTCTTCCCCTTTACCGAACCGAGTGCAGAAGTAGACATTTCGTGCTTCGTCTGTAATGGCAGTGGATGCCGGCTTTGCAAGCAGAGCGGTTGGCTGGAAATCCTCGGCTCTGGAATGGTACACCCGCGTGTGCTCAGCATGTCAGGTTATGATCCTGAGCAGGTGAGTGGTTTCGCTCTGGGCATGGGCATCGAGCGCATCGCCATGCTGAAGTATGGCGTAGATGATATCCGACACCTGTACACTAACGACATTCGCTTCTTGCGGCAGTTCTAGGAGGTGCACCAGCAATGCTAATCTCATATAATTGGCTGAAACAATATGTGAACATACCGTGGCCAGCTGATGAACTGGCGCGTCGCCTTACCTCAGCCGGCGTAGCAGTTGACACTGTTACGTGGCGAGCTGAGAACTTGGCTGGCGTTGTTACCGGCCGTCTTATCGAGGTAAAACCACATCCAAACGCCGACAAGCTACAAATCTGTACGGTGGATGTAGGTGGGGCGGATACTCAAACT
>JAWLDB010000174.1:0-5693 GCA_041686915.1 Bacillota bacterium
TTCTTGAAGGCCATGGAACCAGCAATTTTAAACGCCATTTCAGACGAGTCTACGTCATGGTAGCTGCCATCGTAAATCGTAGCACGCAGATCCACAACCGGGAAACCGGCAAGAATTCCACTCTGCATCGCTTCTTTGATGCCTGCGTCAACCGGCGCAATATACTCTTTAGGAACGGCGCCACCAACAATCTTGTTGACGAACTCGTAGCCTGTACCCGGCGGTAAAGGCTCAAACTCGACCCATACATGACCGAACTGTCCGCGACCACCGCTCTGCCTGACGAACTTGCCCTCAGACTTGATAGTGTTGCGGAAACGCTCGCGGTAGGCAACCTGCGGCTTCCCGAGGTTGGCCTGTACCTTGAACTCACGCAGTAGACGGTCTGCAATAATCTCCAGGTGCAACTCGCCCATACCACGGATAATCGTCTGACCAGTCTCCTGATCGGTGAATGTCTGGAAGGTGGGGTCCTCTTCCGCCAAGCGGATGAGCGCCACCGTCATCTTATCCTGGTCTGCCTTTGTCTTCGGCTCAATCGCCTGTGAGATTACCGGTTCAGGGAACTGCATGCTCTCAAGGACAATCGGAGCATCGTCAGAACACAATGTCTCACCAGTGATTGTGTCTTTCAGACCTACTACGGCACAGATGTCACCAGTTGCAACTTCGGTAATGTCTTCGCGTGTATTGGCATGCATCCTCAGGAGACGGCCAACGCGCTCGCGACGCCCTTTACCAGGGTTGAGAACATAGCTTCCGGATTGCAGTTTTCCGGAGTATACCCGGAAGTAGGCCAGCTTGCCTACGTACGGGTCAGATACAATCTTGAAAACCAGGGCTGAGAACGACTCATTGTCACCAGCAGGGATACTTATCTCTTCACCATCAGGAGTGGTACCCTTTACAGGGGGAACATCCAGCGGGGACGGGAGATAGTCGACTACAGAGTCAAGCAGCATTTGAACACCCTTGTTGCGGTAAGATGAACCGCAATGCACCGGCACAACCGCACCGGCAAGGGTAGCCTTCCGCAAGGCCTGTTTCAACTCATCGACTGTAAGCTCTTCGCCTTCCAGATAGCGCATCATCAGCTCTTCATCGTTCATAGCCAAGGCTTCGATCAGTTCAACGCGCAGGTTGCGCGCCTCTTCCTGCATATGTTCAGGGACAGGCTTAGCTTCGCTGCGAGTACCTTTGTCATCAAGGAAATGGACTGACTGCATGGAAAGCAGGTCAACTATACCCTCAAAGGTCTCTTCCTGACCGATCGGTAACTGAATTGGCATGGCAGGTGCTCCAAGTCGCTCACGCATCATGGAAACAACCCTCATGAAGTTGGCGCCAACGGTGTCCATTTTGTTGACGTAGGCGATCCGGGGAACGCCATACTTGTCTGCCTGACGCCATACAGTCTCAGACTGCGGCTCAACGCCACCCTTGGCGCAAAAAACTGCCACTGCCCCGTCTAATACACGCAGGGATCGTTCAACTTCGACTGTGAAGTCCACGTGTCCGGGTGTGTCAATAATGTTGATCTGACAATCCCGCCACTGGCAAGTCGTAGCTGCCGAGGTAATGGTAATGCCTCGCTCCTGTTCCTGTACCATCCAGTCCATTGTCGCGGCTCCATCGTGAACCTCACCGAGCTTGTGTACCTTGCCTGTGTAGAAAAGGATACGCTCAGTGGTTGTGGTCTTACCTGCATCAATGTGAGCCATGATACCAATGTTTCTTACTTTGTCGAGTGCAAATGTTCTTGGCATAACATCCCCTCCTCTCTAACTGTGTCTTGCCAGCTATCAGCAAAATTACCAGCGGTAATGGGCAAAAGCCTTGTTGGCCTCGGCCATCCTGTGGGTATCTTCACGCTTCTTGATGGCAGCGCCAACACCTTGAGCTGCATCCGCAAACTCACCAGCCAGGCGTTCGATCATGGTCTTTTCGCCACGAGCACGGGAATACTGAGTCAACCAGCGGATAGATAGCATCTGCTGCCGGTCTGGAGCAACTTCAACTGGCACCTGATAGGTCGCACCGCCGACGCGGCGAGGCTTAACCTCAACCAGGGGAGCGACATTCTTCAGCGCAGCCTCAAACACCTCAATGGGCTCTTTACCGGTACGTTCACGCACCAAATCTAAAGCGCCGTAGAAGATACGCTCAGCAGTACCGCGCTTTCCGTCACGCATCAGCTTGTTGACGAAGCGGGTAGCCAGTTTGCTGCCGTAAATAGGATCCGGCAAAACGTCCCTCTTGGGTACTGGTCCTTTTCTGGGCATCCTTTTCCCTCCAATCAACCGCAAAATCTATACAAAAACATAACATCATCTGCCTTGCGGCAAGTCTTACTTCTTCTTAGCTTTAGCACGCTTCGTTCCGTACTTGGAACGGCTTTGGTTGCGGTTTTGTACACCTGCAGCATCCTGCGTACCACGAACAATGTGATAGCGAACACCAGGCAAGTCCTTAACACGACCACCCCGCACTAGCACCACAGAGTGCTCCTGCAGGTTGTGGCCCTCACCGGGGATGTAGCCCCAGACTTCCTCACCGTTGGTCAGTCTTACCCTAGCTACCTTACGGATAGCGGAGTTAGGCTTCCTTGGGCTCATGGTTGTTACCCTGGTGCAAATTCCACGGCGTTGCGGGCTGCTGTGCAAGGAAGGAGATTTGGATTTGTACTCCACCTTTTCACGGCCCTTGCGAATAAGTTGGTTGATGGTTGGCATCAAAGCACCTCCTTCCTTAGACTATAAATGGCAAGGTGCTGCCCCTGCTCAATCGCAGGGGCAGCATACTCTTACTATCTCAACACTGCTGCTGTGGCTGAGCCTACCTGAATTCCGGCTGCCCGGCCCAGCTCCTGCATACTGGCTACCCAGACTACAGGGACTGCCTGCCCGGCACACGCCTGCTGTATTTCCCGCAAGACATGAGCATCGGCATCATACGCCATAAAGACTGTTGACACCTGTCCACGCTGCACAGCTTTCAGTGTTTGTTTAACACCTACCACTCTAGAGCGAGCCGATCTCAGATGATCCAGATCGTGAGACATCTGCTACCTCCAAGACAAGACAACTCAGACACACTTAACTATTATAGTTTCCCGTATCTGCACTGTCAACCTGATTCTGTGGACTGGCCACGGCCAGACGAATCTGGCGATATTTGTTCATGCCTGTACCCGCTGGAATCAACTTGCCAATAATCACATTCTCCTTTAGACCGAGCAGCGGGTCAACCTTGCCCTTGATTGCCGCATCGGTGAGAACACGAGTTGTCTCCTGGAATGATGCCGCAGACAGGAAGGAGTCGGTTGCGAGCGATGCCTTGGTGATACCT
The DNA here is from genome assembly GCA_041686915.1 of Bacillota bacterium. Classification (GTDB taxonomy): domain Bacteria; phylum Bacillota; class UBA994; order UBA5500; family UBA5500; genus JAWLDB01. The sequence goes on from JAWLDB010000174.1 coordinate 3,349, forward strand.
AGCAGCACCGGCCTAGCCACAGCTGGTTCGCCGCCTTCCTCCAGAATGCGGGCATTTTCCTCTTCAAACTCGAAGACGTCGATTAAACCACCCGGCAATAGACTGGTATCTCCAGCTTCTTCGACGCGCACCTTACGCAACATCTGCCGGATGATAACCTCAATGTGCTTGTCATTGATCTCAACACCCTGTAAGCGGTATACCTTCTGCACCTCTTGCAGCAGATAGGACTGAGCTCCTCTGATGCCTTTGATCAGCAGCAGGTCATGAGGATTGATAGAGCCGTCAGTGAGTTCTTGACCGGGCTCAACAGTATCACCAGGTGATACGCGCAACCTCGCTCCGTAGACGATCGGATAGGTCTTAACCTCTCCGTCATCAGATGTAATTTCGATGATGCGCCCCTTCTTGTCCTCACCTACGCTTACCCGGCCGTCAATTTCGCTAACAATGGCTTGACCTTTTGGCCTACGGGCTTCAAAGAGCTCCTCAACACGGGGCAGACCCTGAGTGATATCGTCACCAGCAACACCACCGGTATGGAATGTACGCATGGTCAGCTGAGTGCCAGGCTCACCAATCGACTGAGCAGCGATGATACCGATCGACTCACCCACTTCTACCATCCCGCCAGTCGCTGGATTACGGCCATAACATTTGACACACACACCGTAACGGGATTTGCAGGTAAGCACAGACCTGATCTTAACTTCCCTAATCAAGCCCTCTGTCATAGGTTGGCCCTGCTTGACAGTGTCACCGCTAGCCACTAGAACTCGCAAGTCATTAGCTGCGGTGTATTGTACAGACCGGCTTCCATCCTCAGCGGTAACGATGATGGTAGAGCCCTCGGTACTGACTGTGCCGCTTACAGGCGCATGCAATACACCAAACTCGACAATTTGCTTAGACTGTTCATCGCTGATTACTTCGCCGGCCGCGACCAACACCTGCTCATCCTCAACCAACTGACCGGTAACCGGATCACGATAGTCGCTTACGGCGATATCCTCTGCGACTACTCTGCCAGTGATACGCTCAATCAATGGCTCGATGATAGTCCCGTCTTCACCGATGTCGTTAACAACCACGCCACCGGTGGTGCCGCAGTCTTCCTCGCGAACGATGACGTCCTGAGAAACGTCGACCAGACGGCGGGTAAGATAGCCCGAGTCAGCAGTACGAATGGCAGTGTCAGCTGCACCCTTACGGGCACCGTGAGTAGATGTGAAGTACTCGAGTACGTTCAGACCTTCGCGGAAGCTGGCTTTGATCGGCAGCTCGATGATACGACCGGACGGGTCAGACATCAGGCCGCGCATACCACCAAGCTGTGTAATCTGAGAGAAGTTACCGCGGGCACCTGACATGACCATCATGTAGACCGGGTTAAATCGGTCCATGGACTCGAACAGTGCTTTCTGCACATCGGAGTTGGTCTTGGTCCAAATGTCTACGACATTGCGATACTTCTCATCAGCGCTCATCATGCCTCGACTGTACGCCCGCTCAATGCTTGCAACCTGTTGTTCAGAAGCCGCTACAAGCTGGAATTTCTTTTCGGGGACAGCGATGTCGGTCATGCCAATACTAATGCCGGACAACGTCGCATAGTTGAAACCGAGCTGTTTTATGTTGTCAAGAACCTCTGTGGTCTTGGTCGAACCATGTTTATGGTAGCAGGTTTCCACAATCTTAGCGAGCAGCTTACGTTCAATCAGGGTGTTAATCTCTGGCTTGGTAATGTTTTCAGGGTTGCTCCTGTCCACGAAGCCAAGATCCTGTGGAATGTTTTCATTAAGAATAACCCTGCCCAAGGTGGTGGCTTCCACCTTGCTAACTACAGTGCCGTCAGGCAGCTTCGCATCAAGCCGCACCCGGATGGGCGCATTGATGGCTAGCGAACCACCTTCATATGCCATGATAGCCTCTTCCTTACAACTGAAGATACGCCCCGCACCCATGGCGTTTTCATCCTCCGTGGTCAGATAATAGACCCCAAGGAGCATGTCTTTGGATGGCGTTACTACCGGCCTGCCATCTTTCGGGTTGAGCAGGTTGTGCGCTGACAGCATCAGCAATCTGGCTTCTGCTTGTGCCTCGGACGACAGCGGTACGTGCACAGCCATCTGGTCGCCGTCAAAGTCGGCGTTGTAAGCTGTACACACCAAGGGATGTATCTGAATCGCACGGCCTTCAACCAGTACTGGCTCGAAAGCCTGAATACCCAACCTGTGCAAGGTAGGAGCGCGGTTGAGTAACACTGGGTGTTCTTGAATAACTTCTTCCAGAACATCCCACACCTCGTCACGGACACGCTCTACCATGCGTTTGGCGCTCTTGAT
>JAWLDB010000175.1:0-5687 GCA_041686915.1 Bacillota bacterium
CCCCATCCGCCCCCATTCCTGTCAGGACCACAGCAATCCGCCTGCGTATACTTAGTTCCGCCAATGATGAGAACAGTACGTCGACGGAAGGACGGTGCCCACTGACTGCTGCTGTCTGCAGTAGGCGGATGCAGGCTGCGGCCCCGCGCTCCACAACAGTCATATGGCTATCACCAGGCGCTATGTATACGTGGTCTGCCTCGATCTGTTCCCCATCTACCGCTTCGGTTACCCTCAGCTCGCTCAACCCGTCCAGCCGGTCTGCTAATGACCGTGTAAAAGCCTTGGGCATGTGCTGTACGACGAGAAAGGCAGCTCCTGTTCCTTTTGGGATCTGCTTGAAGAGTTGCTGCAGCGCCCGTGGGCCTCCTGTCGAGGAGCCGACCGCTACCAACGCAAGAGGCTTGCTACCTGTGACTGAAGGTCTGGCCATGGGAACACTGGAAGTCTCAACTGTTAACTTGCGCAGGTCTACACCAGCGGCCAGTTTTACCTTATCGACGATAGCTTGACGCAATTCGGGATTGAGAACTTCCAGTGGACTGTCTGGCTTGCTGATAAAATCCACCGCACCTCGGGCCAAAGATTCCAGCGTCACCTGCGCACCCATAGTAGTAAGTGAACTGAGCATCACTACCGGCACCGGCCTGACGCGCATGATTTCGGTCAATGCAGAAAGCCCGTCCAGCACAGGCATCTCGACATCCAGGGTAATAACGTCCGGAGCCAGCCGCAGGTTCTTTTCCACTGCATCCTGCCCATTGCGGGCTATGCCCACCACCTTCAGCTCACCCGAGCCTTCCAGCACATCTGCCAGAAGCCTGCGCATGAAGGCCGAATCATCAACTACCAGTACCCGTATCATCGCTGGCATCCTCCCTAGCACCCTTTGCGCCTCTTAGAGCCCTAGCCGGCGTCTGCGGGCCTGCTCCTGAAAAATCCACTTGACTATTGCTGCTTCTGTCCGTCTATCCAAGTCAACAAAGCTGACTGCAACTGTGTGCTGTCCATCGCTCTCATGGACAGCTCGCACCACCTCGGCCAACACGCCCAGAATCTCGGTATCACCAAGCAGGAAATCCAGCTCAATGATATCCCCTTCAACCAACTGCTCATCGGTGGTAACGAACAGCATTCCACCTGCGCTTAGATCGGCAGTATGTCCAACGTGGGTGATGAATGAGCGGTGGGCACCTGGCTCCGTAATCACCCGGAAGTTGATCTGCAAATGCGTGCCTAAACGAAAGAAGCGACGCTGCTGTTCCCGTGTAATCTGACCAGTGAGGCGCAGCTTGAGGGCGGGCGCCGGTATCCGCGTCTCACCTTCAACCAACGCTGAAAATCGGAACAAGCCCCTGCCGCTAACGCCAAAGGTTACCTCAACTTCGCTTTCAGGAGGAAATGTCACAGTACGTCCCGCAAATTGGGGCACCCCAATGTAGATGCTTTGTGCATCAGTATCTAAAAGCATGCTGGGGTAAGCGCGATCACGGTGGTATACTTGCAGCCGGTGTCCAGACTTAATCATCTCGTCAGATCTCAAACGCCACCCTCCCAAGCATCAATTATGGAACAAGAAACGAAGCTAGCAGCTTCCTACTAGGTATTAAACAAACGGGTTAAGCGACTGAAGAAACCCCGCAGCCCCGCATCAGGTAATGCCGGCACTCCCTGCTCAAACAGATTGCCGGCCAGTTGCCGCAAACTGACAGAGACAGGAGAGTGCGGCGCATCGAGTAGAAACGGCCGCTGTTGCTTGACAGCCTGGGCTACCGAGGGGTCGTCAGGCAACCAGCCAAGGAAGACCAACGGGAAGCTGAGGAACTTGTCGGCAGCCCTGGCCATCTTTTGATAGGTGGCTTCTGCCTCGCGTTGGTTCTGGGCGCGGTTAACCACCAGCAAGGCCCTGCAATCCCGCCGTCTGCTTAGCAGCTTGATTACTGCGTAGGCATCAGTGATGGAAGTCGGCTCGGGGGTGGTGACTACTATCACTTCCGTAGCAGCATACACGAAACTCATCACATTGCTCGATAACCCAGCTCCTGTATCGATCAAGATCAGGTCTGCCATATCCTCCAGTTCGTTGAGCCCATTGATGAAACGCGATACTTGCCAATCAGCCAGGTTCACCAACTCAGTAACCCCGGAGCCTCCGGCAATCACAGGTAAGTTTTGCGGACCGTATGCGACAATCTCTCTGATTGTCTTCTCGCCACGCAAAACATGCGTGAGGTTATACTTGGGAAGCAGCCCGAGAACTATATCGATATTGGCCAGCCCCAGATCGGCATCAAACACCGCAGCTCGCAACCCACTCTGCTGAGCAGCCAGGGCGAGATTTACGGTAAAATTGGTTTTGCCTACTCCGCCCTTACCACTGGTCACGCTTATGACCCGGGTGTGTGAGGACTTAAAGCCGGCGGTGGAAATCATCCCAGGCTTGGAACAGACCAGGGTGGCCTGTGGAGAGAACCGTCTTTCCAGAATATCTACTTCCGTCTGAACTCCTGGAGCCTGTAGCACAACACTGCTACCAGCTGCCAGAAAGACCAGTCTACCGCTTACTCGCGGCATTGCAACCACCATGGAGGTAGCTCCCATCTGCAGTACTTCAGTGGTGTATGTCCCGCGATGGACTCCCTTGGTTACGACCAACTCAATCTGTGAGCCTTCCTTCAAAAGAGCGGCAGGTGCATCCTGCGCAGGCTCTGTCTTCAACTGCTGAATCATCATGCGTAGACGATCGGCTTGATCTTTCATTGCTACTTGGCCCCCATGACCAGTGAAAGCAAGTCAGACGGCTTGGGAGACAGAATGTCATCCGGCACGTTCTGCCCATTGGTGAGAAAGGAGATGGGCAGGCCTGTTTCCACCGAGAGGTTAAGCAAAGGACCATAGGCTGAAGCTTCATCCAGCTTGGTGAAAAGCAGTGACGTAGGCTTGGCCAGCATGTAGGTCCGTACCACGTCAAGCATGATATCGTATCGCGTGGTCGTACTCAGCACCAGATGCACGTCTGCCATGCCTATGCCGTCCATAAACGCCTTAAGCTCGGAAATCTGCATAGCATTTTGGTGGCTACGCCCAACGGTATCCACAAATACCATATCATAGCCTCGCAGCCGGTCGAGGGCACTACGCAGCTCTGCGGGAGTAAATACGATTTCGATGGGGATGCCCAGAATCTCACCATATGTCTTCAACTGGTCCACTGCAGCAATGCGATAAGTGTCAAAAGTAACTAGGGCCACCTTTTTGTGCTCAACTAACACCGCTCTTGCGGCTAGCTTAGCAATAGTAGTTGTCTTGCCAACACCCGTCGGCCCGACCAAACAGACAACTCTGCTGCCTGGCTGCTCGCGCCGTATATATCGCTCTGTCAGGCTAGCCAGGGCCTGTTCGGCACGGCGCCAGACCTTAGCTTCGTCTTCCAGTTCGCTAGCGCTCAAACTGTCCATCACCTGCTGCAGCAGATCACGAATTAGTTCCTCGTGCAAATCAGCTGCCTTCAGGCGGTTGAAAAGCGTGCTGACTACGGACGGATACTTGGGTGCGACGTTAGTCTCATTCAACTGCTTGCTTAAGTGCTGCATCATGCGCTTGGTTTCTGCCAATTCCTTTTGCAGCACTTCCCACGGAGCTTCATAACCAGCTGTCTCCGGAGAGGGCTCTCGCTTAGGTCCTGTAATGGTTATAGCAGCTTCCTCAGACAAAGCTTCGTCCAGTGCTGCCGTCACCTCAACGTTAGTCCGGCCAAGCAATCCCCAGATTCCGCCTCTAGGCACGTTGCGCGTGCTTAATACAACTGCGCTCTCGCCCAGGTCCTTGCGTATCATCTCTTTGGCTTCCTGCACTGAACCAGCTACATAGCGCTTGATCTTCATGGCATCCTCACCATGCCTACAGACTGAACTTCCATGGCAGGATCAAGTTCGTTGTAGGACAGAACCACCAACCGGCTGAGGACGCGCTCTGTCAGACGCTTGAAGTACAAGCGGACCACCGGCGCTGTCAACACAATCGGGCTGCTGCCTGAGTTACTCATTCGGCCCGCCTCCCTTGCCAAACTGTTGAACACATTCTCCAAAATTGCGGGATCCATGTTGATATAGCTCCCCCCATCCGTTCTCTGCACCGAGTCAAGAATCATCTGCTCGAGCTCCGGCTGCAGCGTAATCACCTGCAATGGGTCATTCATATCCACATACTGTCGGACAATCACCCTGCCTAAGGCCTGTCTCACATATTCCGTCAGGAGGTCGGTATCCTTGGTTAGGATGGCGTAGTCGCCAAGAGTCTCCAGGATAGTGACCATATCGCGCATTGGCACACCTTCCCGCAACAGGTTGCCTAGTACCTTCTGTAATTGTCCCACCGTAAGCAGAGCCGGAACAACCTCTTCCACCACTGCCGGCGCCCTCTCCTTGACGTTATCGAGCAACTGCTGCACTTCCTGCCGGCCCAGCAACTCAGGTGCATGAGCCTTGATTAGTTCAGTCAGATGGGTGGCAAGGACTGTGGCTGGGTCGACTACTGTATAACCTAACAGCTCTGCCTTCTCGCGCTCCGGTTCCTTAATCCACCAGGCCGGTAGGCCAAAAGCCGGTTCGGTGGTGGCAATCCCGGAGATGGTGCCTGTGGCTGAGCCGGGGTTCATCGCAAGCAGATGGTCGAGGAGCAGGTCACCTTGTCCAACCGGGACACCCTTGACCTTGATGACGTAGGCACTGGGTTTGAGCTGAATGTTATCCCTGATGCGGATGACAGGAACAACAAAACCGAGCTCAAGCGCAAACTGGCGCCGAATCATATTTATCCGGTCTGAAAGCTCGCTACCCTGCGCCAGGTCGGCCAATGCAATCAGGCCAAAACCTAGTTCTATATCCAACGGATCTACTGCCAGCAGGCTAGTAACGTTCTCGGAACGTGGAGCAGCTGCCTCTGCGGCTGCCAAAGGCGGCTCCTCCGCCTCCCGAATTGCAGCCTTTTGCTGGCGAATAGAGATATAGAGTGACAGACCTCCCAGCACGAAAAAGGGAATCGTCGGCAAGCCAGGCACCATCCCCAGGAAAAACAGGGCTCCGCTGGCAACCATCAGTATCTTTGGTTGGGCAAGCAACTGAGCTATCACATCGGCACCGATGTTGCGCTCCGAGGCTGCACGGGTCACGATGATACCGGTTGCTGTAGAGATCAGAAGCGCAGGTATCTGGGACACAAGACCATCGCCAACTGTTAAGAGGGCATACTGCTCCAGCGCCTGTCCAATGGGCAAGCCCTGGCGCAACATACCAATAATCAGACCACCAACTAAGTTCATTACGGTGATGATGATGCCAGCTATGGCGTCACCCTTGACAAACTTACTGGCGCCGTCCATAGCGCCATAGAAATCCGCTTCCAGTTGCACATTCTTTCTGCGCTTGCGCGCCTCATCTTCGGTCAGCAAGCCGGCGTTAAGGTCGGCGTCGATTGCCATCTGTTTACCTGGCATAGCGTCAAGTGTAAAACGCGCCGCCACCTCAGCCACACGCTCTGCACCTTTGGTGATGACGACAAACTGAATGACGACCAGGATCAAAAATATGATAAAGCCTACAATTATGTCTCCGCCTACGACGAAGTTGCCGAAGGCGGTGATGATGTCACCGGCATCACCATGCAACAGGATCAGGCGGGTAGATGAT
>JAWLDB010000176.1:0-5552 GCA_041686915.1 Bacillota bacterium
GGCAATCACGGCGTCATAACCCAGCTGCTTGGCTGTTGCCAGCTCCGCCGTGCTTATATCAACACCGAATAAGACCTTCCTGATATTCCTTCCTGGATGATAAATGGCACTGTCGCCAGGAACCTCTTGCATTCCTACCATATCAAGGGCCAACTGCATCAAGTCGTCGGTAGTAAACACACGCACACCTTCCTTTATCTATCGCTGATTAAAGCCATTACATCGTCCTATTCTATCACTCTTGTACAGAATCCTTTTGCCTCATCAGCATAGAGAAGGAAGGACGGCAATTATGAAGGGGCCGCAAGTGCGGCCCCTTCCATTATACATTTAGCGAAGTATACGGCGTGCGGTGGCATAATGATCAACCCAATACCCCTTGAAGCTACTAACTGTGACCCCTGTGCTGGTAATAGCATGGATTATCTTGCCATTACCCATGTAGATGGCCACATGGTCAATTTGCCCGTTGTTTCTCCAGGTGTTCTTAAAGAAGATCAGATCGCCCTTCTTCAGTTCATCCATACTTACATATGTACCGGCGGTGGCTTGGTTGTAGGATGCGCGAGGCAGACTGTATCCGAATTTGCCAAACACATAGCGGGTATAGCCTGAACAGTCGAAGTAGTCCAGCCCGGTTGCACCCAGTTTGTAAGGAACGCCCAGGTGCTTCTCGGCTTCTGCAATCAGCAAGTCAGCCGTTGATGGAGCCGGTTGCTCCTGTACAGGAGGTTGCTGAACCGGTGGAGCAGGTTCCTGTGGTTGGCTAGGCTCAGAGGGCTGCGTTGGCTCCTGCGGCACTGTAGGCTCCTCAGGCACCGTAGGCTCTGTCGGAACTGTTGGCGCAACGAACGCAGCGTAAGGTCGCCTTGCTCCCAGGTAGTATCGGGAGTAGTAAGAACTGTCAATCTCTCTGACAACTACTTCACCTAGAGAGGCTGCGGTCACCACGAACTGACCATTGCCTATGTAGATACCAACGAGCGAGGGTTGACTAGTGGTCCCAAAGAAGACCAGGTCAGCAGGTCTGAGACTTGACTTGCTGATGTAGACACCACTACTGGCCAAGTCAGTGATGCTGTCAGGTACGTCCAGGAAAAAATGACCGTAGACGTGGCTAATCACCCCTGTAGTATCTACCCCGGCATCGCTGCTGCCTCCAGACAGGTACGGCATACCAACGGTGCCAGCTGCCTTACGGCCTACCACCTCATACAAAGGAGGAAAGTCACTGCTGTCGATACGGCGTGCGCCCAGGTAATACTTGTTGTAGTATGCCTGATTCAGATTTCGCTGTGCAACTCCGTCAGTAGCGCTGGCGGACGCGACAAAGTTGCCATCGCCGGTATAGATGCCAACGTGCACCGGACTATTGGTGGACGGACTAGCAAAGAATACCAGATCCCCTGCCGCTAGCTCAGCCTTATCTATGTATCTGCCAAGCTTCGCCTGGGAAGCAACTGTGCGCGGAGCGTCGACGCCCAACTGACGAAAGACGTAGTAGACAAGACCAGAGTTGTCCACACCTGCTGGGCCTTCACCGCCATACTGGTGTGGGGTACCGATCAAGTCCATGGCCATCCAGGCTGCCAGCGTTGGCCCATAACTGTTGCCTGCACTTACCAGGTGAGTGTTTGCAGGCAGCAATCCGCCGAACAACAGGACGACCAAGCCGATGAGTAACGCGCGCTTAAAGAAACGATTGATGATGATGCACCTCCTTTCAGAGATGCATTTCGTGCCTCTGCATTTACTTTCCTGCTAAAGCTTTCATACAAAATATTACAGGCGGACAAGATACAGTAAATTGCCTTGTTTGGAGGTCACTATGGATCACGATATCGCCTGGGAACACGTCGAGCAGGTTGCTGACGAAGCTGCGCGAAACCCGTCACAGCGCGACCGTTTGCTGGGTTTGCTTAAGACAGCGAGACCAAGGCAATGGGTAAAAAATGGAGTGCTTTTGGCTGCTTTGGTGTTTTCAGGAAAGATGTTTAACGCGCAAGCCTGCTTGCAAGCGGCGGGAGCCTTCATCAGCTTCGTGTTCTTATCATCTGCTGTCTACTACGTCAACGACCTGCTGGATTTGGAGCGCGACCGGCACCACCCGAAAAAACGCTCACGGCCGATTGCCTCAGGTTTAGTTCACCCAAAGGTGGCAACAGCTGTTGCATTTTGCTTGTTCGCACTTTCCACAATTCTTGCCAGCAGGCTGTCGCCCGGGTATCGATTGGCGGCGGTCGCATACGCCAGCAACGCTTTGACATACTCTCTATGGCTGAAGCATATTGCCATCGCGGACGTACTGAGCATAGCCTTAGGTTTTGTGCTACGTGCTGTCGCGGGGGCTGCGGCAATCCGGGTACCAGTCTCTCCATGGCTGCTACTCTGCACAATTTCGCTGGCCATGTTCCTGGCACTGCATAAGCGGCGGGCTGAGTTATGTCTGTTATCCAGGCAGGCTGGCAGTCATCGCCCCGTACTGAACTCATACTCCCAAAAGCTGCTGGAAGGCATGCTGAGTACCGTTACCACCTTGACGGTAGTGACTTATGCACTTTATTCCTGGTTTTCGTCTCACCCTGCCCGTTTGATTTGGACGACACCACTGGTCATCTTCGGGGTCTTTCGTTATCAGTTAATTGCTGAGCAAAAGGGTTTGGGTGAATCACCCGACCAAGCCCTGTTTACTGATTCGCCGCTGCTCGGAGCAGTATTGCTCTGGCTGTTGGTAAGCATGGTGGTGCTCTATGTTTAGCGAGGAGCACAGATTGGCCTGGCAGGTCTGTGCAGGTGCTTTCGTCTACTTGGCTCTCCTGATCACGGTTCTGGGCGCTTACCCCGGGCACAATTACGACTCATACCAGTATGTATACGCTACTGTCCAGGGAGCAGAGTTGACCGAGACAGAATTAGCGGAGTTTAGCCGCATGCATGTGCATTCCGGCTATTACCCTATGTGGCGGGTGTTAATAGCTACAGGCCTGCCAGCATGGCCAGCATTTACTTGGCTCAATGTGTTTTGCACTGCACTCACCACCGGTGTGATTTACCTAATCTGTCGCAGCCTGAAAATTGGCCGGCTACTTGCTGCTCTGGCTGCTGCATTCTTCCTCAGCAGTACCTCGGTAGCCTATTATTCATCCATTCCGGAGATATACCCTCCGTGGATGCTGTTGTTGGCCGTTTTCATCTGGTCGGTGCTATCCGGCAGGTTAGCCTGCGCAAGCATTGCTTATGGGTTGTCTATGTGGATGTTCCTGCAAAGCATACTCCTCTGGCCAGCATTCTGGCTTAGAGCAAGTGGCAGGCCATGGAAAGCGGCTCTAACAGGCTTGGTGCTAGGGACAGGGCTACACCTGGTAACGATAAGTGCTTATGGCATTGAACTGCTACCCAGATTGGCTGGTGAGACAGTCTACTTCCGAGTGATTAGCGGCTGGCAGTGGTTCTTTACCTCCACGTGGAAGACACTTAGCCTGGCGGGTGTGTTGTGGGGTGGCTTGCTGTACGCGGTTTTAGTGCTACGCAACCGCAAGCCTAACGTCTTGCGTCGCCTAGAGCTGTTAGCCTTACCCAGCCTGCTGGCTCCTGCCATCTGGGTAAAAGACCATGGCAGCTTCTTTCTGCCACTTATCCTACTGCTATCACTGCTCGGCGCAGCTGCGCTGCACAGATGGACTGCCAAGAGCCGAACCCGTAGAGCAGCAGCGGTTCTTCTAGTCATTGTTATGCTTACGGGCAATGTGACGACCGCTTGGGAGAGTATCGCCTATGATAGAAGCGCCGGGAAAGCTCAACTCACTTACTGCCGTTCAGCGCTGGACAGCATGCCTGAGAATAGCCGGGTGCTCTCTACTGCGTTCTATTCCACCTGGTTATGGGCGTGCACGGAGGCAAAGCGGGATGATGTAGAGTGCGCCTACTTCCCGTGGTTGCTGCGCCCCGACTATGAGCCGATTATGCAAGACAGCCTGCAGCGACTGCTGCAGCGGCCCGGCACCTACTATGTTGATTCAACCGTTAGCTCAGTAGTCAGCGAAGCCGGACGCATCATCTCCACCTGGGAAGTGGCTGTACCTGCCTGGCCAAAGGGAACTCTAAAATGGCCTTTGCAGGTGGTCGACTTTGGAGGATACAACGGACCGTAACCTGAAAAGGTACAGCCCCCGTTTGGGGGCTGTACTCTATTTTGCTGCCTCTATTGCCTTAATCAAGTCCTGTTCCACCTGTTCGGCAAATTCCTTGAGATTTTGGTCATCAAGCATGTTCACCATCATCGATGGCTTGGCCATGCCGATCATCGTCTGGTTTTCCTGGCGGTAGACTACTATTTTGCAGGGCAGGAAATAGCCCACCATGATGTTTGTTTCCAGAGCCTGCTTGGCGTGATGGGGATTGCAGACTTCAAGAATATGAAATGGAGTCTCAAATTGTGCCCCCTTTTCCTGTAGCTTGCGAGGAACATCAAGCTCCCATAGCACACCAAACTTGATCCCCGCCAGGCTCTCTTTCAGGTCCGCTATGGCCTGCTCGAAGGTCTTTAGGGTATTTACGGTATAAAACAAGATCAATCTCTCCTTTCACCTACACACTATCAACTTTCAGCGTGCCTCTTGGAAAGTCGTTTAATGCACTCGTATTCTGCAAATTGGCAAAAACACCCCCGCCGTTACCAGGCGGGGGTGTGGTCATTATCCTATTGCCACAATCGGATCGCCGGTATTGATAGCCAGCGAGCTGATTACATAGAGCACGGTTCCATTAAGAGTAGAAAAGTACTCACCCAGAGTGTTGCCGAAGTAGTCACGGATTTCCCCAATCTTCTGGCCTTCCTGCACCTGGTCACCTGGCTGCACACTCGGATACCAACAGCCGGTCTGCTCAGCGTTGGTGCCAACCATGCGTGGCAGGAAGTTAACCGGGCCAAGGTCTTCGACGTCACCAGACAGTACCCCTAGATGCTTCAGCACGTTACAGACTCCACGGGTGTAGGCCTCGACCTGATCTTCGGCCCACAGTCCACACTGGCCAATTTCGCCCAGGAACCCGGGTACACCTTGAGCCGCCGCTGATCCAAAGGTTCCTGTAGTGGAAACAGAGCCAACCACATAAGGAACTCCCAAGAGAGCTGCTGCTGCACGAGAGGCTTCGGCGAGCTCTTCTCCTGCGCCGGCAGGGTAAAGTACGAACGGCACTAATGCCTCGTGGATATCTCCGCCATGCAGATCCATATAGAAATCAGCCTGGGCGTGCAACTCTGTACTGATAGTGTAAGCGATACGCTCGCTGATGGTTCCGCGAGCTGAACCTGGGAACATGCGGTTCAAGTTCTTGCCGTCCAGCGGCCCCACATACTGCAATTTCGCCTGAAATGCAGTCGTATTCACCGGATGAACAATAGCTACTCGGCCACTGACTTCTTCTGGTAGCAGCGCTTTAGCCAAACGAATAGCTGTCTCGATCCCCGGATACTCTCCGCCGTGCACTCCGCTGGTGATAACAACTGTTTTACCCGACTTGGCACCATTAATCAGTGTGATCGGCATCCC
>JAWLDB010000177.1:0-5526 GCA_041686915.1 Bacillota bacterium
GAAGCACCTAACTGCCATGGCCTATCCTAAGCATGACCCCATGATCCAACTTAAGCACGCAGCCAAAATCGGCATGGGTAACCTCGAATATGAGCTGATCAAGCTCTAGGCAAGCCACAGGGACGGACTATGACTTACAGTAACACTCACCGGGTGCTGAAAAAGCAAGAAGTGATGGTGCCGTCACTGGCCCATCACTTCTTGATACTTGCGAGTGTCTATACCTGTCGCAACTTGGCGGAACTGGTTATTTCCCCGGAAATGTGAGCTGGCTATGGATGAACGCGTAAAGCGTGTTCGCCCCTTCGCTCAACCCTGCCAATTATGCTGGCAGGCACATCAGCATCCCGTAGCTGCCTGAGGATGTTGTTCGCTTCTAAACCAGGTACCGTTACAACCAACCCTCCAGATGTCTGCGGATCAAATAGCGCGTCTTGCACAGCCAGCGATATACTGTCTTCAATTGCTACCGCTTCGCCGACAAACTCACGGTTACGGTAAGCTCCTGCTGGCACCAGTCCCATCCGAGCTGTTTCAAGAGTACCTGGCAGGATTGGCACTTGACTGGCATCCAGCACTATGGTCACGCTGCTAGCCTTGGCCATTTCAAACAGATGACCCATCAAACCAAAACCGGTTATATCCGTGCAAGCGTGAACCTTGCCAATCTGGCGCAGAACTTCAGTCGGCCGCTTGTTCAGCATGGTCATTGTATCCACCATGACACGCTCATGCTCCTGGTCAAGCAGACCAGCTTTCAGCGCGGTAGCCAAAATACCCGTGCCAATTGCCTTGGTGATGATCAAAGCATCTCCCGGCTTGGCTTTACCGTTGGTCCATACTTGGTCAGGGCTGATAATTCCAGTTACGGCCATACCAAACTTAGGCTCTGGATTCTCTACGGTATGTCCTCCCAGCAGGATAACGCCTGCTTCCTGACACTTGTCAGATCCGCCCCGGAGTATCTCTCCCATCTCCTCTTCAGTGAGGCAAGTCGGGAAACACGCTATGTTCAGGGCGGTCAATGGTAAAGCACCCATCGCATAGACATCGCTTAAAGAATTGGCGGCTGCGATTTGTCCAAACAGATATGGGTCATCAACAATTGGCGAGAAGAAGTCTACAGTTTGCACGAGAGCCTTCTCCTCATCGATTAGAAATACCCCCGCATCATCGGCTGTCTCGGGGCCAACCAAAACCCTTGGATCAGTGATGCGAGGTAGCTTACTCAAAATCTTATCCAGGGCACCCGGCCCCAGTTTACTGGCTCAGCCAGAAGTAGTGGATAGCTCAGTCAGTCTGTGCTTTTTTGCCATGTTTCTCCCCCCTACTTGTGCTCAGGCAGTGAGACCAAACCACGTTGCCTAAGTTGGGACAATAATTCATCAGCTGCCAGAGTTCGAAAGCGGTCGGGGTAGGCTACTACGTGGAACCTGCGCGTAATCCGTAAACCAGCTACTCTGGCAATCGCGACACGCCCTAGTGCCAATGCATCTCCTAACGCCCACTTGGAGCAGAAGGCTACGCCCAATCCACTCTCCACCGCAGTCAGCACTGCGCTACTACTTCCAGCCGTGAACACAGTGTGTAACTGTTCTGGCTGCAAACGCAAGCTTCGCAGAGCCCGCTCATAGCTATGACGGGTACCCGACCCCTCTTCCCTGCCAACAAAGGGCTGTTCCTTTAGATGATTAGGAGCAACTTCCCTGCCAGCCCACTGGTGTCCGGCAGGCACTGTCAACAGCAGTTCATCCTCTGCCAATGGATCAGACTCCATTCGTGAATTATCCTGCAGGCTACCCACGACTCCAAAATCTATCCGTTTGGAATCCAGCCATTCCATGATCTGGTCACTATCGCCTATCTCCAGAACGATGCGCACCTTAGGGTGCTGCTTCATGAAAGAGCTTAGCATGGTAGGTAGTATGTATTCCCCAGGGATGGTACTCGCGCCGATACGCACCGGCCCGCTAATCTCTCCGGTAAGCTGATTAACCAGAGTCCGGGTCTGACGCAGGCGGTTGAACACTTCCTCTCCGAAGCTGACCAAGGCATGCCCGGCCGGAGTTAACTCACAAGTGCGGGCGTTTCTAACGACCAGTTGTGCCCCCAATTCTTCTTCCAACGATTGGATTTGCAGGCTGACAGCTGGCTGGGTTAGGCCTATTTGCCTGGCAGCAGCCGAAAAACTGCCATACTCTTTTACCGCCAGCAGCGTCTGTAGGTAATTAAGATTCAACGCGGCGCACCTCCATAACCCTAGCTTATACCCAAACCTCAAGTCGAATTATATACCCGCAATGATTGTTTAGGCAACTGGCAGGCAAAAAACAGACAGCCGGGCAAACCCGGCTGTCTCATCGATTCTCAGTCAAGAATCCTCGCTCGTTTAGCGTATGGTAGCAGGACATAAAAGAAAGCAATACTGATGGCAAGTTGGGGCAATAAGTAGGTTGCGTTATACACCACGCTATAAACCATAGGATTCATTCCTTCCGGTGCTGAGCTTGCCCAGAATACTATCCCAGACAAGAAGTGGAAGAGAAACCGCCCGGCAGTACCAGCAGTCAGGGCCAACCATAGTGGACGTTTGATGTATCCCACCAGTCCCAGCGCTGCAAAAGGTAGAGGGTAGTCCAGCAGTACTTGTGCCCAGTGTAATATGTAGGGCTTGGGCAACATGTTCAGAAGACCGTAGGCCGCCCCTACCAACAAACCCGAATAACCACCCCAGCGGAGAGCAAAGAGGAATAGAGGTAGCATTTCCAAAGATACTGAACCACCAAAGGGCATCTCCCATAGTTTCACGAAAGTACCAAGCACCCAGGCCAAAGCCAGAGTAATCCCGGCCTCAGCTACCCAAAGTGTACGACTACGACGCTGCATAAAAAAACCGCCTCCTCAAAATAGTGGCGGGGGCGGATGGCTTCCCTGCACTGGCATTACCCAGACAGGTCCCAAGGGTTCGGAATTGCTTCCGTCTCAGCTAATGCGCCCCTAGCTCCCCCTAATTATATATCCCTTATAGCGTTGCCTGCAACAACATGGTTCAATCTTCCGCTATCGCTTGCGCTTATGCCCATCCTTATCGGGAATCTCTCTTTCCAGTGCCTTGAGGAACATCTCCCGTTCCAGATCGCGCTTGCTTTTCTGCTGTTCTGTTGGCTTAAGCGGCGCCTTACGCTCAGCTTGCTGCTTTTCCTTGGCTTCCAACTGCTTTTTTAGGGCCTGTAGCTGCGGTGTGTTGAGTGGAGCCAGCACGTTCATCCCCTCGTCCCCCTTGGCTCCAGCTTTGGCCTTTACGTCCTGGACGAAATGCCTAAGCTTGTACTCGTTAGCCACGTCTGCATTGGTGATGCGGAGCAGATCATACCCTCTGTCCAGCAGCCATCGATCCTTCTCTGCATCGCGCTTGACATTGCCGCGGCTGTAGTGGTGAAAGCCATCTACTTCTATCACCAGTTTGCCGGCGACTACAAAATCCACTTCATATGGCCCTAGAAAGGTATTGGCCTGATAGGATACTCCCGCTTTGCGGAGGGCTTCTGCCAGTTTTGCCTCTGCTTTGGTGACATGAGTCATGATTTGGCCTCCCGTTAATGCTGAATTCTGCAAAATTATTTTAAAAGCTAATATATGATTATGGTTTTCTGCTATAATGTCCATATAGTAGTATGTGCAAATCTATACTCCCACTGAACATAAACATTATATCCCACTTTTATGGAGGTGAAAGCCATGTTGGCAAAGGAATGGGAGAACTTCATTAATCTACTGCCACGCTTATTCAAGCGTATGCATGAAAAGGCAAGGATAGCTGGAGACCCTAAGCCTACTGTTGAGTATACCACGGCTCAGATCAATACGCTGAACGCCATTGCCTCCAAGAACGAATGGCGCATGAGTGACCTGTCAGAGCGTTTGCGTGTATCTGCTGGAAGCTTGACCACCATGGTCAATCGATTGATCGATGCTGGATTGGTTACCCGCACCCGCAGCGAATTGGACAGGCGGGTCGTAACTGTCAAGGTCACGGAGAAGGGCCAAGATTTGATTGATGCCAGCCGTAAACGCGTGATGCGCAACCTGCAGGCAGTCTTAGCTGAACTGCCTCCGGAAGATCACTCTAAGCTGAATGAGGCGTTGGAGACGGTTGTCTCTATCCTAAACAAGATTGTATAGCAGTGAGGCAGCCTGGCTGCCTCTTTGTTTTGGAACAATAATTCGAAGGGAGAGAACCAATCATGGAGCGAAGGATTAGTATGCTACAGCGACTTCCACGCAGCATTACGGACTTCAAGATCTACGGTCTCTATGCGCAGGAGACCTTCGGCCGGGCTATGCTATACGTATTACTGTTAGCGGTGCTTAGCACCGCGCTAGTAGGTGGTCGCACTGCCTGGGAGATAAATGAGGGAATTGATGACCTGGTGCGTTCACTAACCAGCGATATGCCCTGGTTTGAAGTATCCAATGGACGGCTATCTATGGATGCAGAGATGCCTTTGGTAATGGAGGATGATGGCCACAATATTCTGATTATCGATACTACGGGTAATACAGCGCCATCGCTACTTGATAATTATCAGGAAGGCATTCTGATTACTCACGACACCATCTACCGCAAGAAGAACTGGGTAGAGACCACCCAAATCAGTTTGGAGCAGATGAACATCAACCTGGACAAAGACCAGCTGCTTAATCTTGTTCCGTTGCTGAAGCTGATTTCTTTTGCGGTGATCTTTTTCCTATTCCTGTTCTTTTTAGTTGCTCCGCTGGTCAGTGCGCTGATGGTCTCCGCGATTGGCCAGTTTTTCAACAAGCCGAAGCTGCCCTTCGCTGCCCTCTACAAGATGAGCTTGTACGCACTAACGTTGCCGATGACACTATTTGCCTTGTCGAGTTTTCTGCCCTTTGATATCCCCTACTTCTTTTGGATTTATCACGGCATCGCGTTGGTCTACCTGAAGCGTGCCCTTGATACCACAGGGGAACAGGCACCACCGGCTATCCTGGCCTAGCTTACGCTTCGAAGCAGACAGACCCGCTTTAAGGCGGGTCTGTCCCATTATGGCCATAGTTATCTAGTTCTGTTCTATACCAGTACCTTCGCCACATAATAGCCGTGGATGGTCAAGCCACGTGGGTAAGTGATTGCAGGACAGAGCGCATAGCCTAGTGCCTTCCACATTGGTATTGCCTCCTGCTTGTCTTCAGAGCTCCAAGCTCGAACCTGATAGACACCAGCAGCTTCTGCTCGCTCTTCCGCCAACTTCAGCAGCTGTCTGGCAATTCCCCGATTGCGAAAGCCCGCTAGTACCTCGATCACATTAATGTAGGCGTCGCTGGTATCAGACAATGGGCTCGGGAGTTGGCGCCACTCCACACCAATCAAGCCTACAATCTGCTCAGCATGCATAGCTGCCAAACTGAACCCGTTTTCCAACACTACGTGATCAGCCAGCATCTTACTCCACTCTTCCTCAATCCGTTTCCGCAATGCCTGATCCACGTCTACAAACCTGA
>JAWLDB010000178.1:0-5495 GCA_041686915.1 Bacillota bacterium
TCTCTTGCCCTCAGGAAAGAAGCTTAACAATCGCCACTTGGAACTATTGCGCCAATGGGGTATAGAAAGTATCTACATCTCCCCACCCGATTCGGCTGAGCACGGGTTGGTCTCTGAAACTCACCTGATTAGTCAACGCGTTCAGCTACAGATCATGAATGCCCTGCATGAGGTCTACTCGGCTGTTGAAGGAGAGAAGCAGGTTTCACTAAACAGGCTTTCGGTTTCTTTGCGGTCACTCGTGTCTGAAATTGTTAGTCATGAGCGGGTAGCGATCGATTTAGTGGGACTCCGGAAGATGGATAATCATACATTCATGCATTCTTTGGCTGTCGGTGTAATGGCCGTAAACACCGGGGTTAACCTTGGGATAACCAAAGATGGCTTATATGCGTTTGGCATTGCTGCAGTGTTGCACGACATTGGCAAGCTAAAGGTACCGCTAGAGATACTCAACAAGCCAGGTAAGTTAAGTGAAAAAGAGTGGGAAGAGATTCGCTGCCATCCGGAATATGGCAGGGATTGGGTGGCGAGTACAGGGGTGCTGAGCACTGAAATAGGGCAAGCAGTCGTCGAACACCACGAAAGGTATGATGGCAGTGGATATCCCGAGGGCATTAGTGGAAGCCAGATAGGATTGTTTGGGCGTATTCTTGCAATCACCGATGTTTACGATGCAATGACTTCCGACCGAATCTACAAGCAGAAGCTGCCCCCGCACGTAGCAGTGGAGCAGCTAATGGCGCAGAGCAGCCAATTCGACCCTGAGATCTTGCGAGTTTTTCTCCGCAATCTTGTTGTCTTCCCAGTTGGGAGTTTGGTCGTTCTGGACAACGGAGCTGTTGGGAAAGTCATTAGTTACCACCGAGACTTTCCCTGTCGTCCAAAAATCCTACTACTGAAAGACTCGTCAGGGAACGACCTCAATGCGCCACTGGAGTGCGATTTAATGACGGAACTATCGCGTTTTGTCGCCAAGGTTGTGTCATTTCAATGAACCGGTTGCTAGCCAGGTTATGGTCAAGCTTTCTTGACCTGCTGTTTCCACCTCAGGCCCGGTGCGCACTCTGCGGGCGCACTTTACGAGCAGATAGCAGGTTTGTCTGCGATGCTTGTCAACAGGCTGCGTCTCATCAACCCGGGTCTCTTTGTAGACGCTGCGGACGATCTTTGGCAGAACAACGGTTTGCTTCCGGGGACGCTACTATCTGTCCATATTGCGACCATGAGGACTGGGTATTTAGTCAAGCCCGCAGTATCGGACCTTATGATGAAGACCTGCGAATGGCCATCCACCGTTTGAAATTCCGTGGACAGCGAGAGCTCAGCAGGGCCCTGGCTAACCTGATGTTTGTAGCAATTGAGCCGGCATGGTGGCAGGAGATTGATTGCCTGGTACCTGTCCCCTTGCACTCGGAACGTGTCAAACAAAGAGGTTTCAACCAATCCGAACTGCTGGCCTATGAGCTAGCCCTGCGTGCTAACCGGCCGATGCAGCTACTCCTGGAAAGAGTCATCTCCACGAAGTCACAGACCGGGCTTAGTCGCCAATTGCGCCGCCTGAACGTACATGGAGCTTTCCGGGTCATTCCGGAGGCAACATCCCTTATCGGTAAGTGTGTTCTGCTGGTTGACGACGTTATGACTACCGGCAGTACTCTCAGTGCCTGCGCTGAAGCCTTGCTGAAAGCAGGCGCCAAGGAAGTGCGTGTAGTGACTGCCGCAGTGACCAACATCCGCTAGCCCTAAGAGGAGAAAGGTCGAGTCGTGTCGAAGATTGGCGGAAAGTACTACGAAGAGGTGATTGTGTCGTGAATGTAGGCAACTGCCCCCGCTGTGGACGTCTGTATAGCAAGAGCCTCGCGAAGTTCTGTCCTCAGTGTGTAGAGGAAGATGATAAGATGTACGAAGCTGTTTATCGCTTTGTGCGAGATAATCCTAGTTCTAGTATCGATCAAGTGCATGAGGCTACTGAAGTGCCGAAGGAACGCATACTGCAATTTCTGCGCGAGGGAAGAATCGATGTAGCGGAATGGGTAGCGGCGGAATATCCTTGCGAGCGCTGTGGGAGAGATATCACCAAGGGGCGTTATTGTGAGCGTTGTGCAGAGGAACTGAAATCGTCTCTCAGGTCTTTAGCAGCGGAGTTAAAGACCGGCCGGGATAAGTCTGGATCTGGGTATCATATCGACGAGCGCAGCAAATTGCGTATATAGAATTACGGAAGGGCGGGCAACCGCCCTTTATGCATGCTCTCCTTCCACCTCCCGTAGGGACACGGCATGCCGGGCGGCGTGCCCTCTGCCTGCCTCCGGCCCTAATCAATTGTCCTGCTCGAAAACCAAAACCGTAGGGGCTGGACGTTGGCCAGCCCACACCTCCATACGCCTTCTATTGTGTTGTAGGGGTTCGACGCCGGCGAACCCTAATTCCCAAATCTTTTCTTCCTCTAAGGCCTAAAGATTCGTACCCTCCTTGCCGATAACAACCCTAGGAGAAGAATTTTTCGGGGTGATGCACATGCGTATTTCAGATAAGCAAGTTAACCAGGTGCTCAAAGCCTACGCCGACCAGATGCGTCGTAAGCAGGATAACAAACCTGTGCAGCAAGCGGAAGAAACAGGCCATGAGGTCAAGCTTTCGGCTGCTTCCCAAGACTTTATGGCCGCAATGCAGGCTTTGAAGGACGTGCCGGAAGTGGACGAGGATCGTGTGCAAGCACTGAAGCAACAGATTGATTCGCGAACCTACCAGCTTGACAGCCAGCAGATTGCCCGCAAGATGCTGAACCGCAGCCTGGTCGACAGAATGGTGTAGCCTATGCAACAATGGCAGGCATTGGAGCAGGTACTGCACTTGGAAGTTGATCTGCTCACCCAGGCTGTTGCCTTAGGTGAACGTAAGCGGCAAGCACTTGTAGCTAACAACGTTACTGACCTGGAAGTGTTAATCCGCGAGGAAACCGAGCTAGCTGGTAAGCTGCAGGAAGTTGAACTGCAGTTGACCAGGACAGTCGGTAGTCTGGCTGGTCAGTATGGCAGCACAAATCTCGCTGAGTTAATTGA
The DNA here is from genome assembly GCA_041686915.1 of Bacillota bacterium. Taxonomy (GTDB): domain Bacteria; phylum Bacillota; class UBA994; order UBA5500; family UBA5500; genus JAWLDB01. The sequence goes on from JAWLDB010000178.1 coordinate 3,066, forward strand.
TCTGCAGCACTGCCCAGTTCGTGAAGCCCTACGACCTCTGTACGAGCGGATGGTCATTTTGATGGCCACATTGCAGGCTATAAGCGAGCAAAACAAGTTATTGATAGAGCAGGCCCTATCATATATCGACTTTTCTTTGCGGGTATATTTGAACGCTCAACAGGAGCCGTCCTACACGGCTGCCGGTACCACTCGCAACCGAACCAACCCGCGTCTATTGGACCGCAAGATCTGAGGTGAGTTCTAGATGAGATCTACATTCTCTGGATTCGATATAGCCCGCAGGGCGATCGTTGCCCAGCAACAGGCCTTGGAAGTAACCGGGCACAACATAGCCAATGCGGCCACTCCCGGCTATAGCCGGCAACGGGCGAATTTGACGGCCAGCAACCCCTATACCATCCCCAGCATGCATCGGCCAAACTCGGCAGGGCAAATAGGCACAGGTGTTGAAGTAGCTTCGGTCACGCGCCTGCGCGATGAGTTTACCGACTACCAATACCGCTCAGAGAATCAGTCGCTTGGCAACTGGGAAGCGCAGTGGCAGACGCTGGACCGCGTGGAGGGTATCTTTGCCGAGCCGGCTGCAGCCGGGCTGAAAAAGGCGATTGGTGAGTTCTTTAATGCCTGGCAAGACCTCAGCCGTGACGCAGGCAGCGACACTGTACGCGCAGTAGTGCGCCAACGCGGTGCAGCTGTCTCGGACATGTTCAGACATATACATAAACAGCTCGATGACACCCGTGTAGACATCAACGAGGGAATACGCTTGGCGGTCGATGACATCAACTCATTGGCTGAGCAGATTTCCGCCCTAAATGTCCAGGTCCAGAGTAGTGAGCTAGGTGGCCACAGGGCAAATGACCTGCGCGACAAGCGTGATCTGCTGGTGGACAAGCTGTCAGGCTTGGTTAACATCAATGTCTTCGATGAGAATGGCCAGTTCGCTGTCGTTGTCAACGGAACCAGCCTGGTTCGCCATGGTGCAGTCACCCATATGAAATTATCCCTGAATCAAACTTCTCCCGGTGTGCGAGAAGTAGTCTGGGAAAAGGCAGATGGCACTGAAGGGTTGCCTGTACGCGCTACCAACGGCAGATTAGCCGGTCTTACCAGCTCCCGCGACCAGGTAATGCATAACTTCATGGGAGCCTTGGACGATTTGGCCAACAAGTTCGCCGACGAAGTCAACCGCATTCACGGTACCGGCTGGTATGTGCGTGAAGGTGCTGACCTCGATAACCTACAGGACGCAGATTGGCTGAGCGGTATGGACTTCTTCGCCTCAGCGAATGGAGACCCCATCTCTGCCAGCAGCATCATAATCAATCCTGACATCAGCGATTCGGCTGAGGGTCGACGCAAGATTGCAGCCGCCGGTACCAAGGTGACTGGCGATGGAGCCATTGCCTTGCAGCTTGGTCAGCTGCGTAATCAGGAGATACCAGGATTGAACGGCACGGCTGAACAGCGCTATGAGGGTATTCTGGGGGTTCTCGGGGTTGAAAGCCAGAAGGCGCAGCGCCTGATGAACAACCAGACGATGCTGGTCGACCAGTTGGATATGCGTCGCCAGTCGGTTTCCGGAGTCTCGTTGGATGAAGAGATGACGGACATGATCAGGTATCAACATGCCTATAACGCGGCCGCGCGGCTGATTACGACCATGGATGAGGTGCTGGACGTATTGATCAACCGCACCGGCATGAGATAGGAGAGTAGCCCATGCGTATAACCAACCAAATGCTGACTGAGGGTTTCATGCAAAACCTCCGCACTAACCTGCACAACCTGAATAGCACCCAGCGGCAGCTATCATCTGGCAAAACGATCAGCCGCCCGTCGGACGATCCGTTGAAGCTACAATTGATTCTAAAACTGGATACTGCACTCGATCAGCGCAACCAGTATATCCGTAACATCGACGACGCCGACTCCTGGCTAACCGTCAGCGACGCTGCGCTTAACCAGGCAGGTGGCGTGCTCAACCGGGTAAGGGAGTTAGGGGTCAAGGGTCAGAACGGTACCTGGAATCAGGATGATTTGAACGCGATGGCGGAAGAGGTTGGTCAACTATTGGAACATCTGGGGGAGGTGGCCAACACTACCCATGCTGGACGCTACTTGTTTGCCGGCAGCGATACAGCCAAACAGCCGTATACATTGGATGTTCCCGCAGGGCCAGCTAGTATCCAGTTCACTGGCCTGAATAACGCCATCGAGTATGAGGTAGGCCAGAATGTCACCCTCAAGGTGAATACTACTGGCCATGATGCCTTCGGTGGCACTGAGCTGTTTGAAGCGATAGAAGAGTTGCGGCAAGGTCTGTTAACCGGCGATAGTGACGTTGGTCAAGCCATGGAACGCCTGGAGGGTTCCACCAACACCCTGCTGGCTGCCCGCGCTGACATTGGTGCCCGCATGAATCGT
>JAWLDB010000179.1:0-5441 GCA_041686915.1 Bacillota bacterium
CTCTACCAAGTGTTCTTTATCTCCGGCATCAACCTGACCACTGCCGGCAATACCTCACTGCTCTTGGCAGTAAACCCAATCTGGGTTGCCATTCTGGCCAGCCTGGTCGGCAAGGAACGCCTGCGCTGGCAGGCGTGGGCAGGTATTGCCCTTTCCTTCCTGGGCATCTTCATGGTCACCGTTGGTGGAGGTAAGGAGATCAGCTTCGCAGCGGAAACAACCCGAGGTGACCTGCTCATCCTGGGAGGCACCCTCGTCTTTGCCATCTACACCATCATCAGCAAGCCTTATCTGTCCAAATACAGCCCCCTACAGTGGTCGACGTACACGATGATCGCCGGTGCCGGTGGCCTGATGGTGGCTTCCGTTGGACCGCTCCAGGCGCAAGATTGGTCTGCCGTTTCCCTACCCGGTTGGGGTGGCCTGATCTACTCAGCAGTCTTCGCCATCGTGGTTGGCTACTACGTCTGGAACAACGGTGTACAAAAGCTAGGCGCTGCCCGCACCGCCATCTACAGTAACCTCTCTCCAGTAGTCGCAATGTTAACCGGATGGCTGATCCTTTCCGAGCGTATTACCCTGCCACAGTTGGCGGGCGCCGGTTTGATCATCTCGGGTCTGTATATCGCTCGCAGCAGCCGTTTGGCCCGCAAGCCAAAGCCCCAAGAGGCATAGGCTCTCAGGAATCATCCCCACGGCATGCCGTGGGGCTACGATAAAACTGGACACCTCAGAACCGTGGGGCTACGACAAAACAGGACAGTCCCGTGGGGCTACGACAAAACGGGAGACCCTAAATTCACGGTATCCCACGGCATGCCACGACTAGACAGGAGATACAATCTCACCGTAGCCCCACGGCATGCAGTGGGGTGCCCCAAATACATGAGAAAGCCAGGCCGAAGCCTGGCTTTCTCTCGTTATATCCTCTGTTATCTCTCTACGTTCAACAGTCGCACAAGTACTACAGCTGCTTCCGCCTTGCTCGTTACGTTCTGTGGACGGAAAGTGTTGCTGGAGCCCACCATTACCTTCAGACCGATGGTAATGGCTACATGGCCGACACGCTCAGGACTGACCTGGGCAGCGTCCGTAACCGGCAATTGATAGATACCAGGCAAGCTGGCTACCTTCTCATAGCCCATCGCGCGCACTGCGAACACGGCCAAGTCTTCACGAGTCAATGCTTTGGACAGATCCACGTTCTCACCTGGCAGGATCAGGCCTACATTGATGGCTGTACGGACAAGCCCTGCGTATGGCTGTCCTTCTGCTGCCTTCGCCCATGGTGGCAGGACGATGATTGGATGATCTGTGTGCCATCCGGTAGCACGCGATAGCATCTCAATCCACTCACCAACCGTAATGTCCTGATCTGGCTTGAACTGACCATGCGGTGCCTCGATGATACCAACTTTGCCAAGGAACATGATATCGCCCTCAGCCCAGTGGCCTGCCACGTCTTGCGGCAGTGTTTCTTCCTTTTCCACAACCGGCTTACCTTGGTAATCGATCGGGTGGAGATCAGTTGGAGACAGCACGTAGCTCGGCAAGGAAGTCAGGCGATATGCCAGAACAATCTTGGGCTCGAGCACCTTTAAGCTGCTTTTCTCCGAGACCTTAGTCACCTTCTCTTCTGTAACCAGCCGATACTCAAGGATGAACGGGAAACGTTCAACCACTTGGGTGTATGCTGCATCCAGTTCCAGCGCTTTGGCCGGTGACGGGAAGTGCGTTTCCACCCAACGCAAACTATAGTGCATAACTTCCGGCTTTTCATCTGCTTTGACCGAAACCGTCACATAGTTTGCTGGGAAAGGTATACCGTTGAACTCTCGCTCATAGCGGAAGTAATAGTATACCGGGAGCTTATCGCCTTCTTTGCGTTCTGTCGGCTCGGTAACCAGCTTGACTTGGCCCACCTTGTCTGGGCTCTGCTGTTCGATGAACGCTCTGGCAAAAGCTTCAGCTTGCTCGAAGGTCATGCTGCCTTGCTCGGGTGCTTTGTAGTCTTGATCGTGATTGTAGGACAGCAACTCGCCTGTCTTCGCGTCAAAGGAAGCATTGTAGCTGATGTAGCCATCCTCCACGTCCTTGGCGTAGAAGCTTAAGGTCCAGACGCGAACGCTACGGAACTGCCAGTCTTTGACCAGGCGCCGGCTTTGAAGCGGGATTTCGGAGGGGATGTTGAACTCTTCCCGGGCTTTGGCTTCAACTTGTTCAAGCGTAAGCAGCCCATCTATCTTTGTAACCACAGCCGCTTCTTCTGGTGTTAGCGCTGTGTCTTCCCTCGCCTGCTTCTCCCCATAACCGGCTGGAGCCTCATGTGGATATGGATAGTACTCGCTAACGAGCTCGCCAGTCTGAGCGTTGATGTACAGGCTGTTAGCCTTGGGGAAGCTATAGGCTAGGAACGGGCGGGCTTCTTCTGGCTTAACTGACGATGGCCAGAGATACATCAGCTTCATGTCACCCTGCTGTTTAAGGACCTCGGCAGCCTTCTCAGTACCAATAAGATTGGTTGGCTCCGGGAACTCGAGGTCGTGCCAACGCATGCTGAACGACTCGACCTCACCTGTATCCCCATGGACCGAAACACTAATAGTGTTCATGTTGAAGGGGATGTCGTTAACAAAGCGCTTGAAAGTGAAATGATAGAACTGCGGCCAATGCCTGCTGCTAAGGAACGGACGAGGCGGTGGCACCGGCTGGTACTTGCATTGAGCTAACTGAGCGCCAGCGACGTGCTTGGCAAAAGCCTCAGCGATTGGGTAAGCCTGTTCTTGGCTGTACTCAGGGATGGGCGCATAAGTCTCTTGGCCAGGATCGCGATACTGGCGGAAGTCAAGCAGTTGACCACTGCTCGCATCCAGGCTGAGATTGACGTAATGCGTTGGCTCTTCTTTGCTGTACCACCGCAAGTGCCAGACTGGGCGACCGTCTATCTCGGACAGGCTGCTCTCAAACTGGCTGGGATACTGTAAATCGGGAAGCAACTCCTTGGCGCGCTGGATGGCCTGCGTCAAGGTCATGTTTTCCGCAGCCATACCGCTAACAGGTAGCACCATGCTGAATAATACTGCTACTAAGGCTACGACTGCGACTCTTCTACGGTTCACTATGTCCTCTACCTCCTTCTGCCGTTTGGGTATACACCATAATTTTAGACGAAAACAAAGGTAAATTGTTCCGAAAATTTCGCAGTACCACCCAATAATACGGCTGAAGCCACGAAGAAGTTAGGAGGAGTTTGCCATTAAGCTCAAGGAATATGCTGAGAAACGCGATTTCACCCATAGCCCGGAACCCTCCGGGCAGACAGATAGTATAGAGCATGTAATGCCCTTCCCGCGGTTTGTCATTCAGGAGCACCACGCCACCCGTCTGCATTGGGACTTTCGCCTTGAAAAGGACGGTGTACTGAAGAGCTGGGCTGTTCCAAAAGGCGTCCCTCTGGAGAAAGGAGTAAAACGTCTAGCTATTCAGGTGGAGGATCACCCACTAAGCTACATCGACTTCAGCGGGACTATTCCAAAAGGCAACTATGGTGCAGGCCAGGTTCTGATCTGGGATAAAGGCTACTACGCACCGGCTATCTACAACGAGGATAAGGTAGAAGTAGCGATGATGGGTAGCAAGGTACGCGGAGGTTTCAAGCTGGTGCGCACTAAGGATAACCAGTGGCTGCTGTTCAAGACTGCGGATGAAGACGAAGGGCGGGCCACACCCTCGAAGTAGCAACCCAGCCACCTTAGAGAGCAGGAAATGGCACAACCACAGTGGAAAGAGGCCAAGTAAGCAAACTTTGGGAGAGGAAGTGGGTAAATGGTCTCGCCAAACGTCTTGCTCCGAACCAAACTGCACCTGCCCGTAAGCCGTCCACAGCTAGTTGACCGCCCGGCACTGCATGGCCTTTTAGACGAAGGTCTTATACGCGGGCAGCGCATCTTTCTGGTTGTTGCCCCGCCTGGCTACGGCAAGTCTACGCTCGTAGCAATGTGGGCACGTAACAATACTGCGCCGACCGCATGGCTGTCGCTGGACCAGCACGATAACGACCCTGTTCGCTTCATGGCATACCTGACTGCGGCCTTGCAGACTGTTCACCCAAGCTTAGGCCAAACTTTGCAGGGCATGCTGCGTTCGCCTCAGGTACCCGATTGTGAAGTGCTTATGTCCTTGCTGCTTGAAGAGTTGGCTGAACTTGAAGAAGAAGTAACGTTGATCCTTGATGACCTGCACCAGATAGAAAACCCGAGTATACTGGGCGCACTGCAGCTGTTAGTAAACCACGTCCCAACTGAACTGCGGCTGATGCTGGTTTCACGGGAAGACCCAGCCCTACAACTTACCCGTTGGAAAGCCAGGGGCATGCTGATGGAACTGCGTCTGCACAACTTACGGTTTGCCAAGGACGAGGCGAGCTCATTCCTTGAAGCAAGCATGGGCGTCAAGCTCTCCGAACAGCAGTTGGAGGCATTGTTGGAGCGAACGGAAGGTTGGGCTGCCGGCTTGCAGCTGGCTGCACTCTCACTGAAGAGCAAAGGTTCTGCTGATCTGGAGCAGTTAGCCGCCACCTTTACGGGCAACACTCGCCTGGTGATGGACTATCTGCTGGAAGAGGTCTGGGGTCAACTCTCTCAAGAGCTACGCACATTCCTGGTCAAGACTTCCTGCCTCGAGCGCATGACCGGCCCACTCTGCAATGCGGTTACTGGCAGGTCAGACAGCCAGCAGCTACTGGAACAGCTCTGGCGCGACAACCTTTTCGTGATACCCCTCGATGAACAGCGTTCGTGGTACAGATATCACCATTTGTTTGCAGACTTTCTGCAGACAGAAGCAGACTGTGATCAGCGCCAGGCTGCTCTTATTTCCGCAGCTCAGTGGTGTCGATCCGCCGGCCTGGCCACAGAAGCCATTTCCTACGCCTTTGCTGCTTTGGACTACCCACTGGCTGAGAACTTATTGATTGAGATTGCTCCTCACCTGATCGAGCAAGGCGAACTTGTTTCCCTTTTACGCTGGATTGACCTGCTCCCGCCGGACCGCAGAGTTAGTAACCCTTTGCTGGTTCTGTTTGCAGCCTGGAGCCATTTCCTTACCGGCGATATGCCACAAGCCGGGCAGGCGCTACAAGCTCTATCGAACTGCGAACCAGTTCAACTCACGTCGTTACATATTGGCCTGCTGAAATCCCTGCAGACACTCTTCGATACCGGGACAGCACAGGCAGTTCCTCTGGCGGAACAGGCAGTAGCTGCGATGGAGCATCAGCCAGCCTTCTTCCGGGCAGCAGCCCTTCTCTCCTTGGGTCAAGCCAGGGCAGCTCTCGGTCAGGCTGGTCAGGCCGCCACAGTGTTTCACGAAGCCTACCTGCTGGCTGAAGAGTCGGGACACCAACTGACAGCTGTTACAGCGCTCGCTAACTTGGTGGCCAC
>JAWLDB010000180.1:0-5427 GCA_041686915.1 Bacillota bacterium
CGACTCGGTTGGGCAGGTTCCTGGGTTGAAGTCAGTGGATAAAGCTATTGGCAGGCCTGCCTGCAACATGAGGTTGATATTCGGCCGCTCTTTGAGGCGAAGGGTGAAGAAGGTACCCGGGAGCAGCACTGCCACAACCTCAGCTTTTGCCATAGCTTCGATACCAGTTGGAGAAGCGTGTAACAGGTGATCGGCAGAAACCGCGCCTAGCTCTGCAGCAAGCTCTGCGCCTCCCAAGGGGACGATTTCGTCGGCATGCAACTTGAGACCCAGCCCATATTCCCGTGCTTGCTCGAGAATGCGACGGGTCTGGGTGACCGAGAATACTCCATCCTCACAAAACACGTCGCAGAAGCGAGCGATGCCTTGCTTAGCTACCGCCGGCAGCATTTCCTCGACGATCAAGTCGACGTACCTGTCAGCCTGTGCGTTGTACTCAGGCGGAATGGCATGAGCCCCCATGAAGGTTGAGACAATTTCAACTGGGTGTTTCTTACCCAGTAGTGCCGCGGCTTCGAGTTGTTTAAGCTCAGTTGCAGTATCAAGTCCGTAACCACTCTTGGCTTCAACAGTGGTGGTACCATGCAGCAACATCCGGTCCAGCGCTTCTCCTGCCTGTTGCACCAACTGTTCTACCGTAGCGGAGCGAGTAGCTCGCACTGTGCTAAGAATGCCATGTCCTTCTGCCAGAATCTCCAGATACGGCTTGCCAGCCAGCTTCATGGCCAGTTCTTTTTCGCGCCAACCGGCGAACACCAGATGGGTGTGCGGATCGACAAAACCGGGAAGCACCGTTCGTCCTCTCACGTCGTGAACGATCGTATCGGGCCCGATAAGACTTTCTGCTTCCTCCATCGGACCCAGGCCAATCACCTTGCCGTCCTGAACAGCCAGAAAGGCGTTATGCCAAATAGTGAGCTTGCCAAAATCTTCCCCAGCTTGCGGACTCTGGCTAAAGCCAGTGCTGGTAGCCAGTTCCCCGATATTGGTTAGAATTAGATCGGCTGGCATACTCACTCGCTCCGCAGGTGACTTTCCAGAAGCTGTGCAGGCTGGAAGTCTTCCACCTTCAGCGCCTCAACGGCTACATCGACTAAAGCCTGCGTGGGCAACAATCCAATTATTTCGCTACCAACGATGCCCACTCCTGCTTTGCATGCTTCATTTTGAATATATTGATATACAGCCAACATGCCAGTCACTGTATAGTCAACCAGGTTCATACTCACCTGTGCCAAATTGCGCTCAGACAGCATTACCCCGAGCGCCTTGACGGCCTTGAAGCCGCCGCCACTCTCACGCACTTGCTTGGCAATGCGCTTGGCGAGCTTTAGGTCATCAGTATCGAGGTTGACGTTGAAGGCTACTAGCGGAGGACGGGCTCCTACTACGGTTGCTCCGGCGCTTTGATGCATGGCTGCCGGACCAAAGTCGGGCTGCCGTTCAGGGGTGGCGATGACCGTTTTAAGTCCCTCATATTCTCCGCGGCGTACATCAGCCAGGTTGACGCGTTCTGGACGTTTAGCTGCGCGCTCGTAGAGGTAGACCGGGATGGACAACTCCTGAGCTATGCGCTGGCCAACCTGTTCAGCCAAAGCCGCGCACTCATCCATGCTTACACCGGATATGGGCACAAATGGTATGACATCAGTGGCGCCAACGCGGGGATGCTCACCCTGATGCGCTTCCATATCGATTAATTCGGCGGCCTTTTGGCAGCAGCGAAAGGCTGCTTCAGATACTTGCTCAGGTTCACCGATGAAAGTCAGGACGACGCGGTTGTGATCGTTATCCGGTTTGACGTCGAGTACCGCTACTCCGGGCACTGACTTAGCCTGTGCTACAATTTGCTCAATTACTTCCGGACGGCGACCTTCACTAAAGTTGGGTACGCATTCTACTACTTTCATGCTAGCCCTCCTGTCAGCCTATTTAATCATGGGCAGTTTGATGCCCTTTGTCTTTGCGGTGTGGACAGCCAGATCATAGCCTGCATCAGCATGACGCATTACACCGGTGCCTGGGTCGCTGGTCAACACATGCTGCAGGCGCCATTCTGCATCGTCGCTGCCATCGGCCACAACCACCATGCCGGCATGGATGGAATAGCCAATACCTACGCCACCACCATGGTGTACTGACACCCAACTGGCACCAGAAATAGAGTTAAGCATAGCATTGAGAATGGGCCAGTCCGCAATGGCATCGCTGCCGTCCTTCATACCTTCTGTCTCACGGTTAGGAGAAGCAACCGATCCAGTATCCAGATGATCACGACCAATGACAATCGGAGCCTTCAGCTCGCCGTTTCTGACCATCTCATTGATAGCAAGGCCAAATTTGGCGCGATCACCATAGCCGAGCCAGCAAATACGCGCCGGCAGCCCCTGGAAGGCAACACGCTCTTGCGCCATTTTTATCCAACGATGCAGCCTCTCATCATCCGGGAAGAGTTCCAGCACCTTGCGGTCAGTCTTATAGATATCTTCCGGGTCGCCAGACAGTGCAACCCAACGGAAGGGGCCCTTGCCTTCACAGAACAGCGGACGGATGTAAGCAGGTACAAAGCCAGGGAAGTCAAAAGCATTCTCCACACCTGCGAACGTCTTGGCTTGCTGGCGGATGTTGTTGCCGTAGTCGAACACGATGGCGCCAGCCTTCTGCATATCCAGCATGGCCTGCACATGGCAGCCCATGCTCTCATATGAGCGCTTTAGGTATTCGTCGGGGTTGCTCTTCCTGAGTTCATTAGCCTCTGCAAAGGTCATACCGGCCGGATAGTAGCCATCCAGTGGATCATGAGCTGAGGTCTGATCGGTTACTACATCTGGGATGCGACCACGCTTGACCATCTCTGGCAGAATGTCAGCAGCGTTGCCCAAGAGACCGATGGAGAGAGCACGGCCTTCCGACAGTGCCTGGTCAGCCAGTTCCAAGGCTTTGTCCAGACTGTCAACCCAGGTGTCCAGGTAGCGGCTGTCGATGCGCCGCTTTATGCGGGTTTGGTCGATTTCAATGATAATGCCGACGCCCTCGTTCATGGTGATAGCTAAGGGCTGAGCACCGCCCATGCCCCCTAGGCCTGCGGTCACAGTCAATTTGCCTTTGAGTGACCCGCCGAACTGCTGGTTGGCGGCTTCTGCGAAGGTCTCATAGGTGCCTTGCAGTATACCTTGTGTAGCTATGTAGATCCAACTTCCGGCAGTCATTTGGCCGTACATAGTCAAACCCTTGTCTTCCAGATCCCAGAAAGTATCCCAGTTGGCCCAGGCTGGCACCAGCATCGAGTTGCTGATCAACACTCGCGGCGCACGCTGATGGGTGCGGAAGATGCCAACCGGCTTGCCGGACTGTACCAACAGCGTTTCATCGTCTTCCAAGCTCTTTAGCGAGGCAACAATCGCATCAAAGGCTTCCCAGCTACGTGCGGCCTTGCCAGTACCCCCATACACAATCAACTGGTCCGGCTTTTCAGCCACCTCGGGGTCAAGGTTGTTCATCAGCATACGCAGTACGGCTTCTTGCTGCCAACCTTTGCAGCTCAGCTCTGTGCCGCGTGGGGCACGGATTACTCTACTCATTTATTTCTCCTCCTCTATTTTAAGCGTGTTTGAACACTGGATTAAGGCAGTAACTGGTCATACCGGCAGGATTTCGCCGGCCACCTGGGCGACCGCTTGCAACAGGTCTCCGCTACGAACGAGTTCAGCCGCTTGGTTGATATCGGTGTGAAGGATGCGGTCGTTCGTCATCATCGGAACTACCTGACGCAGCAGGTGGTAAGCTGCCAAGGTAGCGGGAGATAGCTGCTCTGGTGACTGTAGATCGATAGCCTGACATGCAGCCAGGTACTCGATACCAAGCACGTTGCTCAGATTGGCAATAACCTTCCGCAGCTTTCGGGCGCCGATGGTACCCATACTAACGTGGTCCTCCTGATTAGCCGATGAAGGAATGGAATCAACACTGGCTGGATGGGATAACACCTTATTCTCTGAAACCAGTGAGGCCGCTGTATACTGGGCAATCATGAAACCAGAGTTAAGCCCGCCCTGTACGCTCAGGAAAGCGGGTAGGCCGGATAACTGCGGGTTGACCAGACGTTCGATGCGTCGCTCGGCTATGTTGGCCAGCTCGGACATGGCAATGCAGAGATAATCTGCAGGTAGAGCCAACGGTTCACCATGGAAATTGCCAGCTGAAATGGTCTCGCCATCGGCAGCGAAGATTAAGGGATTATCGGTTGTGCTGTTTACTTCTGTTTGCGCTACCTCCTGGACGTGCTTCCAGGCATTAAATACTGCCCCATGCACTTGGGGAATACAGCGCAAGGCATAGGCGTCTTGCACCCTGAGTTCGCCGGGTTGACTGGTGAGCTTACTTCCGGCCAGCAACTGGCGCATAGCCCGGCCTGCAAACAGCTGTCCAGGATGCGGGCGCACCTGGCTTACCCGTTCGTCATAAGCAGCAGGAATCCCTCTAAGGGCTTGGGCCGTCAGACTGGCTGTAATCAGTGCGGTCTGCTGCAACACATGGGCGTCCGCTACTGCCAGCGTGAGCAAGGCCAGCATGATTTGGGTGCCGTTGATCAGCGCCAAGCCTTCTTTAGCCGATAGCTCTATAGGCTGCAAACCCGCTGCGCGGAGCGCCTGCTCGCCAGCCATACACTGGCCTGCGTAATGTGCATCACCATGCCCAAGCATGACTAACGCTATATGGGAAAGCGGGGCCAGATCGCCGCTTGCACCCAGGGAACCTTGGGACGGCACTACCGGGGTCACCCCGGCGTTGAGCATGCCCAGCAAGAGTTCAATCGTCCCCCGCCTTACCCCCGAGAAGCCTCTGGCTAGGGAGTTGGCCCGAAGTAACATGGCGGCCCGCACTACCTCGGCAGGTAAAGGATCGCCGACACCACAGGCGTGGGAAAAGATCAGATTGCGCTGTAGCTCATGGGATGCCATCGAACCAATAAAGGTGTCGGCAAATTTGCCGAATCCGGTAGTTATGCCATAGACTACGGCTTCCCGGTCCACCATTTCATCGACTAACTGCCGCGACGCTGCGATGCGGGCATGGGCTGCTTCTGCCAGCGCCACCGGGTGGTGGCCACGGGCAACTGCGAGAACTTGCCCAATCGTCAATTGCTCTCCATCTATGTGTATAGTCATAATAGCCCTCCTATTTCTCTACAAGGTTGCTGTGAAACTGTGCAGTCTAGAGCTTTTCCTTGCCGCGAGGTACTCGCAGCTTGCGCAGTATTGCCACCGGAGTCTGCTGCTGCCCGTGACCTAGTGGGTTATCAAGCATCAGCATGCTGATCATGTGCGGACTGAGACCATGGCTCAATCCTACGACTGTCACCACCCCGGTACCATTAACAGAAACTATGGCAGCGCGGTACCCTGTACGCTTCCAAATGGAGTTGGC
>JAWLDB010000181.1:0-5417 GCA_041686915.1 Bacillota bacterium
CAAGTGTGATGAGGGATAAGGGGGAGTTGCGATGAACATTGAGCAACAGCTAAGGTCGGACTACTTGCTTGGCGAAATCACCGAAATAAGGGATATGTCGACAAGCGCCAACTGCTACCTGATTGTGACCGATAGCGGCAGTTTTGTGTTTAAGCACGCGGGCCGGCTTGACTTTGTGCGAGCATATGAAAAGGCTGCGCTAGAGCTGCGAAAGCAAGGCCTGCTTGCAGCCCGCTTGTGCAGGACCAAAGAGGGGAGCCTGCTGACGGAGCAGGGCTTCTCGCTTGCCGAGTACATCCCCGGGGCAGCACCGGAGTCGTTCACCGATAGTGAGTTTCGAGAGGCCGTGTTGTACATACGGAGGTTTAATCGGGCACTAAGAGGTGTACCATTCGGTTCTGCTGAGCTGCAGTCAATTAATGTGTGGGACAAGGTGAAATCAACTGATTTCCTCTGCGATAATATCACTAACGTGCTGGCCAGCTGCGACTTCAACCCATGTGACAGGCAGCTCTTGAGCGATGCAGGCAGACTGTTGGTGGAGAACCGTAACTTCCTACAAGGTAATCGGAGGCAACTAATTCATACTGATCTCGGCCCGGGCAATATCATTTTTGCTAACGGCAAGGTCAAGGCAATCATAGACTTCACGCCCGAGTATGAGAATGAACTCTACTCGCTGGCGCAGTTCCTGTTTTGGACCTGCCTGTGGAATTGTGATGCGCCGACTGCGGTGCAGAAGATAGGCTCGGCAATCGAGGCTTACTGCGAGGCAGATAATCAGCCGGATGCAGGCTGTGCAAAGCACCTGTTCATCTATCTGCTAAAAGCCTGCCTGTTTCGCACCTTCGGGCCTGTTCTTAACATGCTAGAGCAAGGAAAGGTGGACACAAACCGGGTGGCCAGTAGGGTGCAAGCTATCAAAACCTTGTTTGAGATTGAGGTGATAGTGTGGAATCAACTAAGGAAATGCTAGCGTTTCTACCGCAAGACCTGCAAGAAATGCTAGGGGCGTGGCGATTTGAAGCCAATACCATCGGGTGCTCCAGCTCCCATGTATACAGGGTAAGCAGTCCTGCAAGCGGGGAGGCAGCGTACTTGAAGGTTCAACCGGCTACGGAGGACGATATGCGAAGCGAAAGGGATGCGTTACTTTGGCTGCAGGGGCGCCTGCCAGTACCTCGCGTGCTTCATTACAGTCAAGACGGTGAGATGCAGTACATGCTAATCTCAGAAGTCCAGGGGTTGATGGCAGCCGATGAGCAATTCCTTGCCAGTGACCTGCAGTCGGCTCAGCGCATGGCTCGGTTGCTCGCCAGGGGGCTGAAAATGGTACATTCTGTTGATGTGACTGACTGTCCGCTGCGACGCCCCTTGGGCTTGGTGCTGGCAGAAGCCCAGATGCGTGTGGAACTGGGTCTGATCGATACAGACGACCTACAGCCTGAAAACCGCGGACGGTCTGCCCAAAACATTCTAGAGCAGTTGATTAACACGCGTCCACCAGTGGACGATCTGGTCTTCACCCATGGCGACTACTGCCTGCCCAACATCATTCTGCAGGGCGATGCAGTAAGCGGCTTTGTTGATTTGGGGCGAGCGGGAGTGGCCGATCGCTACGTAGATATTGCTTTAGCAGTGCGCAGCCTGAGGTACAATCTCGGCTTAGAATACGGCACGGAACTGGCCTGGTTGTTCCTGAAGGAATATGGATTGGAACAGGTAGACGAAGCAAAGATCTCCTACTACATTCTGCTTGACGAACTGTTCTAGGTATTATGAAAGATGCAGTGCATAGTGGGGAGGGTTTGTCCTGAGGGAAAGATACATTTTCGTCAGCAGTCTGCTGGCGTGCACAATTCTATACTACCTGGAGCAGGTAGTCGCCGTCGATTATGCTGTCAAGACCGTGTCCAAGGTCTTGTTGTTCACACTGGTCCCCTGGTATTACTACCACTTTACTAGCGCTATAAGGGCAGGCAGGCGCAAAGATAAAGGTTCCGTGAAAGTCGGGGTGCTGTTTGGCGTCATCGCCTTTGCGGTTATCCTGTTAACTTATTACTTCGCCCAAGACATGCTTGATCTACAGGGAATCGTGCAGGAACTCACTGGTAAATCCGGTATAACCCCCGCAAATTTCCTGTTGGTAGGGCTATACATCACCTTTGGCAACTCTTTTCTGGAGGAGTTCTTCTTCAGAGGTTTCGTCTTCCTGTCGTTATACAGGCGGGGGAAGAAAGTCGCTGCATACCTGTTTTCTGCAGGGCTTTTTGGACTCTATCATATTGCCATCTTCCAAACCTGGTTTAATCCGTGGCTAATTGGCCTGGCATTGTTTGGCTTGGTCGGTGTGGGCTTAGTCTTCAACTGGCTCAATACCAAGCCTGGAGGTTTCTTGAACTCCTGGGTGACGCATATTCTGGCAGACATCGCCATCATCTTGATTGGCATGCGTCTGTTTGGGATGATCTAAGTTTTCAACACTCCATAAGTCAGTAATGGGGCAGCCGGAGAGGCTGCCTCTTTGCGTTTCTTCTACCAGGTTAACCATATTGCATAGTCTTGCATATTATGGTGCAGACATTTGCTGTCATCAGAGCAAAGTATAGGGGGGATTTCAGTGGCCGATGAGAAACGCAAAGTCAGCGTAAGGACAATCCGTGCGTTCCTGCTCAGGCGGCGCATACCCATAATCGGTATTACGGGGACAAGCGGCAAGACAACGACCAAGGAGATGGTGACCAGCATTCTGCGCGGGCGTTACAACAGGGTATTAAAGACGCTGGGCAACGCCAATAAGCGGGAACATACGAAGGAACTCTTGGAGGAGAGACTAGGATCCGGTGTTAGAGCGTTGGTCTTGGAGATGGGCATGGATGGACGAGGTCAGATTGCTGCGCATTGCCGACTAACACCGCCAAACATTGGGGTAATCACCAACGTCAACCGAGGACATGTTGGTAAATGCGGTGGGTTCTTGGGTGTGGTCAAAGCGAAGAATGAGTTGGTCTACGGCATGCGCAGGCGAGGCGTGGTAATCCTGAACACGGATGACGAAGGCACCAAATTGCTTAATCTAAGCCGGTTCCTGGGCCGGATAGTTTGGTTCGGGCGAGCCGAGAATGCCGATGTACGGTTGCTTAACTCTGAACGCCATGGGTTGGGGTTCAAGTTCACAGTCTTTGTCGAGGGACGCGAGCGGCAGTTTTACATACGTACGCTTGGGGAACACAACATATACAACGCTCTTGCAGCGATTGCTGTGGGGCGTGTACTGCGCATCTCCTGGAGTCGCATCAGGAGGGGCTTGCGCTTGTTTAGAAGAGCCCCTGGTCGCCTAGCGTTGCGCCGGGGAGTGAAAGGTAGCTACGTGATCGACGACACCTTCAATGCTAACCCGTTGTCCGTAAAGGCCGGACTGAAAGCTCTGGATGAGTCAAGCCAGGGAAGAAAGACGATTGCAGTGTTAGGACTGATGGGTGAGCAGGGGCGCAGGCGGGGAGCGGTCCATAGACAGGTAGGCGAGGAAGCAGCGCGCCTGAACATAGATGAGTTGGTGACTGTAGGCGGGCGTGTGCCTAAAGCAATAGCAGACGGGGCAATCAAGGCAGGCATGCCTAAGGAGCGCACAAGGTCCTTTCGTACACGGTCGGCCGCTATCCGCTACTTGCGTAGCCGGTTGGGTTCTGACTGCGTTGCACTGGTTAAGGGGTCTCATTCCACCAAACTCTACCGGGTCGCACGAGCGTTGGTGCGTAGAACAAGGAAGCGCCGGGGTAGCAGGAGATAAATCCTATACATAAATAGCCCCTTGCTATGTCTTGACAGCAAAGACGTAACAAGGGGCTATGATTCTTGGCAGAAGAGATGTGGCGGTCAGCTTAATACCTTGTTGGCGAGCTGAGCTAGCTCAGACAAGTTATTGGAGACAGATACACCCTTTGGTATTGCCTGCAGTATTTGTGTATGTATGTCAGTACCAGCCCGGCCATCCAAGATGCTAATCAGACCCCGGTCATCAGCTGTGCGTATCAGCCTGCCAAAGCCCTGGCGCAGCTTGATCAGCATGCTGGGAAGGTCAATTGCCAGGAACGGATCAAGGCCATTCTCTTTAGCCTCTCGCCTGCGCGCCTCAATCAGCGGGTCATGATGTGGGAAAGGCAGGGTGACTATCATCACCTGTGAAAGGGCTTCTCCCGGAACATCCACCCCTTCCCAAAGGTCACTGCCAATCAATACAGAGGATACATCTCTGCGGAACTCTTCCACCAACTGAGCTCGGTCGGCGTCTCCTTGCCAGAGCAGTCGGTAGGACAGTTTGCGTGTTCCCAATGCACGGCGCAGGCGTTCCACCTCAGGCGTCGAGTTGCAGAGAATGAGCGTTCTGCCGGCTGTAATGTTCAGCAGTTCTTCTATATGAGGCAGTGCTCGCTCCAGGTGCTCTTCTCCATCCTGCAAATCTTCGCAGACATAGGCTGCTACTTGTTCGGCCAGGTCAAAGGGTACACCTACCTGTGCATGCAGAGCATTTTCAGTCCCAGTCACCTGCTCTATATAGGTGAAGTCTGCTCCAGTTGCCAATGTTGCGGATGTAAAGACGACCGGCATACGGGTGACGAACAGTTCCTTGCGTAAGGCATGCGAGAACTCGCGGGGCAGTACCCAGGCTGACGCGTCCTGAGGCTCCCACCAGCTTACGCTGCGATCCTCACCTTGCAGCAGGAGCCTCAGTCCCTGCCGGAAGCTATCCAGTTGTTCCTGATAAGACGCCAGGGCCCATTCCCATGGTGTTCCTTCCTGCATGCTTTCCTCGATGACCAGTTCGTCCTGCAACGACTCAATACTCTGCTCCAGTGTCCGCGTCGCGCTCAGGAACTCACTGTTCGGTCTGACATGCATCCTTTCGGCCTGCTTGACGAGCTCAGCCGATGTCTTCAAGACATGGAAGAAAGCCTTGGCTGCCTGTTCTGTCTGACTAGCCTTCTGGGCTACAATCAACCTTTGATCATTAATATCGGTGATGCTGTCCAGGACTCCCTGTAGGCTGGATCTATTGAGTCGACGCCCCAAGGATTTGGCTAACGGTAGCTCGATCAGGTGCGCCTCGTCAAACACGACTGCTGAGTATGTAGGCAAATAGGTGAGCCTGCCCTGGAACTGCAGCTCATCTCTTAGCCAGAGGTCGCGAAAGAAGACCTCATGTTCACAGATGATGAAGTCGCGCGCCTCGCGAAAGCCCTTGCGAGCCATAACCAGCCTGCAACCACCTCTCTGCTGGCAATGGTCACACTTCAGAGAGTCATCCCAGGCAACTTCCGCCCAGGCTACGTCGCTGACCTGGGGAATCTCTGAACGTTCTACCCGGGAGGAACGATCTGACCAGTTTTGAAGTAGCTGCTTCTCCTCTGATCTGGTGG
>JAWLDB010000182.1:0-5399 GCA_041686915.1 Bacillota bacterium
AGCTCTTCGCTCATCTCACCACCACCTTCGTACATAAGACGCTCCTGGCTGTAGAGAAAGTTTGCAATTACATGCCCAATTTCGCAAGAAATGTTCATGCAAACACATTGACTTTCTATCACCATCGAAATATACTGATATCAGACATTGATAAGGCTAACGTTGGAAAGGACTGATCCCGTGTCCCTACTCAGCAAAGTCACCATTCAGCATAGCACTGCTTACGACCTCATTTCCAGCCTCATTCGGATTAAGAATAACAAGCTCTTCACCCCATCCAAAAGCCCCAACCAGGAAGTTGTAGAGTGGGCAGACCAGGTGTTGGCCGGGTTCCCGGACGAGATGCGCAGGCTGCTGACTGTCTTCTACAGCAAGGACTCGGCCTACGCCATGACCTTGGGTGGTTATGTAGCTAAGTCTGGTGCACCTGACGCCAGGGCACTGCTCGAATACCTGGAAACAGTACCGGCTCAGGATATCCTGTTGCGCTTCCTTTATTACGGTATTGGCCCTGGTTCCGAAGTCAGCCTTGCGGATGTAGCACGCCTTGTGGAGAACGAAAAGGAAGCTGTGCACTTCATTAACGACCAGCTCTCCTTCCAGGCCCAGGAGAAGTGGCAGATGCTCCAGTTCGTCATGGACCCTGAAGGCATGAAGCGCGATCTGATGCGCCTGATGAGCTGGTATTATGGGAACCACTATGCCAAGGTAGAGCGCGAGGTTAGAGCTTTTCTAAAAGGGCCGGAGCAGGCTCTGCGCGACCGATTGGATAAGTATGGAGAAGAGTATCTCAGGTTACTGCTCCCAGTAGACTACAGCAAACGTGAGAATAGCAAAATCACCTGCGCCGTCTCGCTCTATTGGGAGACGGGTCAGTTCATCAACATCCTGGACGATGTGTATATTTTCGGCTATCGCTATTTTGAGAAGGTGGAAGGTCAGCACCCAATTCTAGCTGGCATTCAGGTATTCAAGGTGCTCGCCGATGAAACACGCCTGCACATCATCCGCCTGTTGGCACAGAGGCCGTGGTATGGTCACGAGTTGGCGCAGCGTTTGAGCATTTCCAACTCAACCATTTCCCATCATATGACCCAACTCATCTACCAGGGGCTGGCCCGTTCCTACCGAGAGGAAAACCGGGTGTACTTTGAGTTGGTAGAGGGTGAGTTTAAACGGGTCATTAATTCCACTTTGGACAACATTCTTGAAGAGGCTTAGAATCGCCTCTTTTTTTGGGAGCATGTTTCGATAGCTATCGTAAGTTGGTTGATTTAGATGGGAGGCATTGGGCTATATGCATCAGAAGCTGTTTAGTAAGAATTACGTCCTGCTCTGGTTGGGTCAGGCAGTATCGCAACTCGGAACGGGAGTAGGTTACATCGCCACGCTCTGGTGGGTACAGAGCACTACCGGATCGGCTCTAGCGCTAGGCACCCTGGCGACGGTATCGAGCTTGGTCGGTCTCACCCTGAGTCCTTTCGCAGGCGTTTTCGTAGACCGCTGGAATCGAAAGCACATCATCGTAGTCACAGATATCATCCGAGGCTTAGTCAACTGTCTGCTAGCCTGGGCCATCTGGTCGGGCAGCCTAACCCTTCCCCTACTCTTCCTGGGAGCGGCGGTAAAGTCGGCTTGTGCCCAGTTCTTTTCACCGGCAGTGATGGCAGCCGTTCCGCAAATAGTGCCCAGCAGGCACCTGGAGAAAGCGAACTCGCTGCAGCAGATGACCCAGAACATCTCCAGCATGGTTGGCTATGCCCTGGGGGGGTTGCTGGTGGCCGCTTTCGGCATCCCAGCCCTGCTGCTAATTAACGGTATCGCCTATTTGCTCTCCGCAGTGTCCGAGATGTTCATTTCATTAGAGCCGGTCATGAAGCAAAGCAGACTGAACCTGAAGAGCTTCTTTGGTGATCTGAGCGGTGGGTTTGCGTACATCAAGCGAGACCAGGTATTGTTTAGCATCATGCAGGTGTTGGTGATTATCAACTTCGCTTTGGTACCTTTCTCAGTGCTGCTACCTAAACTGGTGGGCGACCATCTGGGTGCCGGCAGCGAAGTACTAGGTTTCATCTCCAGCTCACAGATGGCTGGTATGCTGCTTGGCGCGCTCGTACTCTCGCTGACACCCTTCGTTAAGAACAACCAGTGGGTGATCAAATGGGGCCTCAGCATTTCAGCTTGTGCCCTGATACTCTCTCCCTTGGCGCGCGGTATGATGTGGCAGGTGCAACTACTAATCTATGGAGTCTCGGGTGCAGTGTCCGCTATAGTTAACATCTTCTTCTTTTCTACCTTGCAGAGGAAGATTGATCCTGCTTACATGGGAAAAGTGTTTAGCCTAAATAACGCTATGTCCTTGGGACTACAGCCTTTGTCCAGCGCGCTCAGCGGTTTCTTGGCTGACCGCTATCCGTTGGCGATGATCTACATCTCGTTCGGTCTGCTAGTGCTAGTGGGGAACGCGAGATTGCTGGCCACGCCAGGGCTAGATGACTACTTTGGGTTTAAGGTGCGGGGCAAGACTCTAAGACAGACGGAAGCGGCGGATTAACGAACTGAGAGGATGGGACTGTCCCATCCTCTCAGTGTTCTTCCTACCGCAAGTTGTGCCCTTCTAGCTCCAGCAACCTGCTCTTCAACTCCAGCCCGCCGGCAAAGCCGACCAGCTTTCCACTCTTGCCGATTACCCGGTGACAGGGGACTACAACCGGTACCGGGTTCGCGCCATTTGCAGCACCGACTGCCCGCACGGCTTTCGGTCGTCCGATGGACTCGGCGATATCGGCGTATGAACGTGTCTGACCGAAGGGAATTTGCTGCAGAGCCTGCCAGACCTCACGTTGAAACTGAGTGCCATGCATATCAAGGGGCAGCGTGAACTGACGCAACTCGCCGCAGAAATAGGCCTGTAGCTGCTCCGCGATGGGGCGAAGCCTGCCATCATCAGCAATCACATTTGCATTTGGCCACCACCGACGCACCCATTGCTCTCGTATATCCCGCGGTCTACCGGGAAATGTAAGCTGCGCCAGGCCTCTATCTGTAACTACAGCCCCAAAGACACCCGTGTTTGTTTCTATCTCCCCGATTACGATGTTACCCTTGTTCATGCTAATCCCTCTCCCCCAGCTGTTTACGGTATTCACCCGGAGCAACCCCAAACTCCCGCCGAAAAGACTCATATAGAGAACTGGCGCTCTGGTAACCAACGGCTAGTGCAATGTCCAGGATGGACTGTTCACTATCGAGCAGTAGTTCAGCAGCACGCTCGACTCGATAGTGGCGAATATACTCATTCAAGCTGTGACCCGTATGCCGACGGAACAGCCGGTTCAAGTGCGAGACGCTGAACCCCACGAAGGATGCTACCAGTGCGGGAGCCGCATTGGGTAAGTCCTGGTCAATCAGGGATTGTGCCCTGGCAACAATATCTGCTCCATATCGCTCACGCCCACCGTCTACGTCGGAATGGCAACGCTTGCAGGGGCGAAAACCAAGACTTTCGGCTTCCTCTCTAGTCCGCACAAAGCTTACCGACTCCGGTTTTGGCCTGCGCGCACTGCAGGAAGGAAAACAGTATATTCCGGTGGTGTGCACGCAGAAAAAGAACTGCCCATCATAGGCGGCATCACTCTCGTCCACTGCGCGCAGCATCGTCTCCCGCGATAGCCCAGTTGCTTGTTCCATTACTGCTCCCTCCCCACTTCCTCCTAATAACCATGGTACCACACGCAGTTCAGATGTACTTCCGGAAAACAAACTTCATATCTCTGGGATCGCGAAGGGATGCCCGGCATCGCTGAGCATCCCCATTTATCATTTTGTGTGGGTCTGCCGATTATCTACGGCTCAACGGGCAGGCGCATATAGAACGTGGTGCCACTCTCACCGCTCAACACCGAGATAGTCCCGCCATGCATCTCAACTATCTGCTTGGCAATCGCCAGTCCCAACCCTGTTCCCCCAGCCTGTGCGGAACGAGACTTGTCTACGCGGTAGAAACGTTCAAAGATGTACGGCAGGTCTTCTGCCGGAATGGATGGCCCGAAGTTAGTAACCGCAATCGTCGCCTCATGTCCCGCCTTCTGCATGCTGACCCTCAGGTGACCGGCCTCACTACCGTACCTGATGGCATTGGTATACAGGTTATCCAGCACTCTAGCCAGCATGTCCCCATCCGCACTCGCTAGCACCCTCTCCTCGGGCAGCAGCAACTGCTGCTCCATGTTGCTCTGCTGAAGCAGTGGCACAAACTCGTCTGCTATCTGCCGCAGCAGATCATTCAGGTTGATGGTAGCCAGCGTGGGAGTCAGTCCGCCATAAGTCAGGCGAGTGAAATCAAACAACTCTTCAATCATTTTCTGCAGGCGTTTCGCCTTCTGATGCGCGATGCCGGTATACTGTTGCAGCTGGTCAAACTGGCGGGCGTCAGCAGCGCTCATCAGTTCCAGGTAGCCTATTACTGAGGTTAGCGGGGTTCTTAGATCGTGCGACACGCTGGTAATCAACTCGCGTTTGGCTTGTTCGGCTCTGCGCTCCTCAGCTAGAGACGTGGCCAGCTGGTTGGCCATCAGGTTGATATTGCTCGCCAACTCACCCAGTTCGTCCTTGGAACGGACTGGGATCTGTGCCTCAAGATTTCCGCGGGCGATGCTGCGGACAGCTGTGGAAATCTCTTCTATATACAATGTGATGCGCCTGGTGAGCAGGAAGAACAAAACGACAAAGATCGTGGCGCCGAGCGTCATCATAGCCGGTACGATGCCAAGTGTGTCGGTAACTCCGTCGGCCATGACAGCGATACTACGGTACGCGCGCTCGAATAACGTATGGAACAAACCCAGCCGATAGAGCAGCAAGGCAGTTCCGAACATGATGAAAACAGCAAGAACCGAAAGTACCAGAGTAAGCACAAACAGCAGAATGATGCGCCAGCGCATGCTATGGAACAGCTTGGTCAGATGCTTCCAATCAAACCGCTGCCTGCTCCTGAGCCCGACATCGTTAGCCCGCAGATTGTAGGCAATGGCGTTCACTACCAAGGCCCCTCCTGCCCAGCCAGCACATAGCCACGCTGCCTGCGTCATGGTGAGCTTCGACGGGAAAACCCGAAACACCGTATCCCCGTAACCGATTAGTGCAGCAAGGTTGAACAACCATGCCGTCTGGGTGCTGGCGAGGAGCCCTCCGAAAGCAAACATAACCCCGAGCAACCCGCTGCCCAGCAGCAGTGAAGGGGCAGCAGCAATTAGGGCAACAAGGAGTCCAGACAACAAAGCGTAACCTGCCAGGCAGAGCACTGCCTGGTATCTAGAAAGCAGCACGACAGCCATCGGCTCCGGTAGGTACATTAAGGCGCCAGTCGATTTCAGGTTCACAGGCACCGGGTAATGGCT
>JAWLDB010000183.1:0-5364 GCA_041686915.1 Bacillota bacterium
CCCCCTTCATATTCTTTTCTCCCATCAGTTCGTGGTCCACTACACTGCTTCCTCCTATCGTATGTGGTGGATTACCGGACATGCCACGTGCTCTTACAAAAGAAAAGACGGCGGATTAGGTCCGCCGCTCACAGTCGGTTATCTCTCTACTTTCCCGTCCCATTCCATCATGCCGGCGCGTAGGTTAGCGACCTTGGTGAAGCCGGCTTTGACCATGACCCCTGCTGCACGCCGGCTGCGGCTACCACTGGCACAGACCAGCACATACGGTGCAGATTTCTCGAGAGTAACCAGCTTGCGTACGAAGCTGCCGAGAGGCATCAGCCTAGCGCCAGGGATGTGACCCTGTTCATACTCGTATCCCTCGCGCACGTCGATGATGATAGGTACTTCCTTGCCTGCCATACGGGTACGCAGCTCGCGGGAGCTGATTTCATCCCAGGCGTCATTACTGCCCTTCTTGCCCCATAACCCAAACATATTTCCACCTCCCACGCCCCGCGCAGCTTTTCTATAGCTTGCTGAGCAGCTTTTTCGCCTTCTCCACGGCTTCTGCTGTATCTATGCCCTGCTCAATTGCTTGCCTGATAGCGCCTTCCAAGAGACAACCAACCAGTGTGACTCCTACTTGCTCAACTGCCGCCTTTAAGGCAGCCACTTGCGTTACGATATCCTGACAAGCACGTTTGTCTTCCAACATACGCTGGATGCCCCTAGCTTGCCCCTCTATGCGGCGCAGGCGGTTCTGCAAGTCAGGTGCAATTCCCTCAAGGCCGTCCCATCGCTGGTCTTCCCACATAAACTAAGCCGCGAGAGCTTCTTCGAGCAGGCGTTTGAGTGCGGGTTCAGGCAGCAGGCCTGGAATACGTTGTACGATCTTCCCGTCCTTGAAGATCATTACTGTAGGTATGGCCATAATACCGTACTCCGATGCTGTCATCTGGTTCTCGTCAACGTTTACCTTGACAATCTTGACGCGGCCAGCAAACTCCTTGTCCAGTTTGTCGATGATTGGACCAAGCATGCGGCAAGGCATGCACCAAGGAGCCCAGAAGTCTACCAAAACGACACCTTTGCTCTCAATTACCTCGGAACGAAAGTTCAGATCAGTTGCTTGTACCATATTGATTGTTTCTCCTTTCGGCATTTCGCCTTGGTTTATCTATGCGCATACCCTAGGGGGTATGGGTATCTATCAATTATGATATGCAGAACCTTGGATATTGTCAACAACTTCTGCGGAGATTTTTCTATGCTAGAACCTCGAAAGTCGGCTCTTGACAATACCCCCATGGGGTATATATGATTTGTTTGAGTCAGGGGGTATTGTCTGGTAGCAAACTTGGGTATCTCTTTACTTAGAGGAGTGTGATAGCAGTGGAAACGTATGATATAGCCATTATTGGCTGCGGTCCTGCCGGATTGTCAGCCGCCATCAACGCTAAAATTCGTAACAAGACTGTAAAGGTATTTGGCGCAGAGGTATGCAGTCCTAAGCTGCAGAGCGCGCCTTGGGTGGATAACTACCTGGGGTTTGACCACATTAGCGGCGGGGACCTGCGCGACAAGTTTGTCAAACATGCAGAATCAATGGGCATCGAAATCTACCGTACCCGTGTAGACAATATTTATCCGGGTGGCGAAGGCTTCACCCTGGCTGCCAAATCTGAGTTTTTCCAGGCCAAGGCAATCATTGTTGCTACGGGAGTATCGCAGGCCAGCTATCTACCAGGGGAACGCGACTTTGTTGGCCGGGGTGTCAGCTACTGCGGCACATGTGATGGGCCGCTGTACAAGGGCAAGTCAGTTACCGTCATCGCCTATACAGAGGAAGGTGTGGAAGAGGCCAACTATCTGGCTACGGTGGCTGGAAAGGTCAATTTCATTCCACAATTCAATCATTACGAGGATTTAGAGAGCTCAATAGAGGTCATCAAAGCCAAACCGATTGGCATCCTGGGTGAAGAGCAAGTCACGCACCTGGCCACCAAGCAGGGCCGGATCGAGACTCAGGGCCTATTCATCTTTAGAGACGTCACCCCGGCTGAACAGCTGCTCAGCGGCCTGAACATGAAACAAGGGTCTATTGAAGTAGATAGGTCTATGGCGACTAACATCGAAGGAGTCTTCGCTGCAGGTGACGTGACAGGTAGACCGTTGCAGCTCGCTAAAGCTGTTGGCGAAGGTTTGATTGCAGGACTAAGCGCTGCCTCATATATTGAGCGTAGGAACAGGACAGCCAAGGCAGCAGACTGACGGCATATTGCGCAATCAGGGGAAGGGCATTAGGCCCTTCCCCTTGAAGTTTATATGTAACAAATGGCGGAGGTGCACGATGCTTTCCAGCGAATTCACGCGAAACTATATGGAACTCTACCTCAGACTGCAGCGGCTACAGTGGGAGAATTACGCAGACGGTGCTAGCCATGACCTTAACATAGTTGATGCAGACATCTACCAACTCCTGCGCATCGATGTTTGTCCGGACGGTTTCACCGAGCGGGAGCAGACCGTTTACAGTGCCATTGTTTCCCGCGGGTTGGTTGATAAGCACCCGGAAGTAGCCAGGTTGCGCAATCAGTTGGACGATTGGGACTACTATCTGTCTGGGTTGGAGCAAATCTCAGACCGACAGGAAAAGCGTGTACAGATGTCTGCCAAGATGCGGCCGGATGTAGTGCGCTTACTGCAACTGCGTGATGAACTGGCGCGCAGTGTCGGCTTCCCCTCCTATGTCGATCTGGTCCTCTCCTCGGAGGATTTGGAGCGTGATACAGTAGTGCGGGAAGTCACCGAGTACCTAACGGACCATCTTCCCCGGGCTAAGAAGCTCGCAGCTGAGCACGGACTACGATGGAGTACCTGGTTCACTGATTTGGCCACCATCGCTGGGCCTGGAGATTATCCGGCACCTGCTGAACTGGCCATTCGCCTGTTTAGAAGCATTGGACTACCGGACGCAGTGAAGCGGCTCACGCTCGTCTGTAAGGACCAAAGGATTAGCGGGTACACCGGCATAGTCAAGCCTGGTGTCGATGTGAGGGTGCTACTAGGGAGTCCTGGATCGCTGGAAGGGGTCCGCACCCTGTGCCATGAACTCGGGCATGCCTTGGCTCATCTCTACAACGAAGCTAATGGTCTACTGCAGACCTGGACCGCATCGTATGACGAATCCATGGCAGTACTTTTTGAGCAAATAGGCATCCGCTGCATCCTTTCAGAGCCGGAACTACAGACTGCGCGAGATATTTCCCTGCTTGAAAACGTACGCTGCGCCATCAGTTTTCTCTTCGAGTTGGACCTTTGGCAACAACCTGAGCGTGCCGAGGAACTCTACCTAAAACACTACGGCTTAATTGGTATCCCTATTCCGGACCCGGTTGTTTGGGCCAGCGACAGCTTCCGCAGCATAGACCCGGTCTATATTCACAACTATCTGATAGGCGCTATAGTAGCCGAACGCTTAATTGACAGGTTGCCTGCGTCTACGAAGGACATCGGACCCTGGCTCGTGGATAGACTCTACAAAGATGGCCGTCAACGTTCCCTCTACCGAAAACTGGCTGACATTGAAGGCTGTGTAGCTGAATAGACACCTAAACCCGCAACGTGCTGCGGGTTTTTGCTTTTGCTGCAGCTACTCTTTGGCCTGTATATCCAGGACAGATAAATTCGGCCTTCACAACATATGCTGAGTAGAGAGACTAGCAGAGGAGGTAGCTTGTATGCTAAGACGGCTGATGGTACTGCTTCTGACTATTGGAAGCGCCTTTCTAATAACGACCTACGCAACCGACACTTGGATATTTGCCTTTGCGCCCACCCAAGTGGACCAGTTAACCATTGTTTATTTGGATACCAACGAGAGCGTCATCCTGTCAAATGAGCAAGCCAGCGCTCTACTGGCAGAACTGCGCAACTCACCGGAAACAACTGCCATCGTCGAGATAGCCTCAGATCCGGCTACATATCCAGTTACACACAAGCTAATAACCCGCGAAGGCTCCCAAGTTAGAACCTATAACGTAGTTATGGGTTCATCGCTAGTGGCTGACGCAGATCTGCGCAAGCTGCGCGAGCTTGGACCGCTGTGTAGGGAACTGATCACTTCACTGAAGCCTCTCATCGATGGTCAAATAGACATAGTAGTGCCCGATTATGTGCTGGGTTCGCCTGGGGAGGAAATCGCCTACACACGCTATGTTCTGCCGGTGGCCTACGCCAGTTCCGATTTCCGGGTTTATACTGGAGGGACTTTCTTCAGCGTTGATTGGGACCGCCAAGTGTTGATAATGGCCGCTTGGGGGCAGAAGCCGAGCACAGGCTACACATTACAGATAGACCGAGTGAGCAAAGTGGATACATGGTTGAAGATTACAGTGACATACCGCGCCCCAGTATATGACGCCACCACTGATGGAACTGTTACCAGTCCGGCAGATGCCGTGCTGTTGTCCCGCGAAGACGTAACCGGGCTACAAGGGGCTCTGTTTGTAGATCAAGCAGGCCGGCCTTTCGCTTCACAATCGTTAGGTCTGTCTTACCCGGTAGAACGGGCCATCAGTTCATGGCAGGGAGAGAGCCTGCCGCAGACTGTCCCTGCTACTGAAAGCGGGGTACTTTTCTCGCCGTTAGTCAATGCCAATCGGGTACAGACCCTGATCATCGCCTACGACGCCGAGGCCAAGCGTCAGCTGGAAATCTATAAGGTGATGGAAACTGCCCAAGGTAAGTTCGATGTGTATGTGCGCGAAGTAGAGGGCGACCCTGCCCCTGCCACAACGATAATACAGGGCTGGGGTAGCAACTGGAGCTTCCGTCTGAGGAGATGACATAGAACAACAGCTCGAAGTCCAGGCAATCTGATTTAAGAGGTATGCAGGCTTAGGATGGCGAATATAGCAACAAGCATCGAAAGAGAGGGAATGTCATGCCTAAGCATCGCTTTACCTTATTGCTATTAGCCTTGCTGCTAACTGCATGTAATATATCGGCCTTGCCTCTGCCAACTGCAGCAGCTCTCGCAACAGGCACAAACACGCTCACCGGTCTAGTTTTGGAAGCTGGCCAAGCTGCTATCCTGCACTATCAGCAGGTGAGCAGCAGTACACTGAACTGGCGGATAGAGTTAGCCGGTATGCCTGAAGGGTCAGAGACTTTAGAGTACAGCATCCATCACCAACCGGCAACCGGTGAAGCTGCGATTGTGCTTTACTCCGGGGCAATGACAGCCCTGGTGATGAACGGGAGCCTGGATAACGTACCTGTTGGAGATCTGTATATTGCACTGCGCAATACAGCCACGCAAGCTACGGGCCAATCTGGCACGATCATTTTCGGCACAAGTTTTGGGCCTTCCTTAGC
>JAWLDB010000184.1:0-5329 GCA_041686915.1 Bacillota bacterium
GCGGCTGCCCGCGTCTCTGGACTTGAAACGGAGGTACCTCCAAACTTCTGTACAACCACTTGCATCAGTTCGCCCTCCTTATCAGCTCGCAAACGCCTAGTGGGCAATGCGGGCAACTAATAACGGCTGAATTTGCTTGCCGTCCAGGGCTTGACTCGCAGCTTCTGGAATCATAGACATATTAGCGACTAGCGATGTCGGTTTCCCGGTTGGATTGTCCTGTCCAAACGGCACGAAATAGATATGGCGTGCTCCGAGCAGCAAACCGATGTTTTTGGCGTTTAAGCCCAACCCATCATTTGTTGATACTGCGATCAGCACTGGTCGCCCGTTGCGCAGATGCGCTTTCACAGCCATGGTCACCGGTGTATCGGTTACTGCGTTCGCCAGCTTGGCAATCGTGTTACCCGTACATGGAGCAACGATTACCAGGTCAAGGGTCTTGCCGGGACCGATTGGTTCTGCTCCCACGATACTGTGGACGATACCCTTGCCTGTGATGCTCTCAACTACGTTTCGCCAGCCACAGGCCGAGCCAAACTTGGTATCGAGTTCGTAGGCAGCCTCAGACATGATGGGATAAACATCGGCTCCCTGCTTAACTAGTTCTTGCAGCGCCGCAGTAACTTGTTCAAAAGTGCAAAACGACCCTGTCAATGCAAATCCAATGCGTTTACCTTGAAGATTCATGATCTTTCTTCCCCCCTGTCAGGTTCTCTTTGATGATACGCGGTAGCAATCTCCCTAACATTTGCCCAGCACTGCGAGGTGCCACCCTGCCGGGGAGGCTCGGAGCCAAAATGGCTTTCCGACCAAGCCGCTCAGCCGCACCGAAATCAACTCCTCCAGGTGCCGATGCGATATCGATGATCACCACATCCGGCCGGGTCAGCTGCAGCAGGCTTTCAGTAAGGATTAGGGCTGGTGCCGTGTTGAAGATTAGGTCTGCTTTGGGAACGTGGTATGCCAACTCGGTAAAAGGAACTGCAGTATAGCCACTCTCCCAAATGCGAGCCAGGTCAGCCGGCTTGCGAGCCGCTACCGTAACACTGGCGCCAAGACCTGCCAGACTGCGTGCCAAGGTGGTGCCACACCTGCCGAATCCAAGCACAAAGCTGTTGCTATGATGAATAGTGATATCTGAGGCTTCCATCGCCATCTGCAGTGCACCTTCCGCTGATGGAATCGAGTTCAGAATAGCAAGGTCATCAATGTCAGCAATTTCAACCAGTCGCCAGCCATTCTTTTGAGCCAGATCCTTCAGATAAGGCCGCGCCACGCCTGTCAACACGAGCAGGTCTGGCCTGGTGACACAACCGTGTTCCCGTGCCAAGAACAGGGGTTGGTCAGAAAACTGGGCTGAAATACTGCCATCAGGCCCTGTTCCTCCCATGGGCAAAATCAATACGTTTGCCCACGAAAGCACTTCGTTGAACTCCATCACTTCGCACGGCAGCAAGCCGACTGCTTTCTCGAAGCCGACGGCCCGCACCGTAGCACCTGCTTGCTGAAGGGCCGGGATGTAGAAGAGGTTACGCGCATCGCCCCCCAAAAGCCCGATGCGACAATCGTTAAGCTCAATATTGATCAATCCACTTCTCCCCCTCCCGTTCACTCCCTACACTATATGAGTAGGGCCGATGAGGTGTGAGAGTGGCAGGCAAGTAAGACCGCAAGGCAGCAAAAAACCGCCCCGGCCAGGGGCGGCTGACTTTGCCGCATTAGTCTTTCTTTAGTCTGGCTGTATCCACTATGACAACGTCATCTCCAATACGTTTGATGGCTGACCAGGGAATGACCAGTTCCTCACTTCCCTTGCCTCCAAAGAAAGGCCTGCGCTCCTGTACCAGCGAAATAATCCTGCCGGTTTGCTCATCCATCAGTAGGTCATAGTTACCCAGCACACCGAGTCTCCGTCCATCGAACACGTTGACCATTTCCTTTTCTGCCAGTTCGCTGTAACGCATTCGTCACCCCTCCTCTACCTGTTTTATGTATAGTCCTCTAGCTTTTCAGCTATGCGCGCCATACAACCAAAAAAGCCCCACTAGGGGGCTTCACTTAGCTGTTAGCCTTGCGCTTATTCTGGCGCTCAAACTCCATATAGCGGGTGATCAGTAGGTCGAGTCGCGCACTGAGAGCACACGCTTTGGGAGAGTTAACCTGTTCTGGATGGCTTGACAGCAGTCGATACAGTTCCTGACGCAGTTCTTCCAACTCACTCAATAGACCTTTTGGATTATCCTCAGAGACCAGCCAAGCCACCCCCCTTTTGCGATTAACCTTGCAACCTGTTCGCAGGCACAGTTCCCTTTGCGACCGTCTTCTTGGTGTATTTCCAAGATAACACAGGTAAACCAGAGTGGCAACCCGTCCGATCGCCTACCAGCTCAAACTGGAGAGGATTTTGGATAACTCCTGCATGTTTCCTACGGCTGCTACAGCCATTTGATTTCTCTGGTACAATTCCTGAGCAAGCGACTGAATATCCTCTTGTGTGACGGCCTCAATCTCAGCGACAATCTCTTCCATTGGCCTCACCCGCTCCATCAGCATCAATCCACGACCCATACGGCTCATGTGGTTGGCTGTGCTCTCCAGTCCCATGATTAAGGCACCTTTGATCTGAGCTTTTGACCTGGTCAGCTCTTCAGCCGAAACTGGTTCACGCTGCAGCGACCTAAGCTCGCCTGCGATTAACGAGAGGGCCTTACCTACATTCTGAGGTGTCAGTCCCAAATAGAGCGCGCTGTAACCTGCCATCTGGAAGCTGGCCGTATAGGAGTATGCGCTGTAAACTAATGCATGCTCCTCTCGTAGACGTTGGAACAGACGCGAACTCATGCCAGCTCCAAGAATATTGTTCAGTAGGTTCCAGGCGTAGAGGCGGGTGTCTGAGAGGGACAGGCCTGGAAATCCCAGAGTGACGTGCATCTGCTCAGTTGCCCTGTCTACCAGTTTCTGAGTGGGTTGGATCTTTGGTGAATGTGCCGGTTCAATTTTAGGCTGGGACGGCAGATCAATTGCAGCGCGCAGCCTGTCAAGCAATGCATCATGGTCTACACTACCCGATGCAGCGATGATAATGTTCCCTGCGCTGAAGTGCTTACGGTAGTAATCGCGGATGTTCTCAGGGGTAATGGCCTTAAGCGTATCGCGTGTTCCTAGTATAGCCCGCCCTAGAGGGTGGTCAGGCCATATGGCCTGAGCCAGCAAGTCATGCACGTATTCGTCGGGTGAGTCTTCGTACATGTTCACTTCTTCCAGAATTACGTTGCGCTCCTTCACAATATCCTTGTCATCCAGTCGCGAGTTACAGATCATGTCAGCAAGGATGTCTACAGCTACCGGCATATGCTCATCCACTACTTTGAAGTAAAAGCACGTGTATTCCTTGGCTGTGTACGCATTAACCTCACCGCCAATGTTGTCAAAGCCTTCAGAGATCTCCCGGGAAGACCTGTTCTTAGTGCCTTTAAACAGCATATGCTCCAGGAAGTGGGATATACCCTGCCAGTTCGCCGGTTCGTATTCTACGCCAGAACGCACCCAGAACCCTAAGGATACGGAGCGAACCCAAGGTATGTGTTTGGTGGCCAGTGTCAGGCCAGGCTTGATTTCTGTTACTTGCATTGTTTGTCGGCCCCCTGTCTTATGGGAGAGGTCAGCGCTACCGGTGGTGCCTGAGAGCTCTCTTGCTTTTATCCGGTTTCCGGTCCTTGGGTTTCCATCGGGCTGGTTAACGGTAGTCAGCCAACTCAATGCCCGGATAGAACCTGCAAAGGATGTCTTTATAAGAATACCCCAAGTTGGCCATACCAAATGCCCCCCACTGTGACATACCTACTCCGTGCCCATAACCAGTGCCATGGAAAACAAAATGGGTGGGTGCTTTGGGCAACAAGCCAGCAAAACAACCTCCGGGACCGGCATATTCAAAGAGATGAGTCCATGGCAGCAAGCGAGCATGCGGTTGCTGGGTCAAAACGTTGCTATCGGCCCAATAAGCGGTTACCGTAAAACAGGTGCTGCGTATCCGGTTCACTCCCACGGCCAACCTAAGATCTTTCACGGATACCAACCCGGATCCGATTAGTGAGTCTAGGTTCACTGCCACTACACGACGGCCTTCCCCGTACTTTTCAGGCTGCACGCCAAAGATGTAATCTACCTGCAGGCGCTGGCACAGGAGCTGTTCCAGTTCATCGGGCGTCAATTGCTGCGACCAGATGTAGGCAGGTTCCTCTGGGATTTGTTGCGCAATCAGATATGGGACTTGATTGCCCCAAGCGTATTGACTACTAACAGTGTACCCTCCCGCATGCGAATGGTACACAGCATCAATCAAACTGCCACCCCAGGTCAAGACTATGCCGGAAGTGGATTGCACGGCTTGGTTGCTGCGTTCATGCTCGACTCCGGCTCCAGCGAAAGCCTGGCAATGAATCGTATCACAAAGGTCATACCCGTCCAGGTGGTGCTTGCCCATGTGCTTAAGGGCATATGTTCTGGCAGCTACAGCTTGGGCCTGCAACGCCGGGAGTGGCCATGACGCCGGCATCTCAGTAGGTACTACTCCCTGCAAATACTCATCCAAGTCCAGAGTTACAACCGCAGTTGGTTCGACTTGATTATGGGAGAAACAGGTGCTGCCTTTATATCGGTTGGAGTTGATCACTACACTGCTGCCGGTTGGGCGGACAGCAGCTGACAGGACAGCTTCCGATCTGCTTCCTACTTGCACACGTAACCTTCCGTAACTGCCAAGAGAGATAAGTGGCAGTCCGTACTTCTTAATACTCGGGGCTTGGTCCTGATCAATTAAGACCTCAAGTGCGTAATCATCACTTAGCCTGGTGATATTTGAGTAGATGCCACATCCACGCAACAAGGCTGCCAGGAACTCAGCCTGCTGAACAGTCTGGCCAGCTATCAAGCCGAACTGCGGAGTATCCACTACTATCTTTGCTTCTCTATCCGCTGACAACTCAATGCATTCGACAGTGAAATCGGGTTTGTGCAGTCTAATTGATGCAGGTCCAACTATAGTCCAGGGTTTGTCCAAGCTCTGCAACCCGATTAGTAGAACTGACTCCTCAGCCAGAGTAATGCCGGGAACGAGCAGTAACACGCAAACCAACAGGCAAACGTGCACTCTACGGCTATGCTGCAACCGCAACAGCCCCCTTAATCTTAAGGCGTGCAGAGCGTGTCACCGGGCACCGGAGACAGTAACTCGCTGACCGTCACCAACCGGTAACCTTTTGCTTTCAAGCCCGGGATAATTTGCTCCAGCGCACCTGGTGTTTGCTCAGTCGGATGCATTAGT
>JAWLDB010000185.1:0-5325 GCA_041686915.1 Bacillota bacterium
CGAAGGTACCGTGATCGACGCCTTCACGA
Organism: Bacillota bacterium; assembly: GCA_041686915.1. Taxonomy (GTDB): domain Bacteria; phylum Bacillota; class UBA994; order UBA5500; family UBA5500; genus JAWLDB01. The sequence continues at coordinate 30 of JAWLDB010000185.1, forward strand.
ACAAAGCCGCCGATGAACGGGTTACGCGGCCTGCGGCGGCCGAAGCTGAACATTTCATCCAGATCCTCATCAAAAGCAATAGAGACATGACCGTAGGGAGCCCGCGTATAGGCACCAATCGCCCGCGTCAAAAGAGTATAGGTATTAGACAGCAAGAAGTAAATCTTCCGATTGGAAGGACTAGTATTAGACTCCATATCATCACCTCCAGCGTTTGCCTGAAGTCAACGAACAACGAGAAAAACCACATTTTACAGTATAATATGCATCGTTGTGAGCCATCAACCACTGCTTAATGGATATTGATGATGCAAAGTAATCTGTCTATTAAGACTTATTTTTTCTGTTCGTTGACGATTGGTCAGTTCCCTGCAATTTGCATCATGGTCTTTATTGTATTTTGCAGCATATGCCGGAACGAATTAATGCGGAAGGACTTGAACTCATCCACCCTCGATATCCGCACAATCACCAGGCCGCTGTATTTAACGCTACCGCGTTTCGCACCACTCGGGCTAGTCACATCAAAGTACTCGGTGTTTATCCCGATACCTCCTGTTGAAGTCTGGCTTGACCAGTACTTGAACCCGATAATCTGCCCATCATCCCTTACCCATTCCAGAAAGACTGCGGTATGGCCGCTTCCACCGGTGCGCATATAGTCTATGAAGTCACCAGGCAGAGCTGATTCGAGGTCGGCGATACGTTGTCCTATGCCATAGTTTTGGACAGCTACTCCGATATTGCTGACCGTTTTCGGGCCCTTGGCAGCATACCAGTCCAGCATGAAGTCTTGCATATCGCGAAAACCCATTCCGTTGAAGTAGTGCTCTGGCAGGCCGAGTTGCCGATTACGCGCCTGCATGGCAGCAAACAGCACCTCAAAGGTAATTCCAACACAATGACTTGCCTGATCACCGCTGGGGTTTGACTTGAGCAGGATCTGGCCCTGATACAGGATGTCTTTGGTTACTCCATTGTAGTTGGAGTAGTCATCGTTAAGCAGATATGGATACGATCCATCCTGGTACTCAGCAATAGCCTCCAGGACATATTGATTGAGAATAGGCCCGCCTTCAGGTGGCAGAGCTACAGTCGGTGCAGCAATTGCAAGCAGCACCAGCACTGACAGTAACGCATATACAGTTCTTGGCATGATGCATGCTCCTTTCTTCGTGTCTGAAACAAAAAGCTGCGACTCTGCGCAGCTGCTTCAATTATATCAGGTTTTTGAAGAGGTTTACATAACAATAATTGTGTCCTAGAGCGGGCAATCAGGATCCAGATCTTCCGGTTGCCACTGGTGCTGTTCCATATCAATTGTTGCGTCACAACGGAAACTGACGCCTTCGGCTAGCAATAGACTCCGTTGCCAATCTTGACTACCAAACACGTGACCCGGAGCTAGCTTGCCCGTTTTTGCCACGACCCGGTGGCAAGGCAAGCCGGGAGGTGAACTGTGCAGCGCCCATACTACGGTGCGGGCAGCACGAGGTCTGCCAACCATTGCAGCAATCTGGCCATAGGTCGCCACTTTGCCCGCCGGTATAGCGGCCACTGTTTTAAGGATTTCGGAAAAGACGCCATCCATATTTCGATCCCCTCCGGCTATTTTCTCAGGATATCCGAAAGCAGCATACCTATCGCATAGATCACCACGGCTACTGCTATGGCTATGCGGCCGAGCCCGTACCCATTGCGAATCTCAAACGCAATGCCGTTCAAGTAAGCGAACTCTCGCAAGCAGGCTGATACAGCCTTAAATCTGCCGGCATAGCTACCGCTATATAGCTGTCCATTCTTTGCCCTGACAAACAGCATGTGGTTGAACTCACGCCTGGTGGCAAACATCTCGTTAGAAATCTCCCGGATTTCGTTCACCGTGAGGCGCTTGATTTTGAAGCTGTTGCGGCTGGTCAGGAAGTATTCGATTTCGATGTACTCGTCTGTGATGACCAGATTACGCATCTGACCTGTACTCCAGTGCTTCCTGGAAAACTCAAAGCTGTGCAGCATCCGTTTCACCTACCACTTCCAGTATAGCCGATAAGGTGCGGGGCGTGTAAACGGCAATTAAACGGGGAGTTTGCGGGTAGTAATCTCAGGGAGCCGCGATAACAATTGACTAATGGCAGTCGCCGTTTCCGCAAGTTTGCTTGCGTCGACCAACTCCAGTCGATCAGCTGTAGTATGTGTAAACTGTACGGCTTCCTTCATCTGCTCAGAGGTGAAAGCCACAGCCGGCATCCCATACATGGCAAACATTGCATGATCACCTTGATACCACTGATCGCCTCCAACCAGTTCGCCTTTTGCACCCAATGCCTCGGTGACCAACTGGACCAGCTCTGGCGAGCAATTGTACAGCGAGAAGGCTGTCTTCCCTTCTTTATATCCCACCATGTCCAGATTAATCACCAGCCCTATCTGCTGCATTCTCTCTTGATGCTGCTCCAGATAGTGCATCTGACCAGGTACGCTGTAATAATCCTCTCCGTTGAAAGCAACAAGTTCGATTCCGAGATCACCTGTATACTCCTGAAGAAGTTCTGCGAGCAGTAACAGGACGACCGTTCCACTAGCGTTGTCCAGGGCTCCCGGTGTACCGAGCTTGGTATCGATATGAGCGCAGATGACCACCTTCCGGTCGGTTGTGTTGCCCTTGTGTGCAATGACATTGCAGCCTTTGGCCGGGAAGCGTTGTGACGCAATGGACAGGGAAACATCGCACCCGGCGTACGCTGATAACCGTTCACCCTCTTCCGCGGTCATGTACGCAGAGGGGATGTCAAAGTCACCATCCTCAAACATAGAAAATGGATACATGCCACCAGCTGCTTCCGGATTACGTCCCGAAGCTGTGATGATAGCCAATGGGTTTTGCTGTTCCAGCAGGCGGATAATTCGCTGATGTTCTTCCGGGTTATAGAAGCTGAAGTTCTTAGGCATCAGCTGTTCCCGAGAGATTTCTCCGCGTAGCAACACGACCTTCCCCTGTAGCTCGGCCTTTGTCAGTTCATTGATGTCAGTTATAACGCAGACCGGTGCGGTTACGTCGCACCCCAAACTGAACGGACTGGGCATGGCCGCAAAAACGTGGTCCTCGGAGCGTAGCTCTGCCCCCTGTTCCACCCACTCGATGCAGTTGAACTCAGGGGTCGTAACCAGCCACCCGTAAGACCGTAGCCATTTGGCAAACATCTCCGTCGCCAGGAGGTTTCTTGCGCTGCCTACGACTCTGCTAGGGGCAAGATCACACAGTTGCTGCAAGTAGGAAGCGGCCTGCTGAGTTAACTGTTCTGTCATGTTATCCCTCCTTCTATTCACACTAACGGATTATATCTCAAGCGACCTGGGGTGGTGTATTATTGGAGGGTTGGTTCACCTGGTCATAAGGTTCTGAATACTGTAGGGAATATCTACTAACTGACGAACAAGGACAAAAGGAGGTGTTGTCTTTGGCAGACAAGCATGAGCTCAGCCTGGAAGACCGGATGTTCATTCTATCCAAGACCTACAATGCTATTGCCACTTACTTTGCCCATTGGAATAACGTGTCAGGGCTTGATTTGGACGAGGCATACAAGTCGTACCTGCCGAGGGTAATCAGCACCGAAGACCGTTTTGACTTCGGCCTGTTGATGATGGAGTTCATCGCTATCTTGCGCGACGGCCACTCCTTAGGCGAGGATTTCGTCATGCCCCTAAGGACAATGGCCGGGCGACGCTCGTAGGAAGCACCACTCACGGGTCAACCGGACAACTTTACCCTTACACCTTCGGTAACGGCATTAGCATCTTCATCGGGACAACGCGAGCATACTTCCCTGACGGCGCAGCTTTTGAGGGTATAGGTGTGCGCCCGGATGTCGAAGTATTCCCAAGCAAAGAAGATATGCGGAAGGACCGGGACACAGTCCTGGAAAAGGCGCTGGAGCTGATTGAACAGTCCTGAGGAATCACAGCTGAAGCAGCTGATGGCACACTAAAGGCCCGGAATACCCCGGGCCTTTGCCGTTTCTGTCACTTCGTATTGACTATTTGCCTCGCCGCTTGTTCACTTCCGCAATGAAGGCTTCGCGGTCCAGGGGAGAGATGTAAATGCTGCCGCGGCGGCAAAGGATGTGCACCCTATCGATAGATAGCGCCGCAGAACTCCATAGGTTACGCGCCAGCCTGAGATCTGTTATGTCCTCGTAGCGCACCGTCCAACGGAATGGTCCGTGCCTGACTACCAGACTCATTTCTCCCAAGTCATAGTAAGTTCCGTAGTAAATCCATATTAGCAGGGCTCCAGGGATTAAGGAGAACAGCGGTGCCATCGGCTCGTTGCTGGTCGCCGCCCCCAAGAACACCATGCCACAAATGAAGGCAACTAACCCAGTGAGCCAAAGATCTTTTTTTGGCAAATAACGCATGACTACACCTCCTGCGTACAGTCTCTCAATACCTACTACGCAGCAATGCTTCCAGAAGTTTCAGCGGGCTCTTGTCAGCTTAGAAACGGCCATCCGCTGCTGACCTTCTGCCAATCCAGACGTATACTTGACGAGATAATACTCGTTGAGTAACCCATCAAGGTTTGTACTATACCTCAGCACTTCAGAATCCCTGGTGCCTTTTTGTGCAACCAAGCCATCCAATTTCTTTCGCAGCATCCTGATGTCTTTCTTAATGTACCTGACTTTCGCCAAAACTGCGCCACCGCCTCTTACGAAGCCAACCAGACTTCGGTTGTTACGGAGAAGATTATAACCTGTTCCATGCATAGCTTCCACTGTTTATTTGCTGTTCCTGGCGCATTCCCCTGTATTTAGGTTCCTTAAGTTCTGGTTAAGAAAAATCCCAGAAACAGACTTCATATGGATATCACCAGAGCAGAAGGAACTGCTATGTTTGTGCAGAATGTTTATTCTATTAACTACAGAAACATTCAAGGGAGGCCATATCAATGAACCTAGGTAAATTCCCTCGTCGAAACTACACCCAAGGCTATACACCGATTGAAGAGCTGCCGCGCTTTTCCGCAGCGCTCGGTGGCCCGACCATTTACGTCAAACGTGATGACCTACTCGGACTGACCTCTGGTGGCAACAAGACCAGGAAGCTGGAATTTCTGGTTGCCGATGCCTTGGCTCAGGGCGCAGACACTTTGATCACATGTGGCGCAGTGCAATCCAACCACGCTCGTCTGACTTTGGCTGCCGCTGTCAAGGAAGGCCTGAAGTGCCGCCTGGTGCTCGAGGAGCGCGTTCCCGGCAGCTACAACCCGACTGCCAGCGGCAATAACTTCCTC
>JAWLDB010000186.1:0-5318 GCA_041686915.1 Bacillota bacterium
CTGAACCGTAACACCCTCCCAAGTGTCAGCCGAATTTACGTTATCCTTACCCAATTGCACCAGGAGATAAACTTCATTTGAAGTCACAAGCTTGAACACCGGCTGCCCAGCGGCCACCGCAGCGCCACCTCGCGTGACTGTCTTTGCCGCCCCCGCTCCTTTGACAGCTTCAAAGGTACCGGGGCCGAGACTGGAGACGGACGCACTATGCTCCAGACCGTCAACCGAATAAAACAATCTCCCGTGCGCCGGTGCCTTTACAGGAACAATAGCCTGTTCTCTGCGGGCTAGTAGGGCCTGCCTCTGCTCCTGAATGGCATTGAATGTTCCGAGCAACTGCAGCCGGCGTTGCTGTAAGCTGGAAATCTCTTTCGCAGAACGATTCATGTTGGTGTGCAGATCCTTATACTCATCGATCGAACGACTTGCCAAGGCAGTGCGGTACTTAGTAACTAGTTCCTGTAGATTGCCTGCTTTTTCAGTTATCTTAGTGTCCAGCTGAGCAACCTCGTCGCTATGGTCGACGCTAGGCTCGCTAGCCTGCTTGTCGAGCTTCCGCAGCTCCTCCTCGACGTTGGCCAGCAAAGACTTATCGACAATCTCCAAGACGTTATCCTGTGTGGCAACGGCGCTACCCTCCTCTTGAATTAGGTTTGCCGCCCCAGGCTTGTCCGCCAGTACTACAATCTCCTCACGCAGTAATACGGCGTCGCCTTGCATGCCACCCTGCTCCTGCACTTCAGAGGCTATTGCGGTGGTGATGTAATCAGGCCGGTTGAGAAGAGCCAAGGTAAATCGGACCGTCCCTCTCACCCCAATAACGACTGTCCACAGCAGCAGGCCAAGGACTCCCAATACGAACAATCGGCGCAGCAGCTTCTTGCCCCTGCTCTTTTTCTTCTTACTCTTATAAGCCATGTTTTGCTCACTCCAAGACTGAAATCACATATGGCTATTCTCTGCCAAGGGAACGAAATCCTGCCAAAAACCGGGCATTCGCAAAACTCCGACACGATATGCAAAACTCGACATATTGCCCGGGCAATATGTCGAGCCATATCTTTACTTGTCCGATTTATGTGTTTTGATGGCGATGCTGCCTAACAATCTGCCGGTGCATGAGTTGTCTCTGCGATGAGAGTAGAATAGATCTGGTCTGTCCACAGTGCACAAGTTGCTGAAACTGATATGCTGCGGCTGTACACCTGCCTTGATCAGGAGGAGGGCGTTCAACAAGGGCAAATCAAGCAGCCATTGACCTTCAAGATCTGTGGGGACCACAGCTTGCTGCCAGTCTACATCGAGTTGCTTCACTGCGTTGATGACCGGAGCGTCCACAAAGTAACAGCAGCTTCCTATTCCTGGACCGAGCGCCACTCGTACTTCAGCCGGATCGCTACCAAAGGCCTGTTGGAGCGTGCGCACAGCTTCTCCTGCGATGTCAAGGACAGTTCCTCGCCAACCAGCGTGTACTGCTCCTATAGCCTTTGTCTGCGGATCAACCAGCAGTAGTGGCAAGCAGTCAGCAACCATCACGTGCAGAACCAACCCATGAGAATTGGTGACTACCCCGTCAGCGGCAGTTACAGGTCCCGGCTGATCAACGACGGCTACACGCTTACCGTGTACCTGTTGCACATAGACTTCTCCATAGGCTGAAGCCTGTAGTCCTGTTAGCCAAAGCCGGCGGTTCTCCTGCACCCTTTCCGGGGCATCTCCGACGTGATTGCCCAGGTTTAGTGCGTCATAAGGCTCGCTGCTAACACCGCCTTGGCGGGTAGAGAAGCCGTGTAGCAACCATGACCATTGTTCCCAGCCTGGAACCGTTATGAGTGGAACCTGACCTGATCTCACTGGGAAGACATCTACTCCTGTATTCATGCTATTCCCTCCTGTATCACCTGCAAGTAGCCATCCACTCGGCTAACGCGGCTCGCCCGTAACTGAGCGCATGCCGGGCAAGCCTTTAGCTGAGAGTCGTACGCCGTCCCGCAGTTCAGGCAGCATTGTCCGATGTGCCGAACGGAATACAGCCCCGGGTGCACGGCGGTGGCGAAATCAGATACTTCCGCATACTGCCCGCCGGCCAGCCAAGGGAAATAGTCCGCGCCAATCGTAGGCCGGTAGCCTTGCATACCCGACCAGAGCTCGCCTGCCAAAGGGAAGAGACTGCGGTCGTACTCCAGGAAGCGTTTTTCCACTCGGCTGGCCGGCAGCACCCCAAGCTGAAAGTTAAGAGCATAGTGATTGCGCCAATGCTCAACAATCCCTTGAAGTAGAGAGAGGATTCGCCCGATTTGCAGCTCAGGTATCTGCCCAAACCGCAGTCTCGCGGCTTGCAGTGCTTCAGCGAGCCCCACCGGAGCAAGTAACAGCATTCCGTGCCGCAGTGCAGGACCAATCTTCTGAGACTTCGCGTGCAGTGCACCCCAAATACCATGTCCCATCACAAAGGGTAAGTCCCCTGCTTGCAGGGCAGCCATGACTTCGTAGCGATGAGCCATCTGCCTCGCAGCAAGACTCAGGGCGGCATCAACTCCCGACCACAACTGCTTGAGACTTTGAGCCTCTAACACCAAACGTGGCATGTTGACAAAGGTCTTAGCGATGGTGCCTGGCGTGTCTGGAGATAGCCGCATACCACTCGCAAAGTAGTTCGGGTTCTGACCACCGGGCAGGATGGCTAGGCTTACGTTGCCACCGGACTGCTTCAGGACATCAGCTGCCAGCAGAAGCGTTTCTTCTCCCTCCACTGCCTGTAGGATGAGTTGAGGAGCGGACATACACCCATGCTTGATATCGGTGAAGGATGCCTGCTGTAACAAAGCTTTCGAAAAAGCCCGTGCTGCAGGTCGCGGGTCTAATCCAATACTAAGACAAAGTTTTGGCTGTTCTCGTCCGCCCTTGGCCAAGCTGATAGTCAAATCCTCCAGCAAGCCGGTAGCTGCTGCCTCAGCAGCAGCTGTAATGTTTCCTGTCGGCCATTCAGCTGCCAAATCAGCAAAAGCCCTGTCAATGTCAGCCAGCAGTATCTCACTGGCTATTTCATTCTGACAAGGGCCTACTACAGAGGCGATGGCTGACCCGACTTCTGCCAATCCGCGTGGCTGACGATACCAGACACTCCCACTCATTCTCATCATGGATGACGTATCGACGACAACAGCGTCTGGAGCACTGGAGTACAAGGCCAACTGTTCGATATGAATAGCCGCATGCCGATGGGCCAAGGCGAACTCCCTAGGCAGCAGATTATTGAGAGTATACTGTTCGCTGGCGGCCAAGGCTATCCGTTGCAGCTTGTCAACGGGGGTGACAAAGACACCGTATCCCCCACCGGCCTCCCCAACGATTTCACTCACTGCGTCCATCAACTCGCTTTTGGTATCGCGGATACGCGTCCGTCGGTTCCTGTAGAGTATGTAGGCCTTAGCTGTACGAGCATGACCGTTCTCGATCAGTACCTTTTCTGCCAGGTCTTGTATTTGTTCTACCTGAGGGACCGACCCGGCAAAGGATGACTGCTGCAGTAGGTGCACGACTTGACCGGCTAGAAACTCGGCCTGTCGCCGATCTTCGCCGCCAACTGCTTTAGCAGCACGGAAGATGGCGTCGGCAATTTTCTCGGCATCAAAGGGAACTACTCTGCCGTCACGTTTCTGTACCCACTCAATCATTGACCTTTCTCCAACAGTTTGTCGAGTTCTTGACGAAACCTGAGAATGTCGGTGAACTGTCTATATACCGAAGCGAAGCGTACATATGCTACTTCGTCGACATTTCTTAATCGTTCCATGACCATTTCGCCAATTAGCGTTGAGTCAACCTCCGGCTGCAATTCGTTACGCAGGTGCTGCTCTATTTCATCTGCTATCTGTTCCAGCGTACTGGTACTGACTGCACGTTTCTCACAGGCCTTGTACAGCCCTCCCAGAACTTTGCTCCGGTCAAAGGCCTCCCGCCGGCCATCTTTCTTAATCACCATCAAAGGCAGTTCCTCCACCTTCTCATAGGTGGTAAAACGCCGGCCGCACTGAACACATTCCCTGCGCCTACGGATGGCAGTAGCTTCCTCAGTGGGGCGACTATCTATCACCCTGCTATCGGTTGTCGTACAGTAAGGACACTTCATCGCGGCACCTCCATCAACTGTGGGTATCTTGCTTATAGTCTACTAGATGTTGTGGGTGGATGGCTAGTACATCCGCAAATCGAGAAGCATATGGTAAAAAAGTGACCGCTTTCGCGGCCACTCTTAATATATTTCCGGCGTTGCGTCCAACTCGACCAGAATGACATCGGCACCAATTTTAACAACCCTTTCCCACGGTATATACACTTCGGTGTCCTTGCCAAACAAGCCGAGTACTTTTGTTTGACCAGGTACGACTATACCACGTATCCGACCACTCTCAAGATCGATATCCATGTCCCCGATGTAACCCAGACGCCTGCCATCAAGTACATTCACCACTTCCCTGACGCGCAGTTCCGACACTTTTAGCACCAAACACACCCCCTGCGCATGCGCCCGTTTTCATAACAGGGCTGTTTTAATATATGCTAGCGGTCTGCGTGTGATGACCCGACAGACAACGAAAACCGGCATCTACAGATGCCGGTACCATGTTACTATCTTTTTCCACAGTTCCCACACCGCGCTCTTCAGCACCAGCGTGTCTGTTTTACCCTCAAGTGGCAACTCACAGACCGACGAGGTCAAGCACATTGGCGGAAAGACAACACACCACCAGTTTCGACCTCCACCTCCACCCAGAACTATATTAAGCGCATTATAGCGTCCAGCTGGCAAGGTGAATGTGCCGTAGTGCTTATCCGGGAAGTTGAAGTTTCCGTACTGCAGAGAGGCTGTATAGGGAATTCCTTTCTGCTTGAGGAACGAATTTGCTACCTCAGCCAGTTGTCCGAGATTAGCCCTAACTACCTGCTCTGCCCGATCTACTGTTGCAATCCCTGAAAGCAGCGAGTTGAGTTTACTGAGAACCTCATCTCTTACCATTAGCTTGATTTGTTGGTCAGCTAGCGTCTCGCTGTTGGCAAGCACGTGCAGCCTAATCAGTGTGGTATTACCCGTGTCAGCAGATACTGAGTTGTGAGCAACTAACGACAACAATAGCACCAGACAAAACAGCGCTACCTTCTTCCCCATTTCCCCACTCCCCCTACTAAACCTTTTCCTTGAGAGGATCGCGCTCTGCAATTAGCTTACGCATGTGATGCAGAGCTGCTTTCTCCAACCTTGATACCTGTGCCTGTGATATCCCAATTTCCTCGGCCACTTCCATTTGTGTCTTGCC
>JAWLDB010000187.1:0-5315 GCA_041686915.1 Bacillota bacterium
ATCCACGGCAAGGTGCGCCATACTAACACGGGCAAACGCACCCGCTTCCTGTTGCAGATCTTGTTCCGTACTGCCTCCACTTATTTGCGTCACTTGCGGCACATCGACAGGATGTCCAATGACATAGAGCGGCAGTTGCATGGTTCTTTAAAGAATGAGGAGCTGATTAAGCTATTGGCACTGGAGAAGAGTCTGGTTTACTTCACCACCTCCCTCCGCTCCAACGAAATCGTGCTTGAGAAGCTGCTGCGTTCCCGCTTTGTGAAGGTTGACCCGGCCGATCCCGAAGGGATCGTCGCAACTCATGTCTTGCGCATGTACCCTGAAGACGAAGACCTGCTGGAGGACGTGATCACTGAGAACAAGCAGGCGATTGAGATGGGTGAAACCTACTCTAACATCCTCTCAGGCATGATGGATGCGTTTGCATCGGTCATCTCCAACAACCTGAACATCGTCATGAAGTTCCTGGCGTCGATCACGATTATCCTGGCGCTGCCAACCATGGTAGCATCATTCTTTGGAATGAATGTACCTGGGCCGTGGACCAACTCGCCATACGGTTTCTGGGTGATCCTCTTACTCTCCATGGGCGTCACCAGTCTCGGTGTCTGGTTCATGTCCCGCCGCAATATGCTCTAAGGAGTCTGCCATGGAACACTACGACCGAAGTAGCTAAAACCCGCCTCTTAATTTGGAGGCGGGTTTGTTTTTTGACTCGTCGTTATGTGTCAGGGGGACGGACTTTTGTCTCACTATCAGTTCGCCGCGCCTATGTCTCTGTTGCCGTACTCATAGGTCTGCAGCAACTGAAACCCGAGCTTCTGATACAACCCGAAAGCCGGCTTGTTCAGCGTCGCCACACAAAGCCGCGGGTGCTTAACCCCGCGCTCCCGCAGCCGATTGACTGCGAACTGTACCAACGCTTTGCCAAAACCGTACCCCTGGTAGCCAGGTACAACTGCCACGGTATCCATAAACTGGTTGTGCAGCCGGCACAAGCCCACTGGTGTATCTTCGTCATACAGCAGGAAGATGTCTGCTGCTTCATCGCGCATCTGCTGCCTTCTGCTCTCATCAACCGCTTCCTCCTGATCCCAGTCATGAAGCCTGGTCAGTCTGGCGAAGGCTTGCTGCCGAATACGAATGTAGTCCATAAAGTTGCCGTCGGTATACTGCCTGATATCCAGGTTAGGCTCATCAAAAGCCCGACCCCTATGGGACATCAGGTGAAACGACCAATCCGGTTGGAAGCCACGGCGTGAGAAGAAGTCGCGACTTTCTACGTTGTACTCGGTGGTCACCGCTTCCGGCTGCCACTGTGTCACCTGCTCGTTTACCTTGCGCCAGAGGCGACTGCCGATGCCCTCACCGCGATAGTTCGGGCCGGTGTAGACCCAAGCGTTGCAGACATCAGCCCGTCTTCTGGCTGCCAGACAGCCTTTGATTTTCCCGTCGTCATAGACCAATACTACATCGCTCTGCAGAGTAGCCTCGATGACGGGAATGGACATTGCATCTCCTGACTGAACAAGCTGGATTAGTTCCTGCTTGTCCTCCGGTCGGTAAGTCCTAATCATGAGGCACCTCCTGGAGAAAAGTGGCTGACAAGCAGCCCAAATGGTAGTATGCCCCCCGCAGGGTTAGCCAATCGCATTCGGACTACGTGACCGTACAAAAGGACCGCCACACTCGGAAAGCGGTCCTCCGGATGCTATTTGATGCGCACTGCAGCTTCGTCGATAACCTTGTCTTCCTGCTTATAGTCAAACAGGTCTACTGTGGAACGCTGCTGGAACATCCAGTCGGTAATCGGGTTTTGCCGGTAGAAGTTCACGGTTTCCAGCCAGCCGCCCGCTAGATCTACTTGCTCCCGGTAGCCCAAGGCTTCCAGCTTATCGGTTGTCTGGTAATAACATAGCGGCGGCGAGAGCACAATCGACCACGGCATACTGCCCTGCGGCAAACTGCAAAGCTCGACCTCAACTCCCAGCTGCTTTGCCGCCATCTCGACCAGAGCGCGGCAAGTCTGAAAATGATGGTGGCCCGAGTTGTAGATTTCGCCTATACTCTCCGGCTTCTGCATTAGGAAGATCAACTGGTCGGCGATGTTGCCGGCATACTCCCGGTGAAATACTCCCATACCACCGTCTGGCAGCAGGAAGCGGCGCCTTCCGTCCAGCAGGCGCTTAATGAAATACCACTCGCGCGCCTGGTAGTCATAAGGACCGTAGACCGAGGGCAGACGCAGGATGGTGGCAGGGAACTTGCTGTCATGCCAAGCCTTAAGCAAGACCTGTTCGGCCTGTGCCTTGTTGTAGCCATAGGCATTTTCGGGGTTGTCTTCCACCTGATCAGTCTCCCGGAACGGTGCCGGCGCTGTCGTCATCTTGTAGACCGAACCCGTACTGATCATCAGGTATTGCCCTACCTGACCGTGTAGGGCCTCGATAAGCTGCGCAGCCTGCTTGCCGTCATAGAGCACCATGTCTATCACAGCATCATACCTCTGCCCACGCAGCTGCTCGAGGTCAGCCGGATTGTTACGATCTCCCTTGATCACCTGCACTCCGGCGAACCATTCCGGCACCGGATACTGACCGCGATTGAACAGGGTGACTTGATGCCCTGCTTTCAGTAGCTTCGCTACCAAATGCCGCCCGACAAAACGCGTTCCCCCGATGATTAAAACCTTCATCGCCTTTGCTTCCCCTCCTCCTGGCTTAATTCCCACTCACTGCGATTGATCTCCATGCAAATCTCATCATGCCATTCACCGTCAATGAAGCGGTGCTGCTTCATCCTTCCAACTTCCCTGAAACCACACTTGCGGTAACATGCTATGGCGGGATGGTTGTTGGAGAAGACCTTGAGCGTCACTTTCTCCAGATTGTAGACATGGAAAGCAGTATGCAGCAGTAAGCGCACCGTATCGGTGCCATATCCTTGCCCGTGCATATCCCGCCTGCCGATTACCAAGCCGATGGTTGCCCGTCTGTTCACATGCTGAATGTCACTGAAGCCGGCGGCACCGATATATTCCCCATCCAAAGTTTCAACAGTGTAGTACTTGTTGCCTTTGGCGTGCTGACTGACAGCCTCGCGAATGAAGGCTTCCTCGGCAGCCCGCGAGAAGGGTAACTCGCCGCCAACCAGGAAACGCATCACCTCACGGTCTCGAGACCATTGCATGCGGTTATCCAAGTCACTGACATCGAGGGCCCTGAACCTAACCTTCTTGCCGGTATACATTATGCTTGCCCCCTCTCTGCTTCCCACTCTAACCTGAGCAGCTCCATGACCAGGTCATCGTACCACTCTCCGTCGATATAGCAGTGATGCGGGTAGCGCACAACTTCCTTAAACCCGCACTTCTGATAGGAACGAATGGCCCGTGTATTGCCTGATATAACCATCAGGTAGACTTTATTGAGGTTCAGCACGTGAAAGGCTGTGCGCAGCAAAACCTGCATGGCATCACTGCCATATCCTTTCCCAAGATACTCTGGCTTGCCGATCACTATACCCAGCTCAGCATGCCGGTTGATCGGGTCTATGGAATGCAGACCGCAGGAGCCGATATAGTCTCCCGTTAACGTCTCGATAGAGAACACTCTATTGAACGGGTCATCTCCCAAGCTCAGGCGTTCCATCAATTCTGTTTCGCTTGTGCGCGAAATCAGTTGACCGGACATGCTCAAAAACCTGGTGATTTCGGGATTGTTAACCCACTCCCATGCATTTGCGACATCGCTTTGTTCAACAGCTCGAATTCGCACCAGTTTGCCTTCAAACATTAGCAACCACCTCTTCTGCCGTTTATCCAAGTTCAATGTATCTTCTGTCTGTTTTCGTTAATTGGTGCTGCTTTCCCTGCAAGCCATTGCCAGGTCCACCAGTGATAGCCGCATTGCTCCGACGGAACACTAAGCAGGGTAAGGACTCTCTTCGAAATGGAGGTGCTGGTGATGCTAAGACGCCTGACGCTGATTTTCTTAGTCATCGCTTTGGCGATGCTGACACTCGCAGCTTGTAGGAGCCCGCTGCAACGCAAACCAGCAGCAAACCCAAGCCAGACGGCCGAATCCAAGCAGCTGCTAACTTTTTATAGCGCGGACAGGCAGATGCAGGATATCGCGACACTAGTCTCAAGAGGCTTGGAAGGCAGAGCGGCGGGTACTGACGGTGAGGATAAGGCGGGAGGATTCCTGACGAAACAGATGGAACAGTTGGGACTGCAGCCTTGGTCGCAAGCTGGACTTGACGGCTACCGGCAGTCATTTCCCGTAGCTCGACGCAACGAACCGGCTGAAAACCTGATTGGAGTTATGCCTGGTACCGATCACAATAGCTATCTCATAGTGTCCGCCCATTACGATCACCTTGGGGTCAAACAAGGAGCGATGTACCGAGGTGCGGACGATAATGCGGCTGGAGTGGCGGCTGCCCTTGAACTAGCTCGCAGCATCAAAGATAGTGGAACGACGCCCAAGCGGACGATAGTCTTTGCCTTTCTATCTGGCGAGGAAACCGGCTTGCACGGCAGCAAAGCCCTGGCAGAACGCATGGTGCGCTTTAACCTGCACACCAGGGCAGCAGTCATAAACCTGGACATGCTGGGTGGTACAGGAGGCAAGTTCGTGGACATCTGGAAGGAACGCTCCGGGCCAAAGACAAATCAACTGGCTAGTAGCGCGCTGCAAGCAGCCCAGGCAACAGGAGTGCAGGCCCGGATTATCCGTCGCAGGTTTGGGCCAGTAGATTCACGCTCGTTTGCGCGCAAGGGTATGCCAGCTATCACGGTCAGCTGGCACATGGATCGACGCTATCATCCCTACAGGCACACAACAAAAGACACCGCTGACAACTTGCGACCAGAGCTGCTTAGCCAGGCAACAAAGGCTGCGCTAGCGGTTGCTTGGGATGCTGCTAACAGGTGATAGTGATGTAACGCAAATCGCCCCACCTCCGGGTAGGGCGGTTTCGTCTTGTGGTTACTTACCAGTGCTATGCCCGTGTTTAGACATTAGTTTCTGCAGCGTCTTCAGGTGATCGTGCTCGTCACTGAAGATTGAGTCGAGCAGCTGCTGTTCCTCAGAGCCGAGCTTATGTTCTGAGTATTGTACGGCCCTGGCCAAGCCTTTGTCTTCCCCGTCATACAGCTGCTGAAGAATGTCTTGCGGATCAGGATGGACCAAGGTCTTTACCTTCCCCATTAAGTCAGCCATGCCACCAATCATGCCACCACTAGCTATTGCCTTTCCTCCCGCCTGCTCCACATAGGCTGCCAGCTCTCTGGCATGCCGCTCGTGGTC
>JAWLDB010000188.1:0-5313 GCA_041686915.1 Bacillota bacterium
TCTAAAGATACCTTTTACCGTCAGCAACTGGGATGGTGAAGGGATTACGGCGCAGACCGGCACAGGCATCGCACCCCTGTGCATCGGCGGCGGCTTCATGGTTGGCAGCCCGAACGTAGTGATTGACCTCTCAGCCAGTGTCGCGCCATCCATTGAGCGCCCGTCACCCGAGTGGCTTGGCCTGGTGTTCGAGGACGTGGTGCTTGTGCTCCCGGATGAGTTCAAGAACAACGATACAGCAGTTCAGTTCCAGGCGAACCAGAGCTTCTTCTATGAGCAGAGCGGTCTCTGTGGTTACTATGACTCTGGAACGGACACCACAGGGGCAAGCAGCGTGCAGATTGACAGCCTGCTTGGGTTCCCCGCAACCATCACCGGCGCAGACATTGACCTCTACAAGGGAGCGATGAATGTCGAACTGCTGGGCGACATCACTGCAGAGGCCTTGGGTGGAAAGCAGATCAGCTACCGGGCGATCGCAGATAGCAAGTCTGACGTGCTGGTGATGAATATCATCGGTGAAAAGAGTAGCACCCAGGTCGGCACACAACCGCTACTCCTGACCGTTCAGAATGGGCGACTGGAGCGGGATGAGGGGTCAGATCAAGGGGAGTTGATTCTGAATGGTACCCTCACACTCAATAATCTACCTGGCCTGCATATGAACGAACAGGCTGAGTTTATCGAACTGCGGATTTCTCCTGAGAAGAGTGGTCTGCCGGCAACTGATACTCTGGAGACAAAGCAGGACCCATTGGGTAATGGCCGGTTCATCAATACTCCGTGGGCGAAGCTGTGGAGTTATGCTGTAGGAGCGTATGACTTCCAGTTGATTACGGATGACTCTGGTGACGTTGACATGTTGCTGCGAGGCGAAATCCAGGTGGCTGGCAACTTGCCCTTCAAACCTGAGACGTACAGCGACACAATCTATGTAGAGAACGTCTTCACCAACCCAGCCATACCAGTGGAGAAGGTCCAGGCAGAGCAGGGTATAGACTGGTTGGGGATTATCGAAGACTGGTCATGGGTACTGCCGATCGGTCTCGAGGAAATGGAAGACGGTACCCTTCGCTGGACAAACAACGGCTGGTATACGACTGGGCTGCCGTTCAAGGTTCTCGGCCACGCGTTTGATGACGAATACCTGAAAGGTGATCTTCAGTTCGCCGCGGGTAAGGACTATACCGGAACTGACTTTTGGGTTGTTGCAATCAAAGGTGGGAGAGGCCTGGAGGATAGCGACATCGAACAGGAGAAAAAGGAGCTGGCCAAGAAAGGTCTCACACTGTCTCCTGAGAAAGAAGCAGAGATGCGTCGGAAGATTAAGATTGGCCCCATTAGCTTCCGCAACTTTTTGGGAGTATTGGCGCACAACATTGATCTGCCGGATAACCTGACTGAAGTGACAAGCAATAACCTGAACACGTTCATTCGGGACCTTCCCGTCAAGGCAGGGGAGAGCTACCTTCTGGCGAAAGCTGAGCTGATGGAAGTCTCAGGGGTTGTTTCAGCCGAACAAGCACAGATACTGATTAGTTCGGGGCCAACAATCCGAATTACTGGCGAGCAAGTGAAGATTACAGGCGTTCCGATGAAGGATACCAGCATATATGTGATGTATCACTACCCCGCAACACTGCAGGCCTCAACCACCTTCAGGGACCTGACTCTCCCGTTCTTCGATGTGGGCAGTCTGAGTGGATCCCTTGGATTCCTGGCAAGCCCGGAGAGATGGAACGTGATGATCGGTTACCCCGAGACACTCGTTTTGAGAGTCCCCGGAGATCCGACCCTTTACGGGCTAGGCGTGGGCTTCGAAGGTAGGAAGAACGGATGGCAGGGCATGGCCAAGGTACTTCTGGGGTTCGAAGTCACCAAGATGTTTGGGTCGTTCTACCTGGAAGCATACGTAACGGCTACCGGTGAAGTGGTAATTGAGGATGAGAACGGTCAACTACAGGTGCTCGGTCGTCTGATCGTTGAGGCAGGCGGCATGCTTGGAATGTACTTTGAGAACGACAAGAATGACCCCACCGATGATACCGAATGGGAGATAGCTCACTTGGCGCTCCGGCTGATAGGGGAACTTGAGGCTCCTAACCCGCTACGGCTTATGGGAGCTGCAGAGATTTACTATCAAGTGAACTTGAAGATCTGGGAGACTGAAGGGACCATCCCTTGGGACATCGAGTACGTTAGACCATAGCGCAGTTTCACTACAACTCAAAAAGGCACGGCTCGCGCCGTGCCTTTTCATGTACCACCAACCCTAATTCGCGTCTGCGCTCGGGTTAATGGCCAAATCTTCTCTCACAGTTTCAAAACGCTGGCCGTTCCACGACAGATAATCCTGAATGTAGCCAATAGTGTCGGCAGCAAACGTGCCCCACACCCTAGTGAGTGCCAGCAGGCTGCAGGTGCCCTCAGCTTCGTCAAGGACGATCGGATAGGCGAGAATGAATGGGCCAACATTAGCCTGCGTCGGCTCTTTCAGGTTGCCGTTCTCATCGTAGAGGTCCTGAGCGGCGGGGTCGGTACTGACGTCAATCCGGAATGTAAGGTTCTGACCCTCGTCCACAACTACCACCACAAAACCGTCAGCATAAAAAGCCCGTAGGTCCTTGGTTTCAAAGTACCGCTGACCATCAAACAACAGGCGTATCCGGCTATCTACAAACGAGTACACGAATGTATAAACAAAGCCGCCGCTGCCTCCTGATTGTATGCTCACCTTGATGTCCAGAATGTCGTCACCGGTGAAGTCGCACAGGAAGATCGTCGGCTCGAAGCCGGCATTTTCGCTAAGATGCACCTGAGTGACGCGTCCGGTCTTACCATTGCGGATACACAAAGTGATGTTCTGTATAAACGCGCTATCCTCACTTACATCACCAACCAGATAGATCTCATCAGCAACGCCGTCGCCTGTCACGTCGCCATATTTACGGGTCAAAACCTGGCCTGGTACACGAGTGCTCATCTGACATACTCCTCTCCTTTGTTTAGTTTGCTAACCAATTTCTCTGCCACATTCTATGCAGAAGAGGTCGAAAGGGGGAGGGGTTACGGCAATTATTGCAGGTAATAGGCGTACTGCCTGCGAACGTTGTAGCAGGAGGTGTTAATATGCGCACAACTGATAGCAGCAAGGTGGAAATAGTACGGATTGGCATGGACGAATATCCGGAGTTTTGTAAGCTATTGGAATGGAGACGGACAGCGAACGAGGAAGGCGATACATCAGTCTATCTTTCCGGCCCCCCTCGCGAGTTCTTGCAGCAGTTTAATGTGCTTGACTCAAAGCTGTTCTACATCTACGCAGCAAGGGTTGACGGCAAGTTTGTCAGCTACATCAACGCCATCATCATCCCAAAACCTGATCCTCGCATGGGCATGATGTATATCGACGAACTGTGGACGGCCCCGGCATTCCGCCAAGGTGGGATTGCCACTCTCCTGATGCGCGAGGTGTTCAAGCTATCCAAGCGTCTCAACCTCTGGCGTGTACGCCTCTATGTTGCAGAGGATAATGATGCTGCCAGAAGTTATTATCGCAAGCAAGGGTTTTCCGAGAAGACTCATGATGTCTGGTGCGAGGTATCGGTGCGTGACATTGATGGCGAGACCGGGCTGATCGATAAAATAGAATAGGAACCTGGATTCAAGGGCAGCGCGAGCTGCCCTTGAGCTTTACCTGCTGGTCTTTCCTGGTACAGTGTCTCATACCGTGTTAGTAAGAAACCACGCGGGAGCAGAGCCAGCGGGATTTGGGAGGAATGAGCTGTGAGGTTGTTACCGATTGACCATCCTATGGTGAGGGGTAAGAGTATTGGGGACCTGGTTATGCTGGCCGAGCAGGATAGAGCCTACTCCTATGAGACTGCAGCAATCTATCGCATCACATGGCGTCGGCGGGACGAATACTTCCTGGCACTAGAGGATCATCGTTTGAAGATGCTACCGCTGCCGGTACTGATAGCCAGTTCCAAGATCGCAGCTGCACGCTCCTGTGCGTATCACGATGTGGACAATAACTGTTATCTGCGAAAAGAACCATGTACGCAGCCCGCTTGTTACCGTGAAGGCAAATGTGAAGCCATGCGTTCACTTGCGGATAAGATTTGAACTAGTCATAGTTGCCTGACATCTGCAGGTAATGAGTATTCAAAAAGCGAAACTGTCTTATACTACTCGTCGCGTTTGCCTCTAAACAGGAACGGTATGGCCAAAGGGAAGAGGAATAGCCCGAAGGTAAACCTGCCTCCGGTTAGGAAGCGAGACACCATCAGGAGGCCCAGGAAGACGAGAACACTAACCCAGATGTTGTTCCGGAATTTCATGCTGTTCACCACCTGTGTGAGTACTTTGTCTTAGTGTACCCACTTCATTCAATCATCGATGAACTCATTATAAGACCTCAGATTTCATAGCAATTATAAACGGGAGGGAGCTACCAAATGCACTACAACGATGAAATGAGGAACTTTACGCTTACAGCTACGGGTGACCTATTCATTACCCGCAGACTCGCGCCTTACACCGAACCGGAGTACCAGGAACTCAGGGATGTGGTGCGAAGCGGCGACATTCGCTTCACTAACCTGGAGATGCTGATTCATGAGTATGCTGGCCACCCGGTGGCGGAAAGCGGGGGCACTTATACGCAGGTAGATCCGTCAATCGTCAAGGACCTGGTCTGGGCTGGCTTTAACCTGTATGGCCGGGCCAACAACCATTCTCTGGACTACTCGATTGAGGGCATGCGGCGTACCAGTGAGCTGCTAGACTCAATGGACCTTTGCCATGCGGGAGTGGGGGAGAACCTGTCCGACGCCAGGTCGGCAAGATATCTCGATCTGAATGAAGGACGGATAGGCTTGCTCTCGGCATCATCCACTTTTGCGTCCTTTGGCAGGGCCGGTGACCAACGTCCCGACTCAATTGGCAGGCCTGGGCTAAACCCGGTACGCTATAAGACCTATTATGTAGTTACACAGGAGCAGTTAACCGCTCTCAGGCAGGTTAGCGAGGCTACAGGGTTCGAGGAGCGCAAAAAGGTTTCTGTGGCCAACGGCTGGGTAAAGCCTGATAAGGCAGGGGAGCTTAGCTTTGCTGGCTCGCACTTCGTCGTAGGAGAGAAGCCAGGCATCTACACCGAGGTAGAGAAGGCCGACTTGGACGGCAACCTCAAGTGGATTCGTGATGCACACACCCAGTCAGACTTTGTTGCCTACAGCATGCACTGGCACGAAGGCGGAGACACTCCGGAACAGCCTGCTATGTTCCTCCAGGGCTACGCCAGAGCGTGTA
>JAWLDB010000189.1:0-5268 GCA_041686915.1 Bacillota bacterium
AAACGCAACCGCCGCCGCTACCGCAGTACGGTAGTCTCTCTGTTCATCAGCGTGGTGCTATTTGTCTCGGCCTCGGCCTTTTCTACCTACTTGCGTGACAGCGTAAGCAACGTTTATGAAAATACTGATTTCGACTTCACCTATTATGTTGGGTCAAGTGAGCGTCTGGGTAAATCTGCCCTGGAAGTGTTCGATAGCATCCTGGCTCTCGATAGCATCAATGCGGGCTCCGTTGTCCGCACCACCAGCGGGCAGATGCAAGTTCCACCCGAACAACTGCCCGCTGGCTACTATCAAGCCAAAGTCAGTCAGGGGATGATCTCCGACGGGCAGCCTGTCCCCATCGTGGTAGATATTTATAGCGTGGACTCGAACACGTTTGCGCAGTACGCGGGCAGCTTAGGTTTGGATGTCAGTCAACTGCAAAACCCTAAAACGCCAACTGTCATTGTCATCGACAAGCAACACTACTACGATTATGGTCAGAAGCGCTATCTCAACACAAGCATCTTCTCAGGGAGTGTACCTGCACTCCTGCCAGTCACCATTACGCAGGGGGGAGAGGAGTTAGAGGTAACGGAGCTGGTAGTTGGAGCGACTGCGGAAACGCCTCCGCTTGGGGCTCCCCCGTATGCTACATCGGCTGATGAAATCGTGATAATCATGGACCACGCAGTCGCAGGTGCTGTGACCGATGACACAAATCCACCGATAATGTACTTTGCAGCGGAAGATACCACGAAGGCCAACGAGGAAATCCGCGAAGTACTGCAGGAGGCGGGGTTGCCCGCGTCGCAACTAATCAACCTGGCAGAGGCCTTGCGCGCCAACCGGAACGTGATTACCATCATCTCGGTATTCTCTTACGGGTTCATTGTGCTAATTTCGTTGATCACCATTGCCAACGTGTTTAACACCATCACCACCAATGTGAACCTACGGCGGCGCGAGTTTGCTATGCTGAAATCTGTTGGGATGACGGAGCAAGGGTTCAGGCGGATGCTGGATTTCGAGTGCATCTTCTATGGGCTGAAGGCTTTGCTCTATGGATTGCCAGTCTCTGTCTTGGTCACGTGGCTGATTTACCTGAGTATCCAACAGGGCGTGGAGATGCCGTTCGAGCTGCCGCTACAGGGTATCCTGGTCAGCACAATCAGTGTGTTTGTAGTGGTATTTGTCAGCATGAAATACTCTCGCGACAAAGTGCGGCAGGAGAACATTCTGGACGCCCTTAGGAACGAGAACTTGTAAGTAAAAGGGCGTGCAAGCCCATGTCCACAGCGGCTCCACGGGAACTCGAATGACAGAGGGGTTAGAGACGAAGGGACCAATTTCCCTTCGTCTCTTTACTATCTCAAGCAGAGCAGATGTCAGGACTGTAATCTTTCTACAATGGGGCTGTAAGGTTAAACGATGGATGCAACGGCCGCTGTCCCCTAAAGTAGCTAGTGCAAGCTACTACTTTTGGGAGGTTGGTGTTTATCACATGTTTGAAGTGCATAAAGGTGCAAAGCCTTTCGATTTTTCAGGGAGAGAAGCGGCTGTTCTACTCATCCACGGATTCACCGGTAGCCCGTATGAGATGCGACCCCTGGGTGAGTACTTGGCCAGCAAGGGTTTTCGAGTCAAGGGCATTCGACTGTCTGGACATGGGACATGCCCCGAAGACATGCTCTTCTGCACTGCAGAAGACTGGTTGGAGAGCTGTCGGGCAGCCGTACGGGAGTTGGCTGCTGACCAATTGCCAGTCGTCGTGATCGGACACAGCATGGGTGGCGCGTTATCGCTTTTGCTCGCTTCCGAAGCGGAAGTGGCGGCTGTGGTCACCATGTGCGCGCCAGTATACTTGAATAGTTGGTTGCAGCATCTGGTGCCTATAGCCAGGCTGTTCAAGCGCTACCACCGAGTGCTGGATCTAAAGAAAATCAGCCCTGCCCTAAGGGACGCTAGGCCTGTCTACGACCGCGTACCTGTCTGCTCCGCCGTTGAACTGCTGAAGCTGGTCCGTGGGGCGAAAGCGGTGCTTCCGAGGATAGAGATACCTGCCCTGGTCATTCAGTCAGAGCTGGACGATGTTGTGCCGCCAGGGAATGGCCGCTTCATCCACGAGAGGCTAGGGTCTCGTCAGAAACAGCTACTAACTTTACATAAATCCGGACATGTGGTTACTATGGGCGCTGACAAGGATGCGATCTACCAAACTGTCAACCAGTTTGTGTCGGGTTTGGCTGCACAGATACCGGCAGCTTCTGCCAGCAACTAGGACTCAATACCTTTTTGCAGGATTGCCCTATAGTTTCGAGAACTCTATTAACCAGACTCATTAGGCTAGATCGGATACTGTGCAGCAGCTCATCCTCTGCTCCGAGCGCGCTAACCTTGCGGCGCGATCGAGCAAGGCGGTGATCAAGTGGTTGTGAAGGTGAGCTGGCAGCTGGTTAGTTAGGAGGATCAATATGGATAATCTCAGGAAATGTGGCACCGCTCCATACCGGGTAGCTCTAATTCACGGCGGACCGGGCGCCCCTGGCAGCATGGCGGGTCTTGCCAGACTACTCTCTGGCGACTATGGCGTCTTGGAACCGCTGCAGACCGCAGACAGTGTGGAAGGGCAAATCGCTGAGCTGCGTGAGCTGCTATCTCAGTACGGCCACGTCCCGGTTGCTCTCATCGGTCATTCCTGGGGAGCTTGGCTCTCTTATTTCGTCGCCGCCAGACATCCGGAGCTAGTAAGCAAGCTGATCCTGGTCGGCAGCGGTCCGTTTACCCAAGAATATGTGGCGCAGGTTGGCGCGACCCGCATGAGCCGCATGGACGGGGGAGAGCGAACACAGTTTGACCAGCTAATCAAGGCGATGGGCTCATCCGACCAAGCAGAGAAGAACGCTGCTCTCGCCAGCTTGGGGAAGCTGATGGGAAAGTTGGACAGCTTTGCGCCACTGCCGGAATGTGCTAATGTGGAACCGGTCAGGGTAGACAGCGACCTGTACAACTCAGTTTGGCCTCAGGCAGCCTCCCTGCGCAAGTCGGGTGAACTGCTTGCCTGCGCTTCTCAGCTTCAGTGCCCGGTGGTAGCCATCCATGGCGATTATGATCCACATCCGGCCCAAGGGGTCATGGAACCTCTCAGTCGTTCTGTTAAAGACTTCCGTTTCTATCTGCTAGAGAAGTGCGGACATACTCCTTGGGAAGAGCGACACGCCCGTGACCGCTTCCTGGAACTACTCCATGCGGAGCTTAACTAAGTAACCGAACGAACCTTGCCTGTTGCGCATAACCTTATCCGTCACGTCTAAAGCAAAAGGGATGCTCAGCTTCGTGCTGGACATCCTTTTTTGCACGCTTCTGCTTTGGCAACCCTGCACCGTCGCCTTAACGCAGCCGCTTCCAGTCTTCACCTTTGAGTCCTCAGGAATCCTTAAGAAATGGCTAAGTTGCAGTTTATAAACTCCAGCCGGAGCTCCTGTACAATGCAAGTGAACAAGCTTTGTAAAGGCGTGAATTATATGGAGCTATTTGTAGTCTTTGGTGGGCAGTCGTCGGAACATGAGGTCTCCATACAGTCTGCGCTGAACATCCTGGAGAACGCCGGTCGCGGCAACTTCCCATGAATGAGTTAGTAGCAGCGATCGCCAAGGAGTGAAAGTATGCTGAACGGAACCGTATCCGGCGGGTGATATGGCGGGACGTAACTAGTTACGAGAACCGGCAATTCTGCTAAAGTATGTATTGGAAGAGTAAGAGGGGTGATCAGTCCATGGAACACATTCTGGTGGTGGATGACGAACGGGAGATTGCTGACCTGATTGAGATTCATCTGCTTAACGAGGGCTATCGGGTGAGCAAGGCGCACAATGGGGAAGATGCTCTTGCTATCCTGGCGAGAGAGGACATTCACCTGCTCATTCTCGACATAATGATGCCCGGAACAGACGGGTTTACAGTTTGCCGGCAGGTCCGTCGTGAACGCACTCTGCCCATCATCTTTCTTAGTGCCAAGGCAGAAGACATGGATAAGATTCTCGGCTTAAGTACAGGTGCAGATGACTACCTGACCAAGCCGTTCAATATGCTGGAACTGCTTGCCCGCGTAAAGGCTCAACTGCGGCGATATCTGCAGCTTAACCGTGCGCCAAAGCGCGAAGAAGATGAAACCATTCAGATTGGTGGCCTGCAGGTAGATCGGCGCACTCACACCGTTACGGCCTATGGTAACGAGGTGCACCTTACGCCTACAGAGTTCGGAATACTCCATCTGCTGGTCAGCCATCCCGGGCGGGTGTTCAGCGCAGAGGAAATCTTCTCCCGTGTGTGGGACGAGAAGTACTTCGACTCAAACAATACGGTGATGGTGCACATACGTAAGATCAGGGAGAAAGTTGAGCTGAACCCGCGGGAGCCGCTATTGATTAAGACCGTGTGGGGGATCGGGTATAAGATGGATGCCAAAGGGGAGCAACCGTGATCAGGAAGGTAACAGATGAGCTCCGCAGGATACGTTGGCTGTGGCTGCTATCGTTCGTGCTGCTGATTGCGTTGGCCGTCAATACAGGCTACTCACTCTATCGCAGAGCAGAAGCGAATGAACGCTCCAGCGAGGCCGACCTGCATCTGGTGGGCGAAGAGATTAGATACTTGCAGGAAAAGTTGCGGGACTTGACTTTACCTCGGAGCATCCGGACGGACCTGGAAGCTATGCTCGAACAGAAGCAACGCGAGCATGGAGAATTGGCCCGGGCAACAGCTGACCCAGAGTACCAACGCAACCAGCTGCTTGGCAAGCTTACCAAGTTTCAGCAGGAAACAAAACCGCATATAAGTACCAGTCTGGAGATCCTGAAGCTTAACTACCTGCTCGAACACAACCTACCTGAGGAGAGCCCTTGGGACCTGAATGGCTGGCAAATTCTCCAGAGTGTCGCCCAGTCACTGCCAGTATGGATGGCCGTTCCGGCCATGTTGCTTGGGGCTGCGCTGGCGAGGCTCGGTCCGGAGGCTCGACAGCAGCGCTGGTCATACGGTGTGGCAAAGCTATTGACGCTAGTACTTGGGATCGGTTTACTCATCGCGGCAGTGCTGCTGACTACTTGGGCAGCAGGGACGGCCCTCTTTGGCCTGGATGGCAGCCATTACCCGGTGCCTGTGAACCTGAAATCGACTGGCGCCTTAATGTACCTACCGGAGCCGATGGCTGTCGTGCTGCTTTCTAGATACCAGGCAGTACTCTGCCTGGCAGGTTACGCTTTGTTGTCTGTACTCCTTGTTGCC
>JAWLDB010000190.1:0-5255 GCA_041686915.1 Bacillota bacterium
TGCCCGGAACCAACAGGTTCGGGTTTGATTTCTTCAGGCGGGTGTTGTCCGGAATCCACAGGCGTAGGTTCAGCAGGGGTGCCTTCCGCCGGCTGCTGCGAAGACTCCTCCGCGTCGCCTGAGTCATTCGTCACACCTGAGCCTTGCTCTGTGCTAGAACCAGGCGACCCACTACTACCGCTGCCTTGATCACTCGGCGCCTGTCCCGTCGGCACAGGTGCCTTGATCTCTATCTGTAGCCCTCTTGTCTGCAGGTAGTCAGCTGCTGGAACCAGGTTGTTGGTCTCTGGCGTGCTCCCGCTACCGTTATAGGAAACCAGTGAAAGGTCCCCTGGGGTGCTACTGAAGACCAGACCGTAGTTGCCGGCGGGAGTGCTCTCACTGGTGGAAATTTGGAATGTGCAGAGCACTCCGTCTGTTTGCAGGGGCTGTGCCGGAGGCACCTCATTCCCATTGGAGTCGGCCATCGGCGGATATTGGTTGTAAAGGCTGAAGGCAGCCGCAGACAACCCCCTGTCGAGCATCAACGCGTTTGATCCAAATGCCAAACCTGAATGCACAATCGGCCCCGGCTGCAGTCGGCCGACGGTACCCAGCCTGGTTGGCAAAATTACCCGAAAGCCGAGTTGCTCAATTCCCTGCGGCGTAGCCTGCATACAGCCTGAAAGCTCGACTTGAACGTAAATCGGATCACCAGCGGTGAAGGTACTGGCTGATATCTGGCGAGCGGAGTCAGAAAAGGCCGTCAACTGCAGCCGTGGTCTGGTCGAACTGGCGGATGCACTAGGTAGAAGGTACTGTAGACCCAAGCAAGCTATGACCGCCAGAAGCAACAGAAAACGGCTTACTCGACGACACAAGGGCATTCAACATCACTCCTCGTTGTTAATTCGAATAGACTGATTTATGCTATGCTGTACGGGAGATAGATAAGACCCGCTCTTCTCTAATGGTACGGTGAAGTCTGATGCATGTCGTCACCCGAAACCCGTGAAAACCAAAAAGGCCCCTCACCCGTTTTGGGTGAGGGGCCTTTCAGATAGTTCATATCATACTTAGCGGGTCACTTGGGATCGTCCTTGCCTAGTAGCCTGATCAGTTCTACCTTGCTGCGCACACCTAGCTTGGAGTAGACCTTCTTAACATGTGTCTTGACCGTGTTTTCGCTGAGGAAAAGCTCGGCAGCAATCATCTTGTAGGTGCGCCCCCTCTGCAGCAAATCAGCTATTTGCAACTCCCGCTCAGTCAAATCTACCTCTTTAGCCAACCGTTCACCCGGCGGTGGCTGAGCCACCACTACCGAAGCGAGAATAGGTGCAGCGGGGGCGGGCGCAGCGAAGGCATGGTCGGTCAGCCGGCGCGATAATCGTTGCAGCAGCAGTGGCAGGAGGACCAGGGTAACCATCAGCACCCCTATCGCTATCAGCGCTGGCTCGAACAACTGCCCAGCCGGACCGGTCACAATCCGGTTTCCAAGCAGCCCTCCAAGCAGCACCCCTAACACGTTGGCAGCCAGACCGACCCCCAGCACCTTGGCGGGGTTTTGGTCCAGGTCCAGCATCTCCCCCAGTATGCTCCACCAAAACAGGTCAAACACACCACAGGCCCCAAGCATCAAAGTGTTAATCAGCAGGTAACTAGGTGCTGAGCGATCCAGCACCATGAAGCAGATAAAGGCAAAACCAATCATGGCCATGGCCACATACAGCGCGTAAGCGCGGTTACCTCGCTTGGCATACTTCTGCATCACCCGCAGCGCCACTACGTAGGGCAGAGCCCAATACCAGTTGACCAGCCATTTGTGGTGAGCAAATGCTGGGTTGATCACCTGGTACATCAAACCTGAGTTTATACTAAGCATCACAATGAACAGACAAAGCAGACTGAGTGTCCTGTTGCATCCAACTGGTGCTAGTTTGTCCTGCACACCAGGGCTGGACCCGACTGCCGACTCCTGCTCAGGCAGGTAGATGCCGAAACCAAACGCAAAGATCAGCAAGAGGATAGCGGTTACCAAACCCACTTCCGCGAGCAGGTAAACAGCCATCATGTTAACGGCAATCATCAGGACATTGGAGTAGATCAACACCTCAGCGGCAGTTTGCAGTCGATCACGAGGCTCGTTGCATGCCGCGAAATAGAAACCCCAGGAAGCAACACTCACCCCAGCCAGCATGCTGGCCGGCCAGAGTAGGTACCAGGCAGCAGAGGGGGTAAAGAAGAAGCAACTGCTGCTGGCTACACAGAACACGATTGTGTAGAGCCACACCTGTTTGGCAGCCCGCATGGTCTTAACGAGGAAGCTGGCACCAAACAGGCCGGCAAAATGGGCGGCAATCGCTCCAAAGATCAATGTCTGTGGGTCAAAGGCGTAATCGGCGGCTAGAGAGTAGAGTACCTGCCCCTGGAACGGGACGGCAAGCAGCCATGCCGAAAAGGTAGCAAACACTATAATGGACAGGCTACGGCTGTCTATCTGCAAAATCCCCCTGTTGCCCAGATCTTTCACCCTGACTCCTCCCCATGCTCGGCTAATGACAACTTCTTCTTGGGAGGTGCTCTATCCTTTATGGACCGAGAGGATTCTTACTAGTAGCAGCAGGGC
Organism: Bacillota bacterium; assembly: GCA_041686915.1. Taxonomy (GTDB): domain Bacteria; phylum Bacillota; class UBA994; order UBA5500; family UBA5500; genus JAWLDB01. The sequence continues at coordinate 2,606 of JAWLDB010000190.1, forward strand.
TCTGGCGCGCAGCCCGTGTCTTACACAAAGCTATCCCTGACCAGTGGGTTGGAGACGCCTTACCTCAACGGTGCAATAGCCGGATTTGTGAGGTTTCTGAAGTTTACTTGACACATACAATCCTTGCATGATACAACTATAGCAAGGAGATGATGTTGCTTGAGTGAAGTCAACCAAGATTGCTGCGTTGAAGAAGTTGGCCAGGTAGTGCAAAGGCTAGTGCGGATGATGCATCTGTTTGAACGCGATCAAATTAAGGTGTTCAGCTTCACCGCATCGCAATGTTATACCCTGCTGACGGTCAAGAAGAACGGCGAACTAACCATGCGCGAGTTAAGCGATAAAATGAACGTCGACAGCAGTACCATGACGCGCATAGTCAGCGTTCTGGTACGTGATGGCTACTTGGAACGACAGAGGTCGGCAGAGGACCGGCGAGTAGTCACCGTCGTGCTGAGCGAGAAAGGCCAGGAAGCCGCCGCCAGCCTGGAGCAAAATATCGAGAAATACTACCTGGATACGATCAATGCGCTGCCGGCTGAACAGGTACAGAGTGTCTTGTCTGCTGTGACGTTGCTGCTGAACGCTTTTGAGAAAGCGAACCCCAACTGCTGCTAGAAACCGGCCTCAGGGCCGTTTTCTTAAGGAGTATACTTGTACAATACACCTATTGCATACTACAAGGAGGAGATTATGGTGAAGATCATAAGTGAGTTGTTTTGGACGGTCGTTGCATATCTGCGGGCCGATTGGAGCTTCCTGCTGATAGGCATACTGGTGGCTGTCAGTATCAACGTCTATCTGGACCCGGAGAAGTTTCGGAAGTGGATGGAGCAAAGGGCTGGCGCTTCCATCTGGGGCTCAATCGCATTCGGCGCCTTCACACCGCTCTGCGCCTGCGGAACCATGGCAGTGCTGCTCTCCATGTTCATGGGCGCTCTACCCTGGGGGCCCGTAATGGCATTTCTGGTTTCGTCGCCACTCACCAGCCCGTCAGAGTACATCTTTGAGACAGCGGTCCTTGGATCGAGGCTAGCTAACGCCATGCTAATATCCTCTGTGATACTAGGTCTACTCGCAGGTTGGGCGGCGCATCAGCTTTCCAAAAGAACTGCCTTCTTTAGTGGACAGCTGACAATTCGGCAGGCAAAATCAGCACAGAATGAAGTTGCAGTCGCCAGTGAAAGTTGCTGCAGCAGTTCTGGACAGATCAGTAGCTGCGCTTGTTCCAATGAGACCACGAGCCCATCCTGGCGTGAGCGGCTAAAGGTTGACGAGTTCCTGCGGGCATTTGTGGACTTGGGCCTGAAGAAGGTGCTGCTCTACTTCGTTCTGTTCATTCTGGTTGGCAAGATTGCGGAGATGCTAATTCCACAAAGCCTAATCATGGGATTGTTTGGAGCAGACCGCGGCTTCTCCATCCCACTCGCCGCAACGTTGGGATTGCCGCTCTATGTATCAGGACCTTCCGCCCTTCCTCTGGTCAGGTCATTTCTCGAATCAGGTGCCGGAGAGGGTGCCATCCTCGCCTTCATGATTGCAGGCAAGGCCACCGGAGTTCCAGTCATCGCCGGCCTCTCCACCATCATCAAGCGCAGGGCGCTGCTGTTCTACGTAGCGTTCATCTACTTAGGCGCAATTGCAGCCGGTTACATCTTGCAGCTGTTCCTCTAGGCGAGTAGCGCGCTAAGTCAGGATCACAGCAGAGAAACCCCCTCATCGGGGGTTTCTCTGCGTTAAGTCTGCTCTTTATAGCAGTTTCTCCATGATTACGGTGTCGACCCACTTCCCATCCAGCTGACCCTGTCGTTCATAGGTTCCCACCAGGCGAAAGCCAAATTTCTGGTAGAGAGCCATGCCAGCTGTGTTGAAGGCAAAGGCATTCAGGATAACCTTGCTGTATCCATGGGATCGACCAAGGTCAAGAATCGCGCCCAGCAGTAACTTGCCAACGCCCTTCCCCCGCCAAGCTCTATCCACATACAGGGAAAGTGTGCTGACATGGTAATAGCATTTTCGTGGTGAAAAGAGCTGCAGCGAAGCGTACCCGATGACGTCGCCCACTGTACTGGTTACGACCAGCATAGGCTCCCGGAGTCCATGGGCCCGGAACCAACCCATCTTCTCTTCATCGGTATGCGGCTCCAAGTCGAGGGTAGCCACCCGGTCAACGATTCCTTGATTGTGGATGCGATTGATGGCTGAAACGTCCTGCTCAGTCGCTGCTCGAATTACTAAATCGGACACTGTCCTTGCCTCCTTGGTCTATCTACGCGTATGGAAACGCTGATAACTGTGGTCAGATAAGCGGCGTCTTGGAAGGCCGAGATAGTTTGCGTATTTTGCGGACCGTACCCGTCGACTGGCCGCAACAGCTGCTACCACAACTACAAGCATCGGTCTTCTCTGCCGGTGCGGATATACCGAGAACCTTCCTGATTGCAGCTCTGATAGCCTCAGGTGGTATCTCATCAGAGGTGACGCCCTCGTACTCCACTGTACGGCAGAATGTTTGCTTCCCCACCAGCGAGCTGCACGATGCGCAGTAGTTCTCAGATACCTTGATATTCAGTATGTCTTCCAATGGAACTCCATCAATCAGTACCTCATTTGATTGGGCAACTTGTGCTTCGTCCAGTTTGGTGTCTAG
>JAWLDB010000191.1:0-5230 GCA_041686915.1 Bacillota bacterium
ACAGCAACACCAGCTGCTACGTCAAAGGAAGTGATGCACATCTGGCCCTCGCCATAGATTTGCTCTACCTTACCCGTAGCGCGTTCCAGGCGGAACAGATAGCTGTTGCCTCCAACGGTAGCAACGAAGTAGACCAACTGTCCATCTTCACTCAGCACAGGACCTGTATTGCCGCTGTCAAAGCGCGTGTCTGCACCGACGCTGTTACCGATGAGATGTTCAAAGCCTGGCAACAAGTTGCGGTCTTCGCCGGTCAACAGGTTAAGCTCTCGCAGCTCGGAATAGCCACCTGGATAGATACCCTTCTGATGACCGGTGTAGAGTAAAGTGCCTTCTGGCGTCCACATTGGTGAACGGGCCGGACCTACACCGTTAGTCAGGTTTTTCATTTCTCCTGTCTCCAGGTTGAGCAGCCAGAGGTCTTCCAGAGTCTTCAACTCATCATTATCGCGGTTAGAAGCAAAAGCTAGATACTTGCCGCAGGGAGAAGGAGCCGGCTGGGAAGCATGGAAGCTACCGGAAGTGAGCTGCGCTACCTCGTTACCCTGCAGGTCGACATACCAAATCTGATTGGGGTGATTATCCAAATAGCCTGCGCCGTTGAACTTGTAGCGCAACTTGCTGATGCGGCGCACCGTGGCACCTTCACGGAACTTGGGCTCTTCGATTAATTCTTTGGCGACAAAGTAGATGCCCTGTCCACTGGGATCCCAAACGAAGCTGCCTACCCCTTTGGGCATATCGGTTAGGCGAGTAGCCTCTCCACCATGCAAATCGAGCACCCAGAGCTGGTTGCTGCCCGAGCGGTTGGAGAGAAAAGCAACCATCTGCCCGTCAGGCGACCAAACCGGAGAACCCTCGCGCACCTTTCTTTGCCCGCCACGATTGGTGAAGGCAGAGACTCTCTGTCCATCAAAACGATAGATGCTGGAAGAGTAGGTATTCTCCTTTTCAAGCATCTCGGTCTGCACAAACAAGAACTCCTTGCCGGAGGGCGAGAGCTTGGGCTGACCAGGGAACTGCATCTTCAGAATATCTTCAGCTACAAACGGTTTTAGTTGCACCACAGGTGACCTCCTTCAATAAGTCGTAACATTACTCTTATATAGTTCGATTGCCGATGTAAAATACCTGCCAAACCTATTGTTGTCCTTGGCTGACGAGCAGGAAAAGGTAGGATATTGGTCGAAGTAGTCTTTACTTTACTGTGGCGCAGTAAAGGGATAACGGGGGCAATCTTTTAGTGAAGGAATGTGCTTGATGATGAGCTTTGCATTGCCAGACTACGCCAACCCGACTACAGAGATAGCTGTCGATAACCTGACGGGGCTCGGCAACATGTTCGCGCTTCTACAGGCGCTTAAGTGCGGCCTGCAGAAGGCGTCTGCCTCTCCTGGGACGCTTTGTTCTTTTGTGTTGCTGGACATTGATAACCTCAGTGAGATCAATGCTATCGTAGGGGTGGAAGCTGCCGACTATATGATCAAGACAGTAGCCTCTACTATGTATCGTACTGTACAGGAAATGAACCGGGCAGGATGGAGTGGCAAACTGTACCGGTTTGCTAACGATGAGTTTGCACTAGTGGTACTGCACAGTGATTGCGAGGAGTTGCAACGGGTCGTCCGCAAGCTCCAGAACTCGGTAAACAGTCTGCAGTGGGAACGCTACCCTAGGGCGATGACCATATCAGCCAGTATGGCCTGCTACCCTGCCTGTGCCCGTAGCTTGGGTGATGTGTTGGCATATACACACCTGTTTATGAGCAAGGGTAAGGGGCAAGGGGCTGGGGGTACAGCCTGCCCTGGCAGCCCGGAGTACCAAGATGAGGACCAGCTTTCGGTAGACCTGCATAACAACGCCACCTCTTTGGTGGAAGCGCTTACTCTGAAGGTGTTAGAGACAGCTAGCCTGCTAAGCGAGACGCAACAACTTGCTCATACTGATCCTACCACAGGCCTACCCAACTCCCGAGCCGTGCGTAAGACTTTGGAGATGCTAATACATCAGTCAGCCGAAAGCTCAACACCGCTTGGGGCAATGTTTATAGATGGAGACAGACTGAAGGAATATAACCAGCTGTTTGGCTATGACGCTGGCAACCAGATGATCAAGTGGTTAGGCGAGAAGCTGCGCAGCATGGCTTATCAGAACTGTTTTGTGGGACGCTGGCTATCTGGCGATGAGTTTGTGGTAATCTGCCCTGGCGTGGACGCGTCTACCACTATGGAGCGGGCAGAAAGACTGCGGCGGGCTGTCGAACGCGACAGCGGCGAACTGCTGCTCCCCATCACTATCTCGATTGGGATGGTAGCGTACCCACAGCATGGCAGCTCTGTAGATGAGCTGGTGGCCGCCATGGAAGCCGCGAATATGCAGGCAAAGATTACTGGACGCAATCAGGTAGTGCGGTTTGAGAACACTGTGTTAAGAGTTCCCCGGGCAGGAGAGTAGCCAGTGGACAAGCCAGAAACTACTGCTATAGGTTAATGGCCTGTTAGGGCAACATATAAGCGCCTGCAAAGGCGCTTATTCTTTTTGCGGCACATCCGGTTTGTCCAGGGCTGATAAGGACTAGCCATCAGGGAATATGTATAATGTAGTGGTACCAGAACTGAACTCTTGGAGGTGTGATATGCAGCTTTCAGCTCGCGAGATGGCGCTCATATCGATGACAGTGGTAGCGGTAGTAGTGCTTGGTCTGGTGGTCTTTGGCATTATTCCGTTGCCGGGATTTAAGTTTGCTTTTCTTTCGCCGCTGCTAGCGATTATGGCTGCCATGCCCCTAACACTCACCCGACGCATGGGTATTTTGACACTGACCAGCCTGATACTAGCGGCTATTATGAGCCTGATTAACCCGGTTATGGGTGTATCCATTATCGGTGCGGGCGCTGCTACAGAAGGCCTAGCCTGGTTGCTGTTTCGCAGCTATACAAAGGACGGGGCTGTACTACATACTTCTGCCTTTTACCCATCGGTCGGTTTTCTGTTCGCAGCAACTGCATCCCATTACTTGAGCGGTAACAAGCTATTTGGAGCTTTAGGACCCGGCATTCTGCTTTTTGCGCTCCTCAGTTACGCCTTTGGACTGCTAGGCGCCCATATCGCAACCAGAGTTATCGCCCCTAAGCTGGAACAGCTGCGCCTACTCAAACGGGCCTCATGAACAAACCGGGAACCTGCCTAGGTTCCCGGTTACCTATTTGGCTATCTAAAAGTGCAACAGATCATGCTTGCTTAGGCCGGCCTTTTGGGCTATTAGAATGCCATAATGAATATCCTGCAGGCCGCTGACCCGGTGAGCGTCAGGATTAATGGCAATCTTCACGCACTGCCGCTTTGCCTCTCTGCACCACTTCCAATCCAAGTCCAGGCGATGGGGGTTAGCGTTCAGCTCTAGCGCCTTGCCCAGTTTGGCCGCTTCAGCGATCAATGCCGGCATGTCTACTGCCGACTCTCCCCTACCTAGCAAGAGACGCCCGGTCGGATGGCCTAGAATAGTAGTGCTCGGATGACGCAGGGCGGCGAGTAGCCGCTGCATCATCTGCTCCTGCGACTGGCGCAGGCTGGAATGCACCGAGGCAACTACGTAGTCAAACCCAGCCAGGAGTTCATCATCATAGTCCAGACGCCCATCAGGCAGAATGTCTGACTCGATACCCTTAAGCAATCTAATGCCCGATACTTGCTTGTGGCCTTCGATCGCGTGCCACTGTTCCCGTACCCGGTCGGGAGTAAGCCCGCCTGCATAGATAGCTGTCTGACTATGGTCGCCAAACCCGAGGTAACTCCAACCAAGCTCCTTGGCCGCCGCCGCCATTTCGGCTATAGTTCCGGCACCGTCACTCCAGGTGGTATGAGTATGCAGAGTGCCTTGGATGTCATCTATTGTCACCAACTCTGGGAGGTTGCCCGCGACTGCCCAGGTGATCTCGTCCATACCTTCCCGCAACGCCGGATGGATCCAGGCTAGCCCGGCGGCTTCGTAAATGGCTGCCTCATCCTGCAACTCACGCGCAGAGTCGGATAGGTGTTCCAGCAGCTGTTGCACGTGCTCATCGCTACCTGTCTGGACCAGCCAGGTCCAGGCGAAGTCCTCACTACGACAGAACACCAGCACAATCGACAAGCCACTAGCCAGCTTGCCTTGCAGCATGTCGGATTGCGCGATTTCCCAGGCAATGTCGTGGGTAATAGCAGCCTGCACTTGCTCAATCTGTTCAGGCGTTTCCGTAGAAAGCACCAGCCGAACTTCGTCAACGACCGGACACTGGCGACGTAACCCCCCAGCCAGCTCGCAGCGGGAAACCATCGGCAGGTTGCGCAGCTCCTGGAGCACAGGCAGCGCTGCCTGCAATGCTTCCGGGAAGAGAGCTTGTCCTCGCCGTGCCTTCACTTCGGCAATACCCTTAATCACGTTTTCTTGCATCTTGGGCCCGAAGCCTTTGAGTTCTATCAAGCGATTCTCGTTACAGGCGTATTCCAGCTCTGCGAGTCCCGTAATGCCGAGCAGCTCATACAATGCCCGCACGCGCTTGGAGCCCAGGCCTGAGATCTGCAGTATATCCCAAAGGCCGTTAGGGATCTGAGCCAATAGCTCCTGGTGCATTTCGATGCGACCATCGCGATGAAACTCATGAACGCGTTGCATCAGGCTATCGCCCAGTCCCTTCAGTTCGTTGGCTTTTCCGTCCACCAGCTCCTGCAGCGTATATGCACTGCTATCGATTGAACGGGCAGCGCTCAGATACGCCCGCGCCTTGAATGGATTCTCTTCTGTGAGTTCCAAAGCGATGCCAATCTCCTTCAGCACCCTGGACAGGTCCTTCTTGTCCATATTTCTTCCCCCCTGTTACCCCATTAACTCCATGATAACATAAGCAAACAAGGGCGCTGGCGTAGCGCCCCTGACAAACGCAGGACAGTATTGTTCGCCCCTCTCTAGTATAGCAGATACGTTATGTTAACGCAGCTAGCTCCGGAAGGAAGGCCTTTTGTTTACTGATGGTCTTATATCCTTTGGTTCGCGGGAGAAACAGAGCGAATGTGACGGGCAGACGTCTACACAGTCCAGACAACGGACACAGGAGGACGAGTTAGGTTGCTGGTGTGGCGTCAAGTTGGCCGGACAGCGGCGGCTGCAGGCACCACAACTGGTGCAGGATGCATTGTCTACCCGCAGCTTCCAGATGCTGAAGCGGTTGAGCAACCCATAGAAAGCGCCGAG
>JAWLDB010000192.1:0-5142 GCA_041686915.1 Bacillota bacterium
CACGGCCCTGGTCAGCAGCAGCCTCCAGCGGATAATGGGGATATTCCCCCAGACAACGAAGATGCACCTACAGATGACGGAGAGAATCCTGGCGATGACGAAGAGCCTGGAGACGATAACTCCGGTCAACCTGACCCACAGGGCCCGGGATACTAGACGCATAAAGAGAGGCGTTCCCCACGCGGGAACGCCTCTTTATTACTTCTTCAGTTCGACCACTGTGACTCCCGTTCCGCCTTCGGCTGGGCCGCCGAAACGATAGGACTTGACGCTCGGGTGCGACTTAAGGTAATCCCGCACAGCAGTGCGTAAAGCACCTGTGCCCTTACCATGGATCAGGTGAACTTGTGGCAAACCAGCCACACTGGCGTCGTCCAGGTATTTGTCAACCCGCATGAGCGCATCATCAACGGTCTGCCCTCGCAAGTCCAGTTCTAGACTGGTTTCGGTTCGAGCCAGGTTCACTATTTGGATTGTCTGCTTTGGTTCCTTTGGTTTCTCTACCTGGAGTTTCTCTAGTTGGTCGATATTAGTTGTCATGCGAAGAGGGCCTAACTGTACCTGTACTTCCCCATTTTCGGCCGGGTCGTTCAGAAGCTGGCCGCGTTGACCCAGGTTCCTGACCAAAACTTCATCACCGGCACGAAAATCCCGATCATCAGCGATGGTAGGCTTACTTGGCTGCTTCTTTATCTGTTCCGGCTCGGCAACAGCTTACTGAACCAAACTATAGCGGGCACGCGCGGCCTCAATATCCTGACTAAGCTCTCGGGCGGTAAGGCTATCGGCCTTCATCATTGTTTCTCTCAATTGCTTTAACAGCTCATCCATTTCCCGACGACTCTGTTGGACTATCATCTTGGCTTCCTGCTTAGCGCGACCGATCACACTTTGCACGTCGCGCCGCTGCTCACGCAGTCTTTTCTCCAACTCAGCTTCTCTCTGTTCTGCCTGCAACCGCAGTTGGCGCGCAGCCTCTCGTTCTGCCTCAGCCTGACGCCTACTTGTCTCCAGTTGACTAATCAGGTCCTCTACCTTCAACTGCTCGCCGGTCAGATACCCCCGCGCATGCTGAATGATAAAACTGGAGAGGCCAAGCCTGCCAGCAATTTCGAAAGCGTTGCTCTTGCCCGGGAGTCCCATCAGCAAACGATAGGTTGGTCGCAGGGTGTCTACATCAAACTCAACACTAGCGTTTTGCACACCTGATCGCTGATAGGCATAAGACTTTAATTCGCTGTAGTGAGTTGTGGCCACCACCCGGCACCCCGAGTTGTGGAGGTAATCAATGATAGACATGGCTAAGGCAGCACCTTCAGCCGGGTCAGTACCAGCACCCAGTTCATCCAACAGAACCAGCGAGCTGCTGTCAGCCTGCTCGGCTATGCTAACGATGTTTTTCATATGCGAAGAAAAGGTACTAAGGCTTTGCTCGATGCTCTGCTCGTCACCTATATCCGCAAAAACTTGGGTAAACACAGCCAGTTCGCTGCCATCGTCTGCAGGAATATGCAAACCAGCCTGTGCCATGAGGCAAAGTAACCCGACCGTCTTCAAGGTTACAGTCTTGCCACCTGTATTGGGACCGGTGATAAGCAAAACATTGAACTCTCCACCCAAGTAGACGGTAGTTGGTACTACCTCTTCTCTTGGAAGCAAGGGGTGTCTTGCACTCGTTAGATGGATGTAGCCGCGATTGTTCAGCGTAGGCTCGACGGCCCTTAGCTCGTAGCTGAACTTGCCTCTGGCCAAAACCAGGTCAAAATGAGTTAGAATACGCAGGTTCTCCTGCAGGGGCTCGACCTCAGCTGCCACATTAGAGGTTAGTTCCTGCAATATGCGTTCGACTTCTCGCTCTTCTTCCAAGAGCACTCTGCGTAGCTCGTTGTTAGCCTCCACTACCGACATGGGCTCGATGAATAGTGTGGCGCCGCTGGCTGACTGGTCATGAATAATGCCAGGTACTTGCCCTCTATACTCCTGCTTGACCGGGACAACGTATCTGTCGTTACGTACAGTGACAATCGGCTCCTGTAGGTACTTCTGAGTTGTTGTAGACCGTACCAGGGAGTCAAGCCTCTGCTTAACCTTAGCCTGTCCGTTACGTATCTCCTGCCTGAGTTGCCGCAACTTTGAACTAGCGCTGTCCTTAACTTCTCCGTACTCTGAGATCGCCTGACCGATGACGTCTTCCAGATGGCGAAGCGGTGTTAGGCCGGCTCGATGCTCCGCTAACAGCACGTATTCCTCAGCTTTGTCCTGAAAAAAGCGGTGCACTCTTCTGCTACAGGTACAAACCTGTGCTATGTTCAGAAGCTCATCTGGTTGCAGGGTAGAACCTATGGATGCGCGTTTTACAGCACTACGTACATCCACGAGCCCGCGCAAGGGAAACTCCTCAGTCTGGCATATAGTCCTCGCCTCGCTTGTCTCTTTGAGAGCGCGTTGCACCTCATCCGTATCTTGAATAGGACGTACCTCTTCAATAGCCTCTTTTCCCAATGAAGACGATGCGTATGTCATTAGCCTGCCAATTATCTTGTCAAACTCAAGCACTCTCAGTGTGCGTTCATTCATAGCTAAAACACTCCTCCGCGTGGGTCTGCTTCTATTGTACCACTGTAAACCGCTTGGCACAGGGGAAAGAATGCATGCAAACCTGATGACAAGCAAAAGGGTCTGTACTGCTGTACAGACCCAGAATATTGCCCGCTAGCGGTTCAGACTATTGGTTATGAGATTCTGCAGTTGCTCATAGAAAATGGGGCTTACAAAGCGTACCTGCCCGACCACATAGGAGCGGTGAACTGCCATTCCCAGCGATGTCTGCATGGGGACAAAAGACAGCAAACTGGCGACTATGAAAACGACCAAAGCCCCTTTTAAGGCTCCAAAAGCCGCTCCGCCCAAACGATTGGCCGATGCGAGTATGGGTAGGCGAGCTACAGTTTCAAGAACACCGCCAGCTAGGCCTAGCAGTATGCCCACGCCAAACCATACAAGCAGAAAGCTTAAAATGGATAGCAGGATGGGCTCTAACTCATAGTTGCCGAATGGCACCAGAAAGGCGCGTAAGCTAGTCCCGAGATTGAAGGTTGAGTCCAGCCAAGCTGCCACCGTCGGCGAGAAGAGGTTTGCCAGGTAAAGGCCCAGAAACAGCCCAACAAAATCGACGGCCTGACGGATTAGGCCACGCGAAAGGCCGTGTATAACCGACAGGGCAAACACAGCAATCAATGCCCAGTCTAACCAACTGAAACTTGCCACTTCCGCACCGCTCACTCCTACCGCCTCCCTTTACTTCTGGGATTGCTCCTGTGCTGGGCAGCGTTGCGCAACTGCTGTAACTCCTGTTTCAGTACTTCATTTTCACTCCGGCAAGCCGCCAACTCATTCGCCAACCGTGTCTGTTCGGAGTTACTCGTCAACGCCTGGTCAGCAAATTGCATCGCAGTCAAAACAGCAGCCCGGGTGATGCTTACTCTGGCATCTTTAGCAATCATGTCACGCATACGCTGTTCCACCAACTTGGCCAGGCGCTCCAAGTGGTCGGGGGCAGCTGGACTAATCAGGATATACTCCTGGTTGAGGATTCTTACCTTGACTCTGTTGCGTTGATCAAAGCTCACTTGTTCACCCCCGCTGCTATGAGACTCTATCGACTTGTTCGGGAAAGTAGCACCTGTTTCCTGCTTAGCGCAATGTGGCACCCAGCAGATCCTGCAGTCCGGAAACTATCCGGTTATACGCTTCATTCACTTCTGCTTCGGTGAGGGTGCGCTCGCGACTCTGGAACATCAAGCGATATGCCAGGCTACGCTTGTTCGCACCAACCTGCCCACCCGTATAAACATCAAACAGTTTGACCTGAACCAGCAGCTCACCACCGCTAGCTACAATTACTTCATCGATCTTCTCGGCTGGTACATCTGTATCGACGGTAACAGCCATGTCGCGTTCAACGCCAGGATACTTGGGCATGCCCTGATAAAGAGGAATATCTGGGTCACTTTGTAGCAGTGCTTCCAGATTAAGCTCCGTAACCACCACACGTTGTTTAATGCCATAGTATTCAAGCACATCGGGATGTAGTTCGCCCGCGAAGCCCAAATTGTTGCCATCTACCACTATCTCGCCGGAACGTCCGGGATGCAGCAGGCTATTAGTGGTCCGTGCCCAGGCGACTTTACGTTGTCCAAGCTGACCTACTACCCGCTCTACTATACCCTTTACGTAGAAGAAATCGTAAGGTTGCGGGTTTACCTGCCATCCTTCGCCTAAACTACCGGTGAGCGCGACAGACAGGTGCAGGGGTTCCTCGGGCTGCCCAGTGACAGGCCATTCCCTCGGCCGGAAAACGTTCGCTAGTTCAAAGAGACTGAGGTTGTTCTGTTGGCGCGCCAGATTGTGGCTTAACACATTAAGCATGCCAAACAACAGAGCCGGACGCATCACACTGCGGTCGCCAGACAGGGGATTTTGCAGAGCCAGCATCTGCCGCCAGCCGTGGTCTTCGTCGGTGACAGCTTCTACCTCCTGCGGGTTGATGAAGCTCATCGTTACCGTCTCGTCCAAGCCAAGGCCGAGCAGCATCCTGCGTAGTCCATAGACCATCTGCTGCCTGGCAGACCGCCCGCCCTGCATGACATCACCAGGCATGCGGCGTGCAGGAATGTGGTTGTAGCCATGCAAGCGGGCTACTTCTTCGACCAGGTCAATCTCCTCCTGCAAATCAGACCTGCGACTAGGCGCAACTACTGTCCAAGGGGCTGTGCTTGCATCAACCTGCAGGCCTAATCTTCTAAGCAGCTGAAGCATCTCTTGCTCAGGAAGGGACATGCCTAGCAGCGCTGTAACCCGCTCTGGGCGCAATCGGATATATTGTTCCAGCTGCACACCCTGCATACCTCCGACAGCTTGCAGCTGCGGCTTGCCACATCCTAACTGCTCGATCAATGTGGCCGCGCGCTGCAGGGCCATCAGCACTCTGTTCGGATCAACTCCCTTATCAAAGCGGCTGGAAGCGTCTGTACGTAACCCTACCTCGCGTGATGTCCTGCGAATGCTCATATAATGGAAATAGGCAGATTCAAGGAAAATGCGTTTAGTGCTGGTTGAGACTTCAGTCTCAGCCCCGCCCAT
>JAWLDB010000193.1:0-5125 GCA_041686915.1 Bacillota bacterium
TACACCCGTTCCCATCCCGAACACGGAAGTTAAGCTCTCCAGCGCCGATGGTACTTGGGTTCGCCCTGGGAGAGTAGGACGTTGCCAGAAAACCTTTACGAAAACCTCGAAGTTATGCTTCGGGGTTTTTGTCGTGTAAGAAGAACCCCCCGGAGACCGGAGGGTTCTTGCTTATTCCAGCTCCTGCAATTGTGTTGCCATTTCAGTCAATAGATCCAGAATGTTGAGATAGAAACGATGACCATAGACGTTGAACACTGTGAAAGTAACCCGATCAAAATTTACAGTCAACAGATAGTCGAACTCCGCCTTCTGGAGTTGCGTCCGCAGTGGGTCTGGTAGGACGCGCTGCAGCGCTTCCTTATCCAAGTCAGTTCTTGCTTCCCGCTCATCGAATTCCAGATTGAACCATGCTGTTGTCCGTACTATCTCTCTGTTCTGCAGTCTGAGTCTGTGCCTAATGTGCCTTGGCAACTCAACGATACAGGACACCGATGAGCCATTAGGACCAGACCAGTCATGGTTCATACCAAACACTCTGCATCTGTATCCTCTGTAGCGCGCGTCTATCCTTGGGTGACTGAAATAGCTGATACCGAAATGTCCTTGCAGTTCTGCACCCAAACACTGAGCCAACTCTGACAGCTCTGAGTTAATCTTCGGGTAGCCTACCGGTTCTGCATCGACAGTCAACTGGTTTATCGCCAATCGCTGCACCTCCATATGCTTATGCCTGGCTTCGCCTGATTCTCTACTCGTTTTGGATCGAGAGCTGGAATAGCGCGGTTGATTGCTGCGCTATCTTTAGTCTTTGGTAATAGCCCATATTTACTATGGATTTTTTTGCGGTAAATGGAAGGTGAAGCGCAAAAAAGTCCAGTGCTCAAAATGGCATAGCTGCCTACTGGCAGAGAGATATTGCCTTTGCCCGGGGAAATGCACTCTGAGTATAATTAGTATTGTGTAATGTCTGCAAGATAATGTCATTATAATTGACTAGTTAAAGCATGCAACTTTATACCAAGCTCAACGTATAAGAACTCAAGATTGGTACCAATCAGCTTGTTGAGGGCAAGGGGGTGGGATTATGCTAATTCTCTTTCAAACGTGTTTCTTCACAGGAGTGCTATTTGCCGTGGTCTCCTTTCTGTTGGGACAGTTGTTTGACGTGGGCGATGCAGATGGGAGCATTGATTTTGAAGCGTCTGCCGACCTCCCTGGCCTAACTATCTCGCCGCTGAAGCCGATTGTGATTGTGGCTTTTGTGACCGTGTTTGGCGGGGCAGGATTGATGTCTTTACATAGTGGAAGCTCTCCGCTCATGGCCCTGGTCACGGCCCTTGGTGCGGCCCTAATCGTTGCGGTTGTCATGTACTACTTCGTGGTTGTGCCTCTTCACAAGGCGCAGAACACCAGTGCAGGCTCACAGCAGGATATGATTGGCAAGACTGCGATCACCAGTCTGCGCATTTTGGGCGACAGTTTTGGCCGCATCTCGTATTCGGCCAATGGCAACAGTTACAATGCACCCGCCAGGTCGGTGGATGGCAAAGACATCGAGAGGGGGGCAGAAGTAATAGTCGAGAAATTAGAAAGAAACGTATTCTATGTACGGAAAGCTAAAAAGCGGTAGCGGACAGTCAGAATCTGCTGACCACTCAATCAAAAAGGAGGAGAAAAGGGATTGCTTGAATTTGACGTTAGCCAACTAGCCATACCGGGCATTATTGTAGGTGTATTGTTTCTCCTGGTTCTAGGTATCCTGTCTACTTGGAAACGGGTGTCTCAGGATAAGGCATTGGTTGTAACAGGATTAAAGAAACGAGTCATTTCCGGTGGTGGCGGAATAGTAGTGCCCCTGCTTGAGAGGACTGACCGCATTTCCCTGGAGAACATGAAGATCGAGGTGCGTACTGACGGTGCCCTCACCGAGCAAGGCGTTGACATCAAGGCAGATGGCGTTGCTGTCATTAAAGTCAAGTCTGACCGGGAGTCCATTCTATCTGCTGTTGAACAGTTCAACACCGGCGTAGAAAAGCGCACTATTGAGGTAATTAAAGATACAGCTAAAGACGTTCTGGAAGGCAAACTTCGTGAGATCATCTCTAAAATGTCCGTTGAGGAAATCTATAAGGACAGAGAGAAGTTCGCCAGTCAGGTACAAGAAGTTGCCGCAGTTGACTTGGCAGACATGGGTCTCGAAATCAAGGCGTTTACCATTCGCGATATCAGCGATGATAACGGCTACTTGGACGCTCTTGGTAAGAAACGCATCGCCGAAGTCAAGCGCGATGCCGACATAGCAGAGGCAGAGGCCACCAAAGAAACCAAGGTAAAAACTGCTCAAGCAAACCGCGAGGGTGAAGCCGCGCGACTGCTCTCCGAAACGCAAATTGCTGAGGCTAGCAGGGATAAAGAGCTGAAGGTGCAGGCATACCGTCGCGATCAGGAAACGTCGAAAGCTATGGCTGACCTGGCCTATGAGATTGAGGCCAGCAAGGTGCAGCAGGGCGTCGAAAAAGAGAAAATGCAGATCCAGATTGTGCGCAAGCAGAAAGAAATTGAGCTTGCAGAGCAAGAGGCGCTGCGCAAAGAACGCGAGCTGGAAGCTAACGTCCGTAAGTTGGCCGAGGCCGAGAAATATGCCACCGAAAAAACAGCAGAAGCCAGTAAGTATGGCGAGATTCAGAAGGCTTTGGCCGAGGCTGAGGCGATCAAGGCTGTTGGTATGGCCAGGGCTGAGGCCAGGCGGGCAGAAGGTATGGCCGAGGTAGAAATCATCCGGGAAACCGGTAAGGCAGAAGCTGAAGCGATGCACAAGAAGGCTGAAGCGTTCAAGCAGTACAACGAGGCAGCTGTCACTCAGATGATCATCGAGAAGCTGCCTGAAATCGCCAGGGCAGTAGCAGAGCCGCTCAGCAAGACCGAGAAGATCGTAATTGTTGACTCGGGCAATGGCCAGAACAAAGGGGCGGCTAAAGTTACAGACTACGTAACCAACATCATGGCTTCACTGCCCGAGACAGTGAAGACGTTGACCGGTGTTAACCTGACTGATTTGTTCACTAAAGCCGGGGTGAACCCGGCGGTTGTTGCTCAACCCGATAAGGCTGATAGAGCTAGTGAGGCTAGCTCACAGGCCGACAAATAGCCTGTATAGCACGCTAAGACAAAGGGCAGTTGCACTCGCGCAACTGCCCTTTTGCTTAGCCCCCTGTCAAACAGTAAAGCTCCAGGTAATTGGTCAGTAACTGGCCTAGGGAAGACAGCAACTCACTGTCAATGATGTCGAGCGTATCTTCTGGAGTATGGTAATACCGATCAAAGTAACCCTGTGAAAAGTGCATCAGCCAGACTACATTGTTATAGCCTGCACGGATGAACGGTGCGTGGTCACTCCTACCTGTGTCATCCACTGCGGTAAGGGTCATTCCTGTGTCATCAGCCAGAGCCTTGATTTCGTCCCAGAGGGTCGCTCTGCTGAGAGCACCTTGAGCCACCAACCTGGAGTCCCTGCATGCGACAACGTCCAACACTATTATCCGGCACTTGTCTTTATCCACTTTTAGCTGTTCCACAAAGTATGACGATCCAAGTAGACCGTGTTCCTCGCCGTTAAAGGCAGCGAAGACCACGTTGCAGGTCAAACTGTCTCTTTGATCGGCGAGCACGCGTGCGAGTTCTGTCATCAATGCGACCCCGGCAGCGTTGTCGCTGGCACCCCGGTTGATAGAACCGTCAGGGTCGGTTCCCATGTGGTCGAAGTGGGCCGCGATAATCACCGTTTGTTCTGTTTGCTCTGGAGCAGGCAGCAGGCCGAGTACATTTGGCACCCGCACAGCAACCTGCTCCACTTTGAGCTTTGCGCGCAGTTCGTACCCCTTGCCTGTTAGGCCTGAGAGATACAAGAAAGTCTCTGGAGAAATGGCAACCATATCTGTTGGTGTCTCTCTGAATCTGGTAGAAGTAAGGAAAAGTGGAACCGGTCCATTGCCATAACCGCCTGTTCTCTCCCGGCTGTACAGGACAAGTTTCGCCTGACTGAAAGCAGTCTCCGAGTGTATGGTATCATGCATTCGATCCCAGAGAACTACCTTGCTGTCCAAATTGACACCTGCAAGATTGGTTTCTGCTCCAACCAACATCCAGGGATCGGTTAGATCTACTGACAACCCGCTGCTCCTGTTGACCGGCAGAAAATCCTGACGGCATTTGAAAGTTCGTTCAATCCGGCCGTCACTATTCAACAATTCCAGCTCTGCGATAGTACTGGCGATTGTATTCTGGTTGTACCATTGGTAAAAACCGTCTTCTCCGAAGGATTGCAAACCCAACTCCCCAAACGTGTCAGCCAAATACTCCGCCGCAAGCATGTTCCCCTCAGTACCAGCCATTCGACCGGTGTAACGGTCCTGGGTAAGCTCATCCAGATGAACTAGAGCCTGATCCACGTCAAACTGGAGAGCAGTCTCCGGCAACTGCGCATGGGGTTGAGGTTGCTCAGATTTGCAGCCAGCAAAAGCAACGCTGCACAGCAGCAAGAATGCAAACAACTTCATCAATCTTGTCCTGCCCACAAGTACACCTCCCGCCTTATAGACGTAAGTCTAGCTAATCTGGTCACAAAAACAGAGGGACGTTCTTGCCGTAGTTAGCACAATCCTGTTAGGATGAGATGGCCTCTCTAAGAGGATTAGGCCAAGTTATCGAGAAGACAATAGCAGGATTAGTATCCAGGTAGAAGGAGGTATGAACAATGTGGAACGGGTTTATTGGCTTTTTCGGTACCAAAAATCTGACCGAGGCCGATCGATTTTACGTTGGTGCCCTTGGTCTAAAGCTGTATAAGGATCAGGGAGTCTGCCGCATCTATCAGGTTCCTGGCGGGGGAATGGTCGGTTTTTGCCAGCACATGGACGTTACCGTTTCGGGTAAGAGCCCCATTTTGACTTTCCTAACCGATGATGTGGACGGCATGTATCAGGAGCTGGTCAAGGCAGGTTATCATCCGGAACATAGCCCCAAGGTGAATGAGAAGTTTAACATTTACCACTTCTTCACTCGTGACCCAAGCGGATATATGGTGGAGATACAGAAGTTCCTTGATTAGGAAACCATCAAAAAG
>JAWLDB010000194.1:0-5117 GCA_041686915.1 Bacillota bacterium
CCCTCAATCTGCCTGAGCAGACTGCCATACACCCGCTGCATAATGGAGTCGGCGTAATCGTCGTCATTGCCGAAACAGGGAGTGCGATTGAGCAGAAACTGCCGCAGTGGCTCCTGATCCAGATAGTTATTTTCTAGTGCTATCAACAGTTCACCCAGGCCCACGGTCTTATCTTCAAATACATGCTTCCTCAGGGCTGACAAGCTGTCGGTGATCGTACCAATACCACAGCACTGAATGTAGGTGGTGTTATACCGCGGCCCTTGATTATAGTAGTCCTTACCCTTCTGGATGCAGTCGCTAATCACTACTGACAGGAAGGGGGCCGGCATGTAGGTGCCGTACATGAACTCGAGATAGTTGTTGACGGCGATCTTTGTCTCCACTACATACCGCAGCTGTTGCTCAAAGGCCTGATAAACCTGCTCAAAGCTGGTGAACTCTTTAGGGTCGCCGGTCCGCAGCCCAATCTGCTGGCCTGTGAGGGGATCTACTCCATTGTTCAGGGCCAGTTCCAGCACCTTGGGCACGTTTAAGTAGCCGGTCAGCAGATAGGCTTCCTTGCCGAAGCACCCCGTTTCTACGCAGCCGCTGGTTCCGCCTTCCCGCGCGTCTTCCACCGTTTTGCCCATCTGCACCTGCTCCATGATCACCTGGTCGGCATTGAAAACCGAGGGGTAGCCATACCCCTTGCGGATCACCCGGCAGGCTGCCTTCAGGAAACGTTCAGGCGTCTTGGCGCTAATCTGTACGTTAGCCTGCGGTTGCAGTGTATGCATTTCATCCAGCACTTCCAAGATAAGATAGGAAACCTCACTTACCCCATCGCTACCGTCGCGTTTCAGACCTCCCAAGTTGATATTGGTGAAGTCGTTATAGGTGCCACTTTCTTTGGCGGTCACGCCGACTTTAGGTGGCGCAGGCTGGTTGTTGAACTTCACCCAGAAGCAACCAAGCAGTTCCTTGGCCTGTTCACGGCTTAGTGTACCTTCTGCGGTACCCAGCTCGTAGAATGGCTGCAGATGCTGGTCCAGGTGTCCGGGGCTCATTGAGTCCCATCCGTTTAGCTCCATAATCGTGCCTAGGTGCACAAACCAGTACATCTGTAACGCCTCCCAGAAATTCCTGGGAGCGTGGGCAGGTACATACCGGCAAACAGCCGCAATCTGTAGCAACTCCTGTTTACGCTCTTGATTAGTCTCCAAGGCTGCCTTTTGTTCTGCCAGATCAGCATGACGGGCAGCAAACTCCATGATCGCATCGCAAGCGATGTCCATAGCATGGAGTTGCTCTTGCTTGGCGGAAGCTTCCGAGTCGGTCAGGTGGTCAAGCCGGGCGCTAGCCTCAGCAATCTCACGTTTTAGGTCGAGCATCCCTTTCTGGTAGATGGTACCGTCAAGCGCCGTATGTCCAGGGGCACGCTGCTCCATGAACTCAGTAAACAGCCCGGCAGTATAGAGTTGCTGCCATTCCTGGCTAATCTTCTGGAAAGCCCGGTCTCGCATGCTGCGGCCGCGCCAGTAGGGGATAATTTGCTCCTTGTATATCTCTATCTCTTCAGGCGTAATCGAATAGTTAGCCATCTCCCGAGAGTTGAGGATTTCCAGATCCTCAACCGAGTGGCAAGTGAGCTCCGGGAAAGTCGATACAGCCTTTGGCTCAGGGCCGCGCTCACCGACGATCAGCTCGTCATCCCCAATATAGATGGATTGATGCCGGCAGAGATGTTGGAAGTTCATTGCACGCAGCACGGGGGTCGAGTGCTTACCCTCGTTTTCCCTATAGAACTCTGTAACCAACACAGCCCGCTCCACCGAGATACGGGGGTGGGTGTCCATGCTTAGGGTTCTGAGCCGCTGAACTCGCTCGTTCATATTACTGACCCCCAATCTTTACATTGATTCCTTTGGCCTTGAGGAAGGATGCGATTTGCTGCATCCGCTCACTACCTGGCGGTACTACATCAGCACACAAGTAAGGAAGGCCCAACTTGCGATACTTCTCCTCGGCTGCGCTGTGATAAGGTAGAATCTCTAGCTCACTTGCATCCGGGAGAGACAGGATAAACTCTGCCGTTCGCAGCAGGTTCTCCTCGCCATCGTTCACCCCTGGAATAATTGGCATGCGCAGTTGCATGGATGCACCCATGTCAGCTAACATTCTCAAGTTCCGGCGGATCAGCTCATTGCTTACCCCGGTGTATTTCAGGTGTTGCTCCGGGTCCATATGTTTCAGGTCATACAGCAAGAGGTCGGTGAGCTCCGCCACCTGCTGTAGCGTGTCTGTATCAACGCAGCCGGAAGTCTCCACAGCTGTATGGATTTCCTCATCGCGGCAGCGTTTCAGCAGAGCCAGTAGAAACTCAGCCTGGAGCAGAGGCTCTCCACCCGAAAAAGTTACGCCACCACCGGACTGGTCGAAGAAGAGCTGGCTCTTGCGTATTTCCGCCATTACTTCCCGTGCTGTCATTTGCCTGCCTACCAGCTGACGCGCCTCTGTAGGACAAACAGCGGCGCAAGCAGCACATCCTGTACAATCTGCTACTTGAGGACCCTGCAACCCAAGTGGACAGGCGGGCAGACATCTGCCGCAGCTTATACAGCGCTCTGCGTGGTAGATGACGACCGGCTTCGGCCTAAGACCCTCCGGGTTATGGCACCACCAACAGCTGAGCGGGCATCCCTTTAGGAAGACAGTCGTCCTGATACCCGGTCCATCGTGGATGGCGTAGTGCTTGATGTCAAAGACAGTTCCGCTGGTCACAACCTCACCTCCCGGTGTGTTTGGTCAACATATATTGCAGTTTCCATGGCCAACAGACTCTTTCCTGCAGATACTTATGTTTATGCGTGATTATTGATGACCGCTGCACCATAGACTGGCAGCTCCCATAAAGGCCGCGCAGGAAACACCTGATAGGCTGCTGAATATGGTCGGGAGTCAGACTTAAGTGTATAACGGCAACGGTTTGTTCTGACATGACAGGAGGGGGAAGCGAGCAATGGTGAAGAGAGCAACGGAGTATTTCAGAGGATGCCTACTGGGTGGAGCGATTGGCGATGCTTTAGGCTGGCCAGTGGAGTTTAAAACCCATCAGGAGATTGTGCAAGCCTACGGTGAGTATGGCATTTCGGACTTGATAGTTGGGACATCCGGTAAAGCGGAGATTACTGATGATACTCAGATGACGCTGTTCACAGCCGAAGGGCTGTTACGCGCTCAAACCCGGGGAGAAGCCAGAGGCATCTGTCATCCGCCGTCGATCGTGTATAACGCCTACCTCAGATGGCTGCATACCCAAGGCGACCCCAAGTTGCCTGGCCGGGAGTTTATCTACGATGGATGGCTGATTGGTGTGAACCAACTGCATGCCCGCAGGGCACCAGGTAACTCCTGTCTGTCCGCCCTACGCAGCGGGAAGCAAGGGACCATACAAGAGCCGATTAATGATAGCAAGGGCTGCGGAGGAGTAATGCGCGTAGCCCCGGTGGGACTAGTACATGGCCGCGATAAGGCCTTTGAAGTGGCGGCCGAGTGCGCTGCGCTAACGCACGGTCACCCCAGCGGCTATCTATCCGCAGGCGTTCTGGCTCATATAATTGCACTTCTAATTGAGGGAACTGAGTTAGCAACTGCTATAGAGGGGGCCATGGAAGTACTGACTGCACTCCCGAACCATGAGGAGTGCCTGCAGGCACTAGAGCTAGCAGTAGAACTGGCTAAAAGTGATCAGCCACCTCTCGCAGCTATCAGCGAGTTGGGCGAAGGTTGGGTAGGGGAGGAAGCACTAGCTATCTCCGTCTACTGCGCCCTGAAATACCAGAGCGACTTCCGCCAGGCTCTGATCGTTTCCATCAACCACGATGGCGATAGCGACAGCACCGGAGCCATCACCGGCAACATCTTGGGTGCGTATCTAGGCATTAGCCATATCCCACAGGAATGGGTAGAGAAGGTGGAGCTAGCAGACGTGATCACCCAAATCGCCGACGATCTGCTAACTCGCTACTCGGAAGATGCCGCCTGGTGGAACCGCTACCCGGGATATTGAACATCCAGCACATCTGCGAAGCGGGACGCATAGGATGCGTCCCCTACCCCTGCGTTCTTCGTAAGGGCACCACGGCGCGGGCCGCGTTCCATATGCCTCCGTGGGCCAGAGGCCCTCTCACATCGCCTCCGGCCCTGGGTAGAATACCCTGTCCTCCCGTAGGGGCACAACATGTTATGCCCGGACCCACGTAACCCACCCGCGCCCCGATTATCCTGCAACATGCGGATATCTGCTTCGTATTAGACCAAGACGTGACTGATCAGAAGAGGAGCTGAGGCATAATGCTGGCAGGCGTAAATGTAACGAAGGTGAAGCCGCTGCTGCAACTGACAGCAGAAGACCACAAATGGCTAAGGGAGCACTATTTCAGTTATATCCATAGCGAACCACTATTCCGCCGTGAGACTGAGGAAGAAAAGCAGCGGA
Source organism: Bacillota bacterium (assembly GCA_041686915.1). Lineage (GTDB taxonomy): Bacteria > Bacillota > UBA994 > UBA5500 > UBA5500 > JAWLDB01. Next base: position 4,481 of record JAWLDB010000194.1, read on the forward strand.
AGGCAGACGAGTTCGTTCACCAAGTCCGCAAGGTACCGGTGTTCTGGGTCTACGATGAATATGAGAGAGGTTTTGGGCAGGAGTTTATATATTGGTACGTTAACCTGATTTACTCCGATGGAGAGAAGATCCACCAGGACAGGACACCCGGGGCGGAGTGTCCGGTGACCATTACCGATGCCCCTGAGAGCTTCGCCTACCTGCAACTGCGGGAAGAAGAAGGCCCTAGAATCTTGGCTATCTGCTTTAACCCCTATGGGGGTTGGTAGAGAATTTTTGAAGAGAGCGGCTGAAAGGCCGCTCTCTTTTGCTTGTGTGCAATTGTTCTGTCTCTCGTCTGACTGCGATCGGATAGAGTAAGTCGAAACAGCATCAGTTTCGCCATCACTGTGAGTAAGATCTAACATCCATTAATAGCCAGAAGTCCTGCATTTGCCTCAGAGTTTCTTTATCTGCCACAAGGCACTCTATGTGGTTTACAGAACTGCTTTTGACCTGATAGATCCTGTCATTGAAGACCTCCATGAAATCCGCAATCACCTCTTCGTTATCCCGGTCGAAAGCAAAGGGCTGCAGCGTGATAAAAAAGCGGTACAGATCAAGAAACTCAACTGGTACCCTTACCCAGGAAACGTTT
>JAWLDB010000195.1:0-5106 GCA_041686915.1 Bacillota bacterium
GTTATTAAGGTAACGGACCCAAAACTGCTGAAAGAGACCGGTGGCATCGTCCAAGGAATGTCCGGAAGTCCTATTCTGCAGAACGGACATTTGGTTGGCGCCGTCACCCATGTTTTTGTCAACGATCCTGCTAAGGGTTATGGTGTTTTCGCTGAATGGATGATCAGGGAATCGGGCCTGTTAGAGAAGAGACAAGAGACCACCCCTACCTTCTTCTACAAGCGACATCGGCTGAGCAATGCGGGCCTATAGGCCTGCTTTTTTTTGCTCTACCACGTCATTATCCATAGTTTGGCTTAAATTCCATCGCATTATTACTGAAAATCTGATCAAGGCGTTGTAATGTGTAATATCTTGTAGATTTGTGTCTACCGAACTTTGCCAAGATTTTAGACTGGTTAGAAGGAAGGCATTCTCTCCTTGTCGAAAATCAAGGAAGACAACTGTTATTGGAAGGGAGGGATTTTCTTGGGCGACGACCGTATTAAGGTGTTAATCATCGATGATAATAGGGAATTTGCCAAGATGTTGGAAGAATTTATTTCTAAGAAGAGTGATTTGCAGGTGGTGGGGGTCGGGCATAACGGGGCAGAGGCTCTGGATTTGCTTGCTTCCACAAAACCTGACGTTATGTTACTAGATATCATTATGCCGCACCTGGATGGCATCGGGGTACTGGAGCGAATGGTATCGATGGATGGTCCTAAACCCAAAACCATCATGTTAACGGCCCTAGGGCAGGAGCAAATGACAAAACGCGTAATGGAACTAGGTGCCAACTACTATGTTCTTAAGCCTTTCCAGTTAGAATTGTTGGCTACACGTATCCGTCAGCTTGCCCATAACGACATGATGGGATTGGCTGCTAGCCAGGCCGAACAGAAGGCCCCCAATCTGGAAGCCAAGGTTAGCAACTTTCTACATGAATTGGGCATTCCAGCCAATATACGTGGGTACATATATTTGCGGGAGGCCATCTCCCTGGTTACTGAGGAAAACGAACTGATTAACGGTGTCACCAAGATACTTTACCCAATGATTGCCAAACAGCATCAGACAACGCCGAGCCGGGTAGAGCGGGCGATCAGGCATGCAATTGAGGTAGCATGGGGTAGAGGTAGCATAGAGGCTATCAACCGCATATTCGGGTTCACGGTAGATACACGCAGGGGAAAACCAACCAACTCAGAGTTCATTGCCATGGTTGCAGACCGGATGCGTCTGGAAAGATCTTCATAGTTCTCTTTGTCAAGACGACGATACAGAGTGAGCTCCCAACGCGGGAGCTCATTGCTTTGCATGGGGATTATTCAGAAGATTTTGACCTGAAAGCGCGCACACTACCACTGAAAATTCTAAAGATAATTACTACCACAGGGAAGATTTGCTTGTGCAATGAAGAACGATATAATGGTAAAGGTGAAGAAAACTGGAGAGGGGGCGTGCTATGTCCAGTGCATTGATGCTGGTTATTAACCCGGGCTCTACATCAACCAAAATCGCTATTTATGATGGGGTAAGGCCTGTGACCAGTACTAATTTAACACACAGCGCTGATGACCTGGGGAGGTACCCGGCAATCATCGATCAGTACGATTTTCGTTTGAACGCTGTAGAGCAGTTCTTAAGCGACAACCAGATTGATGATCTGGCGGCAGTCGTTGGGCGCGGAGGGTTGCTCAAGCCGATGGCTAGTGGAACTTACAGCGTAAACGAAACTATGAAAGCAGATTTGCGCCGGGGTGTGCAAGGTCAGCATGCATCCAACTTGGGTGGTCTTTTGGCTGCTGGTATTGCAGAACCCAGACAGATTCCTGCCTTCATCGTTGATCCAGTGGCAGTTGATGAGTTCCAGCCCGTTGCCCGTATTTCTGGGCTCCCGCAGATTGAGCGCCGGTCGCTTGGCCATGCGCTAAACATCCGCGCTGTTTCCCGCCGGGTGGCTAACGATATGGGTAAGAGCTTGTCAGAAGTGAACTTTGTGGTGGCTCACCTGGGAGGTGGCATTTCAATTACGCCTTTGCAGGGCGGCAGAATCCTTGATTATAACAATGCCAATGAAGCTGGCCCATTCTCCCCTGAACGGGCCGGTACACTACCGGCAGGTGACGTGGTCACAATGGCGTTTTCCGGACAGTATGGCCTAAAGGATATGTTAAAGCTTATGAACGGCAAGTCCGGAATGGTTGCATATCTCGGCACCAATGACGCCAGAGTTGCGATTGAGCGGGCTAAGCAAGGTGATGAGCAAGCTGAGTTGGTCCTGCAAGCTATGGCTTACCAGGTTGCCAAAGAAATCGGGGCAATGGCCACCGTGCTTAGCGGCGATATCGACGCAATCGTTATCACCGGCGGATTGGCGCATGCAGACTACATCACCCGTATGATCAATGAGTACGTCCATTTCATCGCCCCCGTCAAGATTTATCCGGGTGAAGACGAGCTGTTGGCTCTGGCAGAGGGCGCGTTGCTGGTGTTGTCAGGGCAGGAGCAAGCGAAAGAGTATAGATAGATATACAAGACCATAAGAAGGAGGTAAGGTTTTATGCTAAAGAGCCTGAAGGAAGTCCTGGAAGCGGCCAAGCAAAAAGGCGGCAATAAGACTATCTCAGTGGCTGTTGCACAGGATGTCGAGGTCCTATCGGCACTGAAGGACGCGTATGAAATTGGCCTGGCCACCCCGATTTTGGTAGGCGATGCTTCCAAGATTAAGGCCGCCGCCGAGGAAGTCGGCTTTGACATCAGCAAATGTGAGGTTGTTGACGAGAAAAACAACGTGCAGGCTGCCCGCAAAGCGGTAGAGCTGGTCAGCAGCGGTAAGGCGCAGATGCTGATGAAGGGGCTTGTTAGTACGGGAGACATCATGCGCGCCGTGCTGGACAAAGAAATTGGTCTGCGCACAGGACGAGTGATTAGTCATGTAGCCCTCATGGAAGCCAAGGGCTATGGCAGGTTGCTCTTAATGACTGACGGCGGAATGCTGATAGCGCCTGATCTTAAGCAAAAGGCACAGATGATCGAAAACGCTGTGACCGTAGCCAAAAGCATAGGCATAGCCAAGCCGAAGGTAGCAGTTATTACCGCCTTTGAACAGGTGAACCCGGATATGCCGGCAACTATGGAAGCCGCTCTGCTTTCGAAGATGGCGGATCGCGGTCAAATCAAGGATTGCATCGTTGATGGGCCAATTGCTCTCGATGGCGCTGTTTCTAAGGAGGCAGCTGACCATAAGGGCATCAAGAGCCCGGTAGCAGGCGAGGCTGACGTGCTGCTGATGCCGGTCATCGAAGTTGGTAATGTGATGTATAAGACTTTGGTGTACCTGGCAGGCGCTGAAGTTGCTGGTGTCATTACCGGAGCTGCAGCCCCGATTGTGTTAACTTCCCGCTCAGATACACATCAAGCCAAGCTGTACTCAATTGCTACAGCCGTCTTAATGGCAAAGTAGGAGGCGCGCATGTTTAGAATCCTCACAATCAACCCAGGATCAACCAGCACCAAAATTGCCATATTCGAAGACACCAAACCAGTGCTCGAACAGACTCTCCGTCATAGCAGTGAGGAAATAGGCCAGTACAAACGTCTCGCAGATCAGTATGAGTTCCGCCGGCAGGCAGTGTTGGACGCGCTTGAGGCAGCCGATGTGGCTGTCGGCGACCTGGACGCTGTCGTCGGTCGCGGTGGCTTGCTCCGCCCGATTTCCGGTGGTACGTATGAAGTAAATCAACCAATGCTGGATGACCTGCGCGTCGGCATAAATGGCCAACACGCCTCAAACCTGGGCGGCCTGCTAGCGTATGATATCGCGCAAGCTGCCAATGCTCCCGCATATATAGTTGATCCGGTGGTCGTGGATGAACTCGAGCCGGTCGCTCGTCTATCCGGCCTGCCGCCGATAGAGCGTAAGAGTATCTTCCATGCTCTCAACCAAAAGGCCATCGCCCGACGGGCGGCTAAGGAGCTTGGCAAACGCTATGATGAAGTTAACCTGGTGGTTGCTCATCTAGGAGGCGGGATTTCGGTTGGCGCCCACATGCAAGGCCGAGTCATCGATGTGAACAACGCCTTGGATGGGGAAGGCCCGTTTTCGCCTGAACGTTCTGGTGGATTACCAGCTGGGGACTTAGCACGCCTTTGTTTCTCAGGCCAATATACTGAGGCAGAGATACGAAAGCTACTCGTAGGCAAAGGCGGCTTGGTAGCGTACTTGAACACCAATGACGGCCGTGAAGTAACCAAACGGATGGAAGCTGGTGACAGCCAGGCAGAATTGATATACAAAGCAATGGCCTATCAAGTTGCCAAGGAAATTGGCAGCTGCGCTGTGGTGCTTAAGGGCAAGGTTGACGCTGTTGTGATTACTGGTGGCTTGGCTTACGACAATCAATACCTCATTCCGTGGATCACGGAACGCGTTACCTTTATTGCCCCCGTGCGGGTTTACCCTGGCGAAGATGAGAGCTTGGCCTTGGCTGAGGGCGCGTTGCGCGTACTTTCCGGCCAGGAGCAGGCTAAGACGTACCAGGGTTAGCGGACGGTGTGATTCCCTAGGAAAGGTCTGACTCAGATTGCAATTTAGCGATAAGCGTATCATCCTGTTCGTTGGAGGCTACGGTAGCGGCAAGACAGAGGTTGCAGTCAACTTCAGCCTGTTTTGGCGCAAACAGCTTACTGGCTTATCCATAGTAGATCTGGATGTAGTTAATCCCTATTTCCGTTCTCGCGAACGCCTCGACTTGTTTAAAGAGCAGGGAATCAAGGTAATCGCTCCGGAAGGGGCGTTGGCTACAGCCGATCTGCCTGCTTTACCGGCAGAGACCTCCAGCGCAATCAAAGATAAGTCACGGAACATTGTCTTTGACGTTGGCGGTGACGAACCAGGCGCTACTGCCTTGGGCCGTTACTCGCGTATGCTGGCTGAGAGCCAGTACGATATGTGGTTTGTGGTTAACGCCTGCAGGCCTTTCTCGCAAGCCGTAGAGCCAACAATAAGCCTGTTGCGCTCTGTGGAGAAAACTTCGCGTATGAAGGTCACAGGTTTGATCAACAATACAAATCTTATGCAATACACTGACCTCCCGTTGATCAAAAAAGGGGAGCAACTGG
>JAWLDB010000196.1:0-5068 GCA_041686915.1 Bacillota bacterium
CGATAGCACAGGGTACCCTTGCGTCTGACCAACGCATCTAGCGCGGCTGCATCGCCATCGTCCTTAAACAGAGACAACGCAAACGTGACTGACTCTGTCTCAAACTCCCCAAACTCTGCCACCGGCAGCCGCCTTCCAGCAAACTGCATTAGCACCGCCTCTGGCTGCCAGTCGATTGCCCGCTCTGCTTCCCAGATGAACTGCCGGAGAGTACTATAGGGGTCAAGCACGTCATGCAGCCAGACGCCTTGCCACTCTGCCTTAATCATCAGCGCTAGGCTGTCGGCTGTAGCCCCGGTATCACCGATTGCCCTAACCTTGTACTCGAGTTGCACGCCGATAGCTGCGGCGTAATCATCATAGCTACCATCCGGGGCAACGTCTATGGCGATGCGCGTCCATAGTGTTTGGCCAGCAACGCGGCGATAGATCTCGTTGCTGAGCACTGCTGGCTCCCCAGCAGCACCTGCCGGGTTAGAAATACTCACTGAAATATGACCGTGGTGCACCACAGCCGCTACAGTAGGTGTTACTGGCGGGGTATATATAACCGCGAAGGGGCGCACCGCTTTAGAGCTCGCAACATCCTTGGCATTCCAGACTATTAACTCCACCTGGTAGCTGCTGCCTTGGGTCATAGAATAACCCAAAACGCATTCTCGTGCTGCAGAGCTAAGCACCTTGCCACTATCCCATAGCACCGCGCCCAGGTCACTTGTTAAGACTACCTGGTAGGCACTTTGAGCTTTAGCTGCTGGGTCACTGTAAGACCAGGTAACAGTCATATCGGGCGACTCGAGGGTTGCGCCATCTGTAGCCGGATGCGTGATCGAAGCAATAGGCATAGATGCGGTGTAGAAGGTTGCGTAGGCGCTGAATACTCCCTCAGCATCAGCTGCGTCCCATGTTTTTACTCGCCACTGATACTGCTTGCCGTTAACCAAGGTATTGGCCGGCACTGTAAGGTTTGCGTTCGGACTGACTACCTTTCCGCTATCGTAGGCATCTACACTCGCGCCTACCTCACGGACCTGCAGCTGATATGCACCCTGGGTATCGTCGAAGTCTGGGTCACTAAAAGTCCAACCAAATAGGGCCGGTGTTGTCGCGTCAAAGTTTGGACGCTGAGAGAGGATTGGAGCATTAGGCGGCGTGTTGAGTGTGAAAGTATCAAACTGCACTGCTCCAGCTTGTTCATCACTCCAAGCGTACATCAGTGTGCCGTTTACCTCGTAAGGAAGTACCGCTGCCACCTTACTATGGCCTGAAGTGTTAGTTGTAAGGTTCGTAATCTCGCCCCACCCTGAGCTGCCGCCTGTTATCTTTCTAATCTGATCATAGGTACCGCTATCTCGCCCGTTCCAAAACACATGCACTCGACCATCGTCCTGGACTGCTATTCTTGGGTTGAACTGGCTGTACGCATTTTCGACCGTCAGCTGCTCGCGGGCAGCCCAGTTCACACCACCGTTAATGGACTTGGAATAACTAATTACCTCTTTCTGGGCAGTATAGCTAGACCAGGCCAGATGCAAGTAGTCGCTTGCGTCGATTTGCATAATTAACTGAGACTGAATCCGGAGAGGGTCTGCGTGCACCGTCGCCCAGGCGGTCCAAGACCCTCCTACTGGCTTCCTGCTATGCTCGATAGAGCGAACATTATGAGTGCAAACTACATGCAGGGTGCCCGCTGTATCAATGACAATGTCAGGGAAGTATCGTCCATAGGAGTCCGGATCTACTGAGTTGACGTTCACCCATGAACTCCACGCGCTACCATCAAACTTGCTATACTTTATCCTGTTATCCTGATTGTTGGTGTCTTTGCCGCTCCAAACGACGTGAATGTTGTTGCTCGCATCGATAGCAATGGCCGGCGACTGTTGAAGCTCGACTACATTGGACTGCGGGAGATTAATCCACGCGCTCCATGCGCTACCATCAAACTTGCTGTACTTGATACGGGCATACGTGACGTTGGCGGAGTCGTTACCCTCCCACACGACGTGTAGGTTGTCTGTCTGGTCTATAGCGATGTTAGGCCTAACCTGTGTGTATCCAGATATCTGGGGGAAACCCAGGTCACTCCACGTCAAGCCGTTGTCTATCGACCGGGCACAATAAATCTTGCCATTATAGGAGTAGACAATGTACAAATGGCCAGTGGTTGATCTGACTATCCTCTTCCCTGGAATTCCAGGAACAGCTGCCACTTGGTAACCCATCTACCTCGCCCCCCTTGCCCTGGCTGCTTGTGGCAGACGATCAAACATTTCTGTCACGTCCCGCATCTCCTTCAAGTCCTTTGCCGGGATCACCACTGCGCCAGCTGCTACATGGTAGTGGTTAACTGTTCCAGCCTCACTAGCTACTGCTGTAGGAGCGTCACTGCCAAGCCTAGCCTGCCTGAAACTAGAGAGATTGACTATTTGAGACGGCATTGCCACGTCTCTGACCGTGCCGTTTATTTCCTTGCCCATGGCTTTGCTTACGGCACCCATCTGTTTGGAGAAACCCTCGCCGATACCGGCTGCCATGTTTGCACCAATCTGGTCAGCAAACACCTTAGATGGCGAGCTGATGCCAAGCATCCGTTTAATTCCACTCACGATGCCGCCAAAAAATCCACTAACCTTGTCTCCAATCCACTGGCCCATGCTCTTGATACCATCCCATAGGCCCTCAATGATGTCCTTGCCTATGTCCCTAAATCGTTGAATAACCTCTTTGCCCTTGTCTATCAGGCCAGTGAAAAAGCCCTTGATCTTATCCACCACGCCGCCGATGAAGTCCCCAATGGACTTGAACACCTTTTCGGCTGCAGCCTTGATGGTGTCCCAGTTCTTGACGACTAGCACACCGATGGCGATGAGCGCAGCAATGGCGGCGATGGCTATTCCTATAGGACCGGTTATGGCAATCATTGCATTCTTAACTAGTGTTAGAGCAGGCCCCATTTTACCTGCTACTTTGATTACTGCCCCGATTCCGGTTGACATCTGTCCGATGACTATGAGCACCGGGCCAATAGCAGCCAGTACTCCGCCTAGTACCAAAACCATATTCTTGGCCACTGGGCTTAGCGCGTTAAAGCGGCTAACCAGGTCGGCTAAGAGGCTTTTAATGGCCGTTATGACTGGTTCAAGAGTTGCGCCTAGCTCAGCTAGTGCCTGTTGCAGGTCGTGTTGAGCGTTAGCATTGTCGATGAGCTCCTTATTAGCTTCACGGTAAGCTTTGGCGACATCAGCCAATCCCATCTTTGCCAACATGTTGAGCACATACTGCTGCTCTTGACCGAACTTGCTAGTCGTTGCAAGGCCCTTATTGAACGCCTCTACGTCCATGCCCATGCGATCCAAGAGCTCTGCAAATGGACCGATAGCTTTGCCGGTCGCCAGAGTCTCCTGCAGACCATCCGCCAGCCCCTCGATTTTCAGCGTGTCCGGAAACTTGATGACTGCACCAGACAGAGCGTCGACAGCCTGTTGAAGCCCATCCGCCTTGAAGCCTGCAGCCATTAGGTTTGACAATGCCTCAACATTGCTATCGGTCTCACTACTGATACCGTTCAAGTCTCTTAGCGATTTATTAGCCTGGTCAATGGATACACCCGCTTGAGCTGCGTTGATCTCAAGCCGCGCCAAGTCCTGGCGGAGCTCTTTAGTACCCTCAACCGCAAGGGTGACACCCGCCATGATAGGGGCGGTCACTTTGGTGCTCATCGACTTGCCAATGTCGGTCATCTTTTTGCCCGCGGACGCGAACTGGTCACCCATTGTCTTAGCTCTGTTACTGACGTCAGCTAGCTTGCCTTCAAAACCCTTGAGCTCATTTTCGGCTGCGACTATCTCGCGTTGAAGGGCCCTGAACTGTTCCTCACCAATTTCTCCCCGCCTAAACTGCTCATTAACCTGCTCTTGCGCGTTCCTCAAAGCAGCAAGACGCTCCTTGGATACCTGAATAGCTTCACCGAGCAGCTTCTGCTTTTGGGCCAACAGCTCAGTGTTGGTCGGATCTAGCTTCAGCAGCTTTTCGACCTGCTTGAGCTCTCGCTGCAGGCTCCTGCTTTGGTTGTCTATACCCTTAAGCGCTTTCGCTAACGGTTCTGTATTGCCGCCTATATCTACGGTAATGCCCTTGATATTCCTGGTTGCCACAATCTCACCTCACCTTCAAGCCCGCTTTAGATGTTGTCTAAGAGCACTGCGGTCTGGCCTGGTCTGCTGAAGACGCCAACACCTATCCAGATACTCCTGGCCCTTTTCCGACTGCTTGTAGCCGTAGATAACTGCATCACGCAGGTAAACCCAAAAGTCTATCACGTTCAGCTCTTCCAATCGGTCAAAGTCAAAACCGGTGTAATCGGATACCAGTTTTTCTGCTAGCGTGTTGACCTGGTAGTACCCCTTCTCGTCCTCGTCGTCAGGGCAAGAAGGGATTATGAGTTTGGGGAGTTTCTAACCCTTGAGAGCCATTCAGAGTATGCTGTCATGATTGCTGTCAGCTGGTCAAAGTCAAGGTCCTCAATAAGCTCGCGAGTAACCGTGTACCCTGATGTGTTCTTATTGAGTATCAAAGACACCGCATCAATCACTGCATCGACGGCCTCATCCTCTCCTGCATTCAATAGAGCGGTAATCTTCTTCAGGACCTTCACTTTTGGTGGCTCTACGTCTAACTGGACAGTCCCAAGCCGGATCTGAAAATATCTCTTGTTGACAATGCTAATGTCAAACACTGCTTACCACTCTCCTTGGGGGAAAATGAAAGGGCGGTTGCTCACCGCCCGCATGCTTAAACTGCAGGGATATCCTCTTCATAGATGATAAGGGTTCCTTCGGTATCGAGAGGTTCAGCGGTGAAGGTTGCATCCACTACCGTTTCTTTATCCTTGGCAAAGGCGAGAGTAAACCCAGCCTGGTTCTTGCCAACGATAGTCACCCGGATGTTACCGTCAACAGGGTCCTCATGCAGGAAACGAAGCACGTACTTTTTACCATCAGAGTTGCCAAGCCCGCCGATTTTCACTGTGCGCTTGCCAGCTGCCTCGGTTACCCGGGCGGTAGCG
>JAWLDB010000197.1:0-4364 GCA_041686915.1 Bacillota bacterium
TCAGACTGCCGCTCTCTCTAATGGTCCTTAGCAGTGCGAGCAACGGCTGCCAGTCAAAGGTTTGCCGGAAATAACACACGGGCGGTGCGTCTGCGCATGTCCTTCTCAGTTCCCTTGGCAGGTGAAAGTCATCCAGATGTATCACTTGCACATGATGTCCGGCAAGCTGCAGCTGGTCTGCTAGTGCATCTGCAAAAGTGGTCTTGCCAGATGCATCTATCCCGTTTATTCCAACAACGAGGGGCTCGCCCGCGCGCTTGCGGGCGCTGACTAGCGCCCCAATGTCCAGCACAAATACCACCCCCAAGAGCTGGTCAAGGAGGCCTAAGCCCCCTGTGTAACCTTGCTCTATACCTTCTAGGAATGGTCGATGTTATCCTTTATACACAGAGCGCCATGCAGATATATCAGTACCCGCGCTCAAGACCTAGCCGCCAGTAGTCGTCAGCCAGGAAGCTGCCGGTTACTGCAAGTCCTTTATCTCTTTGCCAACGAGCAACTGTATCTACCATATTCTGATTGTAATTCCCGTCACGTTGCTGGCCATATCCCATCCCCCACAGCAACTCCTGCAGAGCTAGCACGTCAAGTCCCCTGGCACCGGCAGAAAGCTCCCTTCCCCCCAGGATGGTCCTGTCCCAAACCAGCAGCAGGGTGTCAGCAAACACCTGACCAGTCACCTTAAGACCGGCATACCAGGCAAGGCTATTCCTTTGAAAAGTCCTGACCAGTCTTGCTGTCCGACTGTCATAAGCTCCATCGGCAGGCCGTCCTAAGATTATAGCCATCCGCCGGTTGGCAGCCACCAAACGGTTTTGCAGCACCCATACATCTTCACCTTCATCTCCGAGTATGAGACACCTTGCACCGAAGGCCTTGCCTCCTGCTGATTGGTTGGCTGGCCTCTGTCCAAAGATCGTATATGTATGGTCTACAATCTCCCATGGCTGCCATGTGGCTAACTGCCGGCTGATTTGACGCAGACGTATCAAAGTTTGACTGTTTAACAGACCGCTTTCAGATACCGTGTTTAAACCCCAAGCGGGCTGCATCAACGCTGCCCGGTTTAACCACCTCTGGATAACCCAGACGTCACTGCCTCGTTGTGGAGGGTAGGTCAGGCGCAGTTCCCTGCTACCCAGGGGGAAGAAGTACTGCCCTGGTTTATCAGTGAACACTTTACCCACCTCCCCATTTATTCACCATATGCAGCAAACATGCCCGCTGGTGTCAATAGCGCCTGCTATGGCGCATAGACTCTATGGAAGGAGGAATGGGCATGCTGCTGACTGTTGAACTGGCGGCTTACGCATATGCTTTACTGAAGAAGAACAATGTGGTGGGAGTGGGGATAGGTTACAAACAGCGACACGGGAAACGGCTTCCAACGCTATGCTTAACTGTCCTGGTCTCGCAGAAGGTTCCGATGAGCGCTTTGGCAAGCAAGGATATTGTACCGGCGCGAATTCTGGGGCATCAAACAGACGTGATAGAAACTGGCATTATTAAGACATATGAACAGGTCAAAAGAATGCGCCCAGCCCAGCCCGGGATCAGCATTGGCAATTATCGCATTACGGCGGGGACATTCGGTGCCGTCGTCTATGACCGGGAAACTAGACAGCCTCTCATCCTTTCTAACAACCACGTCCTTGCCAACGCAACAAACGGACGAGACCGGCGGGCCGGTATCGGTGACCCTATTCTGCAACCAGGAGCCCATGACGGAGGAAAACTCCCCGGTGACACAATAGGCAGACTGCAGCGCTACATACCTGTAGAGGCTGCTTTTGGACTAGATGCACAGTACACAGTAAGCCGGCTCTGGTCTCCACGTCTATTGAGCACAGAGGGGGAAGAACAGGGCATTCGCTCAAATACGGTTGATTGCGCCTTGGCTGAACCGCTGGAGCCAGACCTGATCAAGCCGGAAGTCCTGGGACTTGGAACACCACAAGGTACGGCCGAACCTGAGTTAGATATGCGCATCAGGAAAAGTGGGCGTACTACCGGGGTAACTGAAGGCGAGATACTCGTCAAGGATGTAGTGCTACGGGTAGACTTTGGGGATGTCGGCATAGCCATCTTTTCCGACCAGGTGGTAAGCAACATCAAAAGTGGCCCTGGCGATAGCGGCTCGTTAATCATGGACGAAGACAACCGGGCATTAGGGCTGCTGTTTGCAGGCGGTAACAATTTGACCGTGTTCAATCGTATCAGTAACGTTACAAAGGCTCTGGGAGTGGACTTTGGTTAAGGAAGATCAAAAAGCCGGCACATGCCGGCTTTTGGCGTATTGAAGGAAGTGGTTGAGGGTTAACCCCTAGGCACGGTTACGATGAACTCGGCACCAGCACCAGATACATTTCGGACAGTCAGAGTTCCGCCGTGAGCCTCCACAATCGCCTTGGCAATGGCCAGGCCGAGACCTGCTCCGCCGGTCCTGCGACTGCGTGACTTCTCCCCACGATAGAACCGCTCGAAAACTCTCGGCAAATCAGCTTCGGGGATGCCCTTACCAGTATCCCTCACCGCAATCAGAACGCCTTCCTCAGCCGGCATTACCCTAACGTTCACCAAACCGCCTACTGAGGTGTATTTGATCGCATTACTTAGTAGGTTCAGTATCACCTGTTTCATCCGGTCGGCGTCCACTGTGGCCTCTATAGGGCAAGTTACTTCCAGTACGAGTTCCAAGCCTGCTTGTTCAACTGCCCCAGCATAACCTTCCACGCATTCTCGCACTAGGGCAACCAAATCTGTCTTGGTGAGCTCCAGCTTACCGCCACCCTCCAAACGTGCCAAGTTCTCCACATCGGCTACCAAACTGGTTAAGCGGATGACTTCACTGTGACACGCTTTTAGCCTCTCAGGTGTAAGCTCGTAAACTCCATCCTGAATTGCCTCTATTTGTGCCTGCAGGGCGGCTAGTGGTGTTCGTAGCTCATGGGCTATATCTGCCGTCATCTGTTGCCGGCTTAGTTCTTGCTGCTGCAAGCTGCTCTGCAGGTCGTCAAAGGCTGTGGAAAGCTCGTATAACTCATCCCGAGAAACTGTGACGTCGGTCACACCGCGCTCGTCGGAATGCATAGCCCGGACTTTCCTCGTTAAGCTGCGTAGGGGCTCACTTAAGCGTCGTGACATCCACCACCCAGACAGGGCCCCAAGCACCGCAACCAAGCCGGCAGCTAACAACCCAGCTAACCAGATGTTGCGGCTGTATGTCTGTTGAGCCGGCGAGAGATAGGGGTCTTCGATATATCCGAAAACAACCTGCCCAGCCGGTGCCTGGCCATCATGTAGCGGATAACTGATTTCCTGCAGACTGCCTGACCAGCGATGACCTCGGCCCCAGCCCATCATTCCACGCCCCCAACCGGGTTCTGCCCGCCAGACTACATCGCCACTGGCATCGATCACACGCATGGACACATGGTCCACCAGTGCTGCCCCACTCAGGTCTCGAAGTAACTCCTCATCCAATCGCCCATCAGCGAGGGCTGACTCGATGGCCGTGACAATATCTTGTTCACGTGACACACGCTGATCTACCAGGTACCGGTCGAACTGGCGGTTTATCAGGTAACTGGATACCAAGGTGGTCAAATAGGCGCTCAGCAGGGCTATCAGAGCGAAAGCCAAAACCAGCTTGACCGCGAGTGAATGCTTACGCATCACGCTGACCTCCGAACTTGTAGCCAGTGCCATATACTGTCTGTACGAACAGTGGCTCCCGGCCGTCTTCCTGCAATTTGCGCCGCAAGTTCTTCACATGTGCATCTATCACCCGGTCATATCCCGGGAAGTCGTAGCCCTGTATCCGAGATACGAGCTCCGCGCGGGTGAAAGGACGGCCAGGGTTCTCTGCCAAGGTGAGTAACAACTTGTACTCGCTCGGTGTCAGTTCCAACTCCTGACCCAAGAAGGCAACGGTCTGAGTTACTTTGTTTATCAGCAGCTGCCCGTCCTGGAAACTGAGCCCAACTTCCAGCTCTGTACGTTTGACGCGCCGGAGCACGTTCTTCACCCTTAGCATCAGCTCGCGAGGGCTAAAGGGCTTAACCATATAGTCATCTATTCCGAGCGACAATCCGGCAATCCGGTCATCCTGCCCCGACTTGGCAGTAAGCATGATGATGCCCGGATCATGCTCATCCCTCAGTAGCCGTGCCACCTCTTCCCCATGGATGTCCGGCAGCATCAGGTCCAGCACCACCAAATCTGGAAGTAGAGCGCGCGCTTTGGCAAGAGCCTCTGCGCCGGTTCCAGCAGTAGCCACCTGAAAACCCTCACGCTGCAGGTAGGACTTGATTACCTCAACTATTGACTCCTCATCGTCAACCACCAGAATAAGCGGCACGAAG
>JAWLDB010000197.1:4374-5064 GCA_041686915.1 Bacillota bacterium
TCCCCCTTTCTATCCCTTTAAAGTTAGAATACCGCGGCACCGTGAACTGTAAATGAGCCGATTATGAATTTGGTGTGAAGAGAACTAATTGACATAACAGGCAGGAGAACTGCATACACCTTATAGAAGCTTATATAGGGTAACCAGTACTCGCCATGCGGCATATAATCGTGTGGTACATAAAACTACAATGTGGAGGTTGGTTCAATTTGAAAAACGCAGAAATTTTGTCAGATATCGGCCAGAAGGCCCAGTTCTTCGGTCTAGGGTTGTTGGCCGGCAAGAAACTTCGCCCTTATGCCAAGTATTTTATCATAGGCGGCATCGCCCTATCTGCAGCGCCGGGAATCATGGTTGCAGTTGAGCAGATAAAGCAGAAGAAAGCAAGACAGCAGGAAGCCACGACAGAGCAGGAATGCTGCGCCGAAGTGACTGCCGAGACACAGGCAGAGCAGACCGAATGCTGCTGTGAAGAGCAGACAGCAACCGAATGCTGCTGTGAAGAGCAGACAGAAGCTGAATGCTGCTCTGAAGAACAGCCTGAGGCTGAGTGCACTTGCGAGGCTCAGGCACAGAAAGAAGAAAAACCCGAGTAACATCGGAACACTCGGACTAGAGCGGGAAGAAGAGCTGGCGTTTTGCATATGCCAGCTCTTTTGTTTCCCTATTGGATCAGTTCAAGATATACAC
>JAWLDB010000198.1:0-4995 GCA_041686915.1 Bacillota bacterium
CACGAAGCTTGGCATGGTGTTCCAACAATTCAATCTGTTCAATAACCATAACGTGCTGAACAATTGCGTGGTAGGGCAGATGAAGGTGCTGAAGCGCTCACGGGAAGAGGCCGAGCAGGTAGCCATGAAGTACCTGAAGGTAGTCGGTATGGATCAGTATGTCAACGCCAAGCCGAAACAGTTGTCAGGTGGCCAGAAGCAGCGCGTGGCTATCGCCAGGGCCCTTTCTATGGAGCCGGACGTAATGCTGTTTGACGAGCCGACATCCGCTCTTGACCCCGAGATGGTGGGCGAGGTGCTAAAGGTAATGAAGGAACTGACGAGAACTGGTCTAACGATGTTGGTTGTTACCCACGAGATGGACTTTGCCCGGGAAGCAGCAGACCGCGTCGTCTTCATGGATGGCGGCGTGATCGTAGAGGAAGGCACCCCCGCGCATATCTTCAACAACCCAACCCACGAACGCACTCGCCAGTTCCTGAAGCGAGTGCTGGCTTAAAGCAGGGACCAGCCACGGGGGCGTACACTTTGTCTTACGACAAGTGTACGCCCCCGTGTTATTTTGCCTCGCATTTCCAGTGAGGAGGGTATATAATCCAGAGGGATTTCGCCAGTGAGGGTGTGATTAACTCTGGTTACTATCAGACATGAGATGGTACCTGACTATAACGGTATCGCAAGTCTAAACTACTCTTCGTTTGTAGCAAAGGAACCGTATCCGTACAAATCTGAGCCGCTAATAGCATCAGTTCTTCGCCACAACCAGTATTTTGACCCGGAGCTATCGCTCGTGGCGGAAGTGGATGGCAGCATCGTCGGCCATGCTCTTTTTTCACCCTTCGAGTTTATCGTTCTCGGACAGAAGAGAAGAGGCGTGTTTCTCGCACCGCTGGCTGTGGATGCAAGGTTACAGGGTCACGGAATAGGCTCGCAATTGATGGAGGCAGGACACAGGTCGGCTATCGACAAGGGCTATTCCTTGTCCGTATTGTGTGGTATCCCTGAGTACTATCCCAGGTTCGGCTATGTGCAAGAAGCGTTTGCTCATACCGGTGCTACCGTTCAGATGGATGCTGCCGTTGCAGACCTGGCAGGCATTACTGAGCGTCCGGTCATGGAAGCCGACCTCCCATGGATTATCGATATGTGGCGTAAGGATCACCAACATGACCGACTGGCCTGGTTTCCGGGTGAGTCTATCAGCCAGTGGTTCAACCACTCGCTTGTCTATCGTTCATCGGTGGTTCTTCAGGGCGAGACCAGGATAGCCTACGTGAAATACAAGCGGCAGCCCTATCTCCGGATAAATGAGCTGCTTACAGAAGAGGGCGCGGCATCAGTAGTGCTGTCGCACCTGAGTCGCGAGCACCCTATCCAGGATAGCGGGATGATCGCGTGTTCTATGCGCGCAGACAGCCTCTACAATAAGCTATCTGACAGCCTTCAAATTATGGTCTACCAGGAGATCCGTACAAATGATGCACTGATGCTGAAGGTGCTTGACACCAAAGACGAGCTACTCCTGCGCTATTGCGCCGAGGCCAAGCTAAGCGTGCTGAACTTGGGCGTACTTGCGTTCCCGACCTTGTTGGATATCGATAACTGAAGCTGTGACAGACAGATTATGAGCCAAGGGACGTACACTTGTCTTGCGAAATGTGTGCGTCCCTTCTGCATATAGCGAGGGAGTGGGCAGTTTTTTGATACGATACAACTGTTACCATCGCCGCAACGCGTCCCGTGCTATCATATATCAAGGTGTTTGGATATAACTCGAAACGCCTAAGACAGCTAAACTGAGCATGGGAAGGTGACATGAATTGAAGTTTTGTGTACTTATGGGAAGTCCGCGTCTTAAGGGGAACACTGCCGAGTTGCTGAAGCCATTTATGGCAGAGTTGAAAGAGAACGGGGCGGAAGTTACATATATCACCTTGGCGGGGAAGAACATCTCGGGCTGCAAGGCCTGCTATGCCTGTCAGCAGGTATCAGGCGAATATGGATGTCCGCAGCAGGATGACATGCAGGAGATTGCCGCAAAGATTATCAGCTCGGATTGTTTCGTGTTGGCTACTCCAATCTTCTCCTGGTATTGCCCAACGGAGATGAAAGCTGTGCTGGACAGACACTACGGCCTCAACAAGTATTACGGTCGGGGATCAGGCTCGCTTTGGGCGGGCAAGAAATGTGCCATCATCGCCACGCACGGTTACGACGCCCAATATGCTGCCGAACCCTTTGAGTTAGGGGTCAAGCGTTTGTGTGAGCACTCGAAACTATCCTACCAAGGTATGTACTCGGTAAGGGACGAGGACGACCTAGTTTCCTTTCAGACTGCTGAAGCAGTGGAAGGAGCAAGAGTTTTCGCCAGGAAGCTGATTGCTGCCGTTAAGTAGGAAAACAAACCGCCGAGGCATGTGATGTGTCTCGGCAGTTTTCTTTTACCGAAATTTCAACTAGCGCAGCTGCTGCCACTTGAGCTACCATCTCGACCAGCCTCTCCGCCGTGCACTGTTCCGCGGCATACCCTGCTATCATTGGCTGACGCTGTTCTCAAGCAAGGTTAGAAAGGAGTCAATCTGCCTGCGGTTCTCGAGCAATGCTTCTTTCCACTGTAACAGCCTGTGCCTGCCTGCGCTCGTGATACGGTATACACGCTTCTCTGGGCCGCTTTCAGAGTCCTGCCATTCTGACACGATATGTCCGGCGTCCTCCAACGAACGCAGGTTCCGATAGACCGCACCTATATCAGACTGCTGCATCAACCCAAAGTTGTTCAGATCTTGCAGTAGGGTATAACCGTAGCCTTCCGACCGGGCAACCAAGAGCAGCAGGCAAGCCTGCAAGAACCCGCGCATTTTGCAGTTGCATGGGTGATCTTTGCTATGGTGACCGCCACATGAATGTTTGGCACACACACTCTTACCCCCTAAGCTCCTCTTTCTACGACCAACTCAGTCTGCTCCCCGCCAACAAGCCTTCCTACGCCAGACGTATCAAAATGATGGTAGCAGAGCCAATAACCAAAGCGCCCAGAGAGAAGGACATAGCGATACCCCCTAAATGTGTAGTGCATATAGCTCATCACAGCCAATATACTTGGCATGACTTACCTTGTCAAGTCAGATGGGTTATTGACAAATGCCCATAACTGGCGCATAATAAAGGCGGTATATGCGTGGTACATATAGGGGGAGTGTTTGGTCATGAAGCAAAAGTCACACGCCAAACCACCAGCCTCACTTAACGTTAGGATGCTGGGTAGGCTGTTTGGCTTGTTCAAAGGACACTGGGGCGCGGTCTTGCTAGGGTTGGCTCTGCTACTGGGGTCGACTGGCCTGGCACTGTTGCCGCCGTGGCTGGTACGGTTTTCGGTAGACAAGTTGGTGTTAGGTGGGGCATCCGAGCAACTGTTACTGGTATTTGTGGCAATTATCGTGGCGGTACTGGTCAAGGGCGTGCTTTATTACGCAGAACGGCTGCTGCTCGAAAGCACTGGGCAGCAGATAGTCCATGACCTGCGTACGCGTACGCTGACGCACCTTAACCGCCTGGGTTTTGCCTTCTTTGACAGGGCTGAAGTAGGGGATCTGGTAAGTAGGACGACTTCAGATATCGACATCCTGACCAGCTTTTATGGCATGGGCCTGGTCAATATCGTGAACAACCTGCTCACCATTCTGGGTGTGTTAGCGGTGCTCTTCCTCTGGGAACCGCTGCTTGCGTTAGGGTTTCTCGCCTTTATCCCGTTCATTCTCCACGCCATGCTGACCTATGCAGTCAGAGTGCGGCCTGTCATGCAACAGATCCGTAAGCAATTTGGTAACCTGACTAGTCACGTTCAGCAATCACTGACCGGAATCGAGACAATCAAATCGCTTGGTACAACCGAATACGAGCAGCGCGGCTTCGCAGACAGGGCTGGCAATATGCTCGAGAAGAACCTGGCCGCCACCAAGGTATCCGCTTTCTGGCTGCCGTATGTCAACTTTCTGCTAGGGCTCGGGACCGCTATCAGCTTGCTATGGGGAGGCTGGCTGGCGATTAACGGTACGGTGACCACCGGGATGCTGCTAGGTGCTCTCACCTATATTGGGATGCTGCTACGACCGATCAGGCAAACCGGCATGCTGCTAGGAGCAGTAATGAACGCGACGGCCGCGGCTGAGAGGGTCTTTGAGATACTGGACAACGAAGGTGAAGACCTTGACAGCGGCGAGTGGCCAGGGTGCCTGACAGGGGAGATCAGTTTCCACCAGGTGAGTTTTTCTTATGATGATGGCAAACAGGTGCTTTCGGATATCAACCTGAAGATGGAAGCAGGACAGACGATAGCAGTAGTCGGGCCCTCGGGGGCAGGGAAGACGACCATCGTCAGCCTGATACCTGGGTTCTACCGGCCTCAGTCAGGATCCGTCATGATTGACGGATTGGACGTTCAGAAGATTAACCTCAAGCGCCTGCGCAGTCACATCGGCTATTTGAGTCAAAGACCTTTCCTGTTTGATGGAACCATTCGTGATAACGTCACTTTCGGAAGGCCAGATGCTGATGCTTCCACCATTGCCTCATCTATCAAGAGTGCAGTGCTCAGTGACTTTGTCGCTTCTCTACCACAAGGATTGCAGACGGAGATTGGAGAGAAGGGTGTGCGCCTGTCTGGAGGACAGAAGCAGAGGTTGGCCATAGCGAGAGTGCTGATTACCGATCCGCAGATTATCATCCTGGACGAACCAACCGCCAATCTGGATCGAGAAACAGAGGAAAGCATCAATGCCGCTTTAAGTGAGGTTATGAAAGGGCGCACTGTGGTGGTGATTGCTCACCGGCTGTGGACCATCCAGAACGCTGACCTGGTGGTCTTCCTGGTCAATGGCAAAATATCGGCAGTCGGCAAACATACGGAGTTGCTGGCGACCGAGCCAGCTTACCGGGAGTTCGTTGCCAGCCAGTTATCTTCGCAAGGGGGTGCAGCCAATTGAGAGGCGGGATGGG
>JAWLDB010000199.1:0-4987 GCA_041686915.1 Bacillota bacterium
AAGATCAGTGAGGGTATCGTGCTAGACCACATCACTTCAGGTAATGGTCTAAAGATATTCAACCAGCTACACCTCGCTGAAATAGATCATCCGGTCGTGTTGCTGATGAATGTACCATCCAAGCGTCTTGGTACAAAGGATATTATCAAGCTACAGAACGTGACGGATATAGATCTGGCGATGTTAGGGTTAATAGACCCAACTGTCAGTGTCAACGTAATTCAGGGCGGAGAGATTGTCAGGAAGTCGCTAGTGCAAATCCCCCGTAGCGTAAAGAGTCTGTTCAAATGCGGTAATCCCCGGTGTGTAACGAACTCCGACACATACGCAGAGGCAACGTTCACTCTGGTTAATGTAGAGAACAAGGAGTATGTTTGCGAGTACTGCGATGAGACTACTCGCTACAGAGTATAGATCAAAATTTCAGGTAGCCCTCCGCCGGGAGGGCTACCTGTGGTCTATAGCCATCTTGCGTATCTGCAAGCAAATGAAAGCTTATGTAAGGCTGATGATATTGGCGTGTTACCTTGCGTACTCGCTCTTTTGCTTGCGACCAGACGGAATGCTATAATCACCTGGTTATCGAGCACTATCTTAGGAGGTTCTCTACTGTGTCTACGTTTGTTGACGCTGCAGAACGTTACGCGCCTGAGGGCGAGATTACCCAGACGGAACTCAGAAGCCGCATTTTTGGTATGATCTGGCCTGCAACAATTGAAAGTGTGTTACAGATGCTTGTAGGTATCGTAGCGACCGGAATGGTAGGGCGTATAGGTGCCCACGCTGTTGCAGCCGTGGGGCTTAGCTCCCGAATAACTCAGATTATGTGGGCCATATTTGCGGCAATCGGTACGGGGGCAACCGTCCTGATTGCTCGGTCAATCGGTGCTGGTAATCAGAAGGCAGCCCATCGCACTGCTTCTCAGGCTTTAGCGTTAGCCATCGCGGTCGTCGGGTTCATGACAGTTGTTATTTGGCTAAAGGCAGACTTTTGGCTAAATGTCCTTTTCCACCCAACTCCAGACCTATTGGCCACAGCATACGATTTCTTGCGGTTGGCGGCATGGGGTATGCCCTTCATGGCCATAATGCAAGTCATAGGAGCGATTCTTAGGGGTGCCGGCAATACCAAAACTCCGATGCAGATCGCCTTTGTTGTTAACATTATTAACGTCATCGCTAATTTTGTCTTTATATACGGCAAGTTTGGTTTTCCTGCCATGGGGATAACAGGCGCTGCCTTAGCTATGATCATAGCTCAGGGTATAGGCGCTGTCTTGGCAGTTTACGCCATAACGCGAGCACTATCCCCAGTCTCCCTGCAATTTAAGGGTAGGTTTACCCCGGACTTGAACGAAGTGAAACGCATATTGGGCATCGGTGTGCCGGCGGCTTTTGAGTCATTGTTCTGGCAGACGGCCACTATCATTATGATGGGGCTGATAGTCAGCTTCGGCACAGATGCTTTAGCAGCGCATCAACTGGGTTTAAACGCAGAGTCTTTGTCTTATATGCCATCAGCCGGGTTTGGCATCGCCGCGACGGCCTTCGTTGGACAAAGCCTAGGTGCTCGCAACCATCGGCTTGCAGAGCGTTATGTTAAAGAAATCGGAAAATGGGGCGTCCTTCTGACCTGCTTCACAGGCGGCTTGTTGTTCTTTTTCCCGACGCAGATTCTGGGAATGCTGACTAATGAACAGAATGTAATTCAGCTTGGCGCAATCTATCTGCGGCTAATGGCTACAGTCCAGCTGCCACAACTTATTTCCGGTATCTTGAACGGTGCTCTACGTGGTGCGGGTGATACCAAGGCGCCCATGATCATTGGCGGCATTGGACTTTGGGGAATTAGGCTTCCGTTCTCATTCCTGTTAGGCAGCACCTTCGGCCTGGGTATCGTCGGCGTATGGTTGGCCATGACGATTGACCTGGTCTTCCGGTTTGGATTGAGTGTGTACCGCTACCGGCGGGGCAAATGGAAGGAAATTCGTCTTTTGGACGTGGCATAAAGTAGCAAAGCGGCCGCAAGGCCGCTTTTTGCATACACAGCTAGGGTTTGGGGTATGACAGGCGAGCAACAGGCTAGCGAACTGTTGCCTCTGGGCAGGAAACTACCCGTTTCGAAGCAAATATGTAGTACATATAAAGTGAAATAGTCTTGAAGAAGAGGAGTGTTCAAGAAATGAACTGGGAACTGGTTCTCAAGCAGCACCTGCAGGAACTTTTGAGGATCAACACCACCAATCCCCCCGGAGGCGAGATAGCGGCAGCTCGCTACATCGCCGGCGTGTTTGACGCAGCAGGGATAGACTACGAAGTGTTCGAGCCTGCGCCTGGGCGGGGAAGCATCATGGCCCGCTTAAAAGGTGATGGGGCAGCCCGTCCCATCATGCTGGTTGGACATCTAGATGTAGTTCCAGCGGTAGCCAGCGATTGGTCGCACGATCCGTTTGGCGGGGAAGAGGCTGAAGGCCGCATCTGGGGGCGCGGCGCCATTGACATGAAGAAGCTGGTAGCGACCTGGATGACCATACTGCTCAAGCTAAAGGCAGAGAACGCTACCCTCAAACGCGACATAATTTTCGCTGCCACCGCCGACGAAGAAGCTGGTGGTATATATGGCTTTAAGTGGATCTGTGAACACCGCCCGGACTGGGTAGATTGTGAGTTCGCCCTTAACGAGGGGGGTGGCAACTCCGTAGTTCTTGGTGGCCGGACCTATGTTACCTTACAGACCGGCGAAAAAGCCAGTTGCCGTGTGCAGTTAACTGCCAAAGGAGCCGCTGGACATGCATCCATTCCCACCCCGGGCAATGCTGTAGTGAAACTAGCCGAAGCGGTGAAAGAGATTGGCAACGCGCGTTTACCCGTCCATGCGACTGCCACCGTGCAAGCGTTCATTGGGGCTATTCTTGCTGACCTGGGGCCGAGTGTCCTCCCTAGAGGGACAGCTATACCTAGTTTTGAGCAGATCCCGGCGATAGTGGAAGGTTTTGTTCAAAACCCCTTTGAGCGGGCAGGCATTCTGGCTATGTTAAGCAATACGGCTACCCCTACAATACTCACTGCCGGTCAAAAGCTGAACGTCATACCCAGCCAGGCAATCGCGGAGATTGACGGCCGTGTGTTGCCAGGTCAATCTGGAGACGTACTGGCGGAAGAACTGAAGAAACTATTGCCAAATGACATAGAGCTGGAAGTCGGGCCCCATCTGCCGGCAACCGAGTCAAGCTCTGATACATTTGTGGCTGACATCATTCGTGAGGTTGTGCCGAAACACCTGCCCGGCTCAAAGGTGATACCCTTCCTTTCGCCCGGTGCGACGGACGCTCGCTACCTCCGGCCACGCGGTATCACCGTCTATGGCTTCGATCCGATGCTGCCAGGGGAGCTCGTCAACAGGGCTCACGGCGTGGATGAGCACATAACACTTGAGAGTTTGCAGTTTGGCCTACAGGTCTTGGATGAAGTAGTCAGGCGTGTTGCTACCCACGAATAAAGTTTGTATAACAAGGGACTCAAGGCTCTGCCTGAGTCCCTTGCTGCTCCTGATGCGGTTTACTCAAATGTTCCCTTCACAATTGCTTTCCCGCCCTCAACCATCAATCTACCACGGGCCCACACCTGCTTTATCTCCAGTTCTCCATTCAATACTACAAAATCAGCATCCGCACCGACTTGAACCGAGCCCTTGCGCCCAACCAGGTTCAGGTTGCGTGCCACGTTGGTGGTGATGATCTTCAAAGCCTCTTCCATAGGAATGTGGCCCCTGACAATTAGGTCCTTCCATGTATCATAGGTGGTCATCACTGAACCTACTCCCAGTCCAATAAGATTCCCCTGCGCATCAAACTTGGGGAGGCTGCCATTTCCATCGGAGCTGATGGTAATATTGTCAATCGATACACCGAAGTCGTTTAATAGCTTCAGAATACCTTCATATGCACGAGCACCCGCTGTGATGTCCACAACACCGCCCCGTTTGGTGAAGCGCGCGCCCTGTTCAAGCAGCTCAGGTGTCCTGTTCATGTGTGTCGGTGTGAACATATGGATCGGTAGCTCGGTTGTCTCCAGAATGTCAAAGATTGGCTGAATTCCTCTAGGGCCTCCGCCGACGTGGAAATGAAATAGTCCTGGCTTGCCCCCTAGCATCCCTCCAACCCGTGCTTCAGCAGCTAGTTTCCTCAGGTCCATGATCTCCGGTTGCGCCGACCTGTGGTCTGAAATGGCGATCTCACCGACTCCTATCACTTTATCGATAAGCACTAAGTCATTGCGCACATTGTCAGTGACGGTCCTGGTCGGAACCTCATAAGCGCCTGTATAGATAAAAGTAGTGATGCCCTCAATTTCCAAGGCCCGGGCCTTGGCCAATAGCGATGCCATATGGCGTGTAGTGCCATCGGTGCCCAAACACCCGACAACGGTAGTAACCCCGGCTGTCGTAATCTGCGACAGCTGAATCTCCGGTGTCCTGGTGGCTGGACCACCTTCCCCGCCTCCGCCTATCAAGTGCACATGTTGGTCCAGGAAACCTGGAACTAGTGTTGCGCCCTTCACGTCAACGACGTCGACTTGTCCTAAGCCGGCGGGCACGGGTATTTCCTGGGCAATATGACTAATACGCTCGCCTGCAATTAAGATATCGCGTTTCCCCACCGGCTCAGGGCTATAAATGTTTGCATTTTTGATGATTCGCAGCATGCTGCCATTCCTCCATTTCGTCAACTTATCTTCCCCTCTTTCCTTTGGACATCATACCGCGCTTTCCTGCTTGCTGCCACAAAACACTCCGAGGGTTTGGAGCACTTGGTGTTGCTGGTCTATAGGGCACCTGCATGCTACAATAAGTCAGAGCCTGTGCTACCAAAAGCACACGCAGGAGGTGAATCGATTGCCTACTGGAAAGCTGACCCCAGGCGAGTTGTCCAGCCTGGTATTTGGACGTTTGAAACAGAGAAGGCCGGAAGTTGTTTTGCGAGCAGCA
>JAWLDB010000200.1:0-4956 GCA_041686915.1 Bacillota bacterium
CCCTGCCGCCATGGCTTGCCGCAAGCCGGCGGGGGCTGTGTCTTCGTCAGCCTTCAGAACATAGGCATTCCGTTGCGTATCCGTTGATAATCGCAGATAGCGCAGACCTACATCACAGTGCAGCAAATCTCCAGGCATGATAGGTGACGACCCGGGAATTCTGCCGGACACGCCCTGACGCTGTGCATCAACTGTTGGTTGGAACCAGGCCTCCAGCCCAAGCCCCTCGATCCGCTGTCTAATCCACCAGGCCACCTGGTCTGGTGTGGTCACCCCAGGGTGAACCACCTTGCTTGAAAAGGCCTCGTCGATAATGCCGTGGGCTATCTCGTTGATACCCTTGTAGGCGGCCAGTTCCTCTGCACTCCGCCGCTCCAGCCAACCCAAGACTAGCCGTTCAGCGCTCTTGGTGCGCTCGGCAAAGGGGCCAAGTGCATCCATTAGTTTGCAGTGCTCCGTGTAGGTTAGGCCATCTGCGAAAGCGAAGTTCTCGGAAACGTTGATGCCGATTGCCTTAGGGTCACGTTCTTCCACCAATCTGCGCAAGCATTGCCATTCGTCCGCCTCGTCACCGTCCCAAGCGCGACGGTAGAGCGCATCCAGTCCTCTGCCCGGGCTGAGACCCTTCAGTGGCTTAGCTATATTCATCCGCTCAACCGTACCATCTGGCCGCAAGTAAAACGCCAGCTTCCTAGCCAGAGTCATCGGCTCGGGCACTAGGCTCCTATGCACTGGGTCTTCATGATACTCCCCCCGGGTCAGCACTATCCAGAAGTCGATTTCACTCCGTTGCATCAGCTCTGGCAGCAGGCGCTCCAGCCTCAGTTCCAACCAGTGGTTGACTAGCTCTGCCTGCCGCTCCAAGGGCAATAGTTTCTCTGACCAATCGCTTAACATTGAAGTACACCTCCACCACATGCTCTCTGCAACACTTCTTGCTTGTGGCTTTGTTTCCTCTATTACTCAACCTGCCGAAGCACATCTTTAATGAACCCGCCCATTGCCCTGACCACGTCACTTTCGCAAGCGTATGTGGGTGCGTACAGAGGGATCAGTATTTCACCCCATCTATCGTTGATAAAGAGCTGCTTGCCCTGGCCCCTTACGCGTCTAAGCACGAAGCTTCTTTCTCCCTACTTATGCCAAATTGACTGGCATACCCTCTTCACTCTTTTGGCCGTACAAGCAGTTCCATCCGCTGGATACTCTCATAGGTCCTTTGAACAAGCGCTCGTATTACATCAGTTGAGATGAACCTACAGCCGTGTGCTGACATATTGCGCATGCGTTGGTAGTCGCGAAGCACGACTTGCAATGCCGGTTTGGCTAGTTGCTGGATCAAATCGTTACGAGTTAGTCTGCCAAACGCAGGATTGTGTTTCTCCTCAATGAATGAAACAAGGTCTTCCATGGATGCCTGCATTACGAAGCAAACATTCAGCATTATCTCCTCAGCGTTATAGAACGGTTGCAGAAAAGCTGACGGAAGGTTAATTCCTCCGGTGACCTCGTTTAGACAGCCCAGCATGAACTCGCCATACTGCAGCAAGTCGATAATGCCGGACAACTGTCCATTCATCAAGTAGACTTTGGAAGAAGCACACGTTGCCCTCTCCATAGCCCTGACTTCCAGTTCCGGTAGGCGAAGGTTTCCTACCTGATGAGACACCCGCCCCTTGGCGACTTCCATGGTGAACAGCTGCTCGGCAACAATGGTGGCAGCGGCCTCTGGTACCGCTTTTGCCTTCTCGAGTAGCGCTAGACATTCCGATTCAGCTTCATCAAATGAGCATTCTGCTGCAAAGAATCCATGTTCTGCGATGAGTTCTTCTTTCAGCATTAGCTCACGGAAGTCACCAACAGAATCATGAGCAACTTCACGTAACTGCGGAATAGGATCAACAGCAATAGCCAAGGGCGCCTTCTGTGCAATGCTGACGTCGTTGATTCCATCCCCGATGAACACCCAGTCAGACGATCCCAATCCATGCTTTCTCAGTGCGAGCTGGACAATCTCATATTTGCCGAAGAAGTTGCTTGAGTTGAGCAGTGCGAGATCGGATAGCACCTTCCCGTTCTGGTCAAAGAAATACTCACACGCAGCGTAGGAGTCATCAGGGGCAATGCCTAGATCGTCACAAGCCTTTCTTGATAGGTTTTGTAGGCCCCCAGAAATGAGAACTGGTATGTACTTGCTGCGATCCAACCTAGCGAAAAACTCGCGGACGCCGTCGACGTACACGGCATCTCTAATAATGCTGTCCAGCAACGGCTTAGAGAGTCCATACTTCGTATGGATTTGGACTGACGCTTCAACCCAGCTATAATAGGCCTTGCCCGTGTTCCGCTCGCCGTACGCCCCCTGTCTCCACTTGCGTTGCGAATCGATTTCTTCTCGTTCAGCTCTGCCACCTAAGCTCGCCGCTATTGCCGTCCAAATATAGGATGCGTGCTCAGAGTCCTTAATCATATGGGGTTTGAAAATGGTACCTTCGACATCACATACTAGCAGCTTCACCGATATTGCTCCCTTCTAGAGATAGCGTGTCCCCATACATGCTGCAGGAGGTTCTTTCGAGCTCAAGCATACAGTTTGCAGGACTCACCATCTCCACGCCTTCCGCAGCCTCGTTCCCTTAACCTCTCGGCCAGTAGCAGGATTAATACCCCTAATCACCTGCACAATCCCTGCCCTAGCCATCACGTCAGAGACGATATTCGCAGTCCTTAAATCGGACCCCATTCTCTCCTTAATACGTCGATCTAACCCGTCCTGGGTCTTTTCAACTACAGCATTGGCTGAGTGTTGCGGGAGGACCTTGTTATCTTCAGTGTTGAGGAGCTCCATCACGGTTTTAATCAGATCTTTGGTTATCTGAATACCCCTGCACTCAAATGGCAGCCTACCACCGCTCTTCTCCACGGCAGCGTACGCTTCGAGCAATAGTTCGGCGGGCACCTCAGTCTGCATTCATTTACACCCCTTTCACCTTCACTGGCATGAAGAGATCATCTGGATATATATTCTAGTTAGTCTTCTGCTAGCGAACCGCAGAATCCTGTTAGATTTTGTCTTTTCCTGATCTGTTCTGTCGAAAGCAAAGGGCAGCTCCAGCGAGCTGCCCATATGCATCATCTATACATGTCCAAGTGCACCTTGTTCACCAGGCCGACTAACCATACCAACGCCACTGCGTAAAGAACCAAAACCAGTACCATTCCCATCACAGAGAAGCCGAGCTTCCCCCAGAGCACTATCAATACCGTATGGACGAAGTAGAAGAACAGATACCATACGCTACCCAGAGCTGGCATTGACCCTCTCCGATAGAACAGGCCAACAATCGCGAAGGTCACCGGACCCAATATGACCCCTACAACCCAGTTGATCGCTTCCCCGCTCGGATGTTGCGCAAAGGGATTGGGCAGACACGTACCCCGGATGATAATGCTCAAGCTAGCCACTAACTTGTACATTACTCTAATCCCCCCGCGACATCTGGCGGGGCCAACCTTATCCGGCACTTCGCCAAGTCCTGCAGCTGCTCGCGCGAGTCATATCGGCTCTCCAGGAAGGCCAGCAAGTCTTCCTGCCTGGGCTGACCGAAGACCATCCTGTAGCTTACGGTGGAGTTGCGTAGCCGCTCCATGTGCCCGAGTTCGCGACTTAGTGGGAGCGCTGGCACGTACCGATTAATCTTATGGCCTTCTTCATCGGACTCATACAGCCAGTAGGGTATCAGGTCATTGGCCTCGGGTGGTCTGCTTACTCTCGCTGCTTCGAACATTTCACCCCATAGGTCCCCTACGGCAATTGGTGCACCCGCTTTAATCGCCGCCATGGCCACGTTCTTCCGCACCGCATGCCCCTTGTAGCGGTTAATCCGCCCTTCCCGCTGTTCCAGGTCAACTGGGTTGGCGGGCAAATTCCAGTGATAGATGCTGTGGCAGTATGGATGGAAATCCAAGCCCTCCTGCCCCAGGGATGTCGAGGCCAGGACAAAGGGGCGGAAAGGTGAGTTGAAGGCAGCACGAACCTGGTCTGCGCGCATGGCCCCGTCTTCGTCATCTTTACCCTCACCGAAACGCAAGCCATACCGGCAGCGGACTCTTCGCTCTTTGATCTCAAAGCCCTTGCCCTCTTCCTCTTCCACCAACTCATCAAACTCTAGACTAGCTGTGCGCAGAGAAACTGAGTTTGACATAGCATCAGCTGCCTGCCTAATTGCCTCTTTCACTTCCAGCGCCGTAACTCCTACAGCATCGCCCAGGAAGTGTGCAAACTCGTCCGCCACCGCTTGCAGGTTGCCATGCAGACAGTAGTCCAGCACTGTTTCCCAATATCTCGTTTCTTCGCCTGACTGCAGGCCACGCAACAAGCTGATCGTCTCGGGTAGATTAAACATCGTCCTGTAGCCCATTGCTACTTGCGCTGCCGCCGGCAGCAGCAAGGGCAGGTGCTCCAGCGTAGCTATCGTGCGGGTAAGGGAACGCAAGCTCACAACTGCGGGAGATGCCAGTCCGATCTTGGCCACCACTTCATACAGATCCTCTGGTGGTTTACCCAGCTTAATGCCTTCATTCAGGGCCGTGCCCAGGAAACTAATATGTTCGGCGAAGTTACCATCGGCATCGGCCTTAGTCGTTGTTCGGGCAAATGAAGCCCATGCAACCCCGTCATCTCTCGAGTCCAGCCACTCTGCCACTACCTCTAGGTGACTCTGTCCGTCCAACAATGCAGCAGCCGCCCAATACCATCTGGCATCAGTCTCATCTCCCACACCAAACTCTCTAACAATTGGTTCCAGCAGGTCTGCCACCTTTGCCTTGGCTAGTCTGACGAGTCCTCCTTCACTGGTTGACCCTACGCAGAGGTGATGTTCTGCCAACAATGCCAGAGGGTCCAGCTCCATGGCCAGGGTTGGACTCGGGTATAACAAGGTCAGGTAGTTCATA
>JAWLDB010000201.1:0-4885 GCA_041686915.1 Bacillota bacterium
CGAGTATATCTGTTGCATCTCCTACGATGCCAAGTGCTGGACAAGTTACATCACCCAGGTGGTCGGTATGATTGGCACTGTTGATTGCCAGCCGCTGGATGACCGTCTCGTGCTTACGCATGTCCTTCAGTATGTTAGTCAAGTATTCCTGAGCCTTGGGCCAACGCTTGTACTGAGACTTAATAGCAGGCATCAGCCATGATGCAGGCAGATAATATGACCACAGCGCTGCGTATTGGGTGACCATCAGCAAGAACTCAGTTACCCCAACAATCTTGGTATCACCGAACGAGTCAACTACCACTATAGCCTCCACCATCTCCGGGTGGCGCAGCACGAAATGGTAGACAAAAACTCCTCCATACGAAACCCCGCAGAACACAGCCTTGTCTAATCCTATGAACTTCAAAAGAGCAGCAATATCATCGCATTGCCTGTCCAGAACAGTGTTTACCGGTCCTGTAAGTTTGCCCGACTGGCCGTTGCCACGTGTATCCGGGCAGATGACCCGATGGGTTTTGCTGAACGTCTTAATCTGTGGACGAAACATAGAATGCGTAGCCCCAAGACCATGGATGAAAACAAGTGGCTTACCTAGCCCCTCATCTACATAAAAGACCTGTGTGTTGTTCACGTTGGCTAAAGGCATGGTGTCTCCTCCCCTTACCCGGTATCTATCCTGCCGACAACGTGTCGGCTAAATAGATAGTATCCGACACAGTGTCGGGTGTCAACTCAAAGAAACACCTTGGGTGTTTAGTCAGGCAAGTGAAAAAGCCCTGGCGAGTCGCCAGGGCTTGAGTGCACTTCCTATTACATATCAACTTCTATGCCGAGTCCGTATGCCTCACCAAAAGTGATCTTACCATTCTGGAATGAGAAACCGCCCTTTATCCTGCTATTGTCTTTGAAGTAGAGGAAACTATCCAGGTCACCGTAGAGAAAGTTCGGTCTTGCCGCCACAAGTGCTGCTCCCGCTGAAATGGCCACTTTGCTCTCCAACATGCAGCCCAACATGCACCTGACACCTGCCGCTTCCGCAATCGAGTTAATCTGAGCAGCCCGATACAGGCCTCCGCACTTCATCAGTTTGATGTTGATGATGTCTACAGCGTCCCGTTTTACCAATGTCATCGCGTCCTGTGGGGTAAAGCAGCTTTCATCTGCCATGAGTTTGATGGGAGCCTTCGAGCGAATGTAGGCGAGACCATCAATGTCCCAGTAGGGCACAGGCTGCTCTATAGCATCAACGCCATACTCGCGGACTGCGTGCATTACGCGCAGACAATCGTTTGCCGACCATCCCTGATTGGCGTCCATCTTGATATGGATACTGGGGCCGACCGCGCTACGTATCTGGCGGATCGCCTCTATATCCATATCTGGGTTAACTCCGGCTTTCACTTTAATAAAGCGGAAACCTCGCTCGACCAACTCTCTCGCTTCGTGGCTCATCACTTCAGGTTCGTCAATCATGATGGTCATGTCCGTTTCAATCTGATTAACGGTTCCGCCCAGAAGCTTGTATAACGGAGCTTTTGCGTTCTTTGCCATGATGTCGTGAAGTGCAATATCAATTGCAGCTTTTGCAGACGCGTTGCGTATCATCGCTCTGTCCATGACCCGGTGTATATGCTCTATGCTAAGTGGGTCAAGCCCTATCAGCTCTCTCTTTAGCAACTCGACTGCTGCAATTACCGTGTCGTTTGTTTCTCCCGTGACGAAGGTGGTGCCAGCGCCCTCGCCGAACCCGCAAATGCCACCGTCAGTCGATACTTTTACAATGACGGTTTCGCCGTGCGTGATTGTCCCGAGCGCAATAACCACTGGCTTCACTAGTTCAAACCGCATCTTCTCAGCACGTATGTCTACTATCTGCATATAAGCAACCTCCCACAGACTATGCCTGTCACTCTCTGTGTTCCCTCTCGGCCGAGATGAGGCTTATTGTTTTTGCTTGACGAATTCAATCGGCGCTGTTAGGCCCTCAAAAGGTATGCACAAGGATTCTATGTCACCCTTTACACCAGTCCTAAACGAAACAGGGATCGGCATACCCATCGTCTCAAATGTGAAAATGTCATAGTGGAGATGCTTAAGCTCCAGCTGATTGGCATGGAACTGGAGGTGAAGACCATTGTCTCTTAAGGTGACAATAGCCTCGCCGTAACCCCCGTGGTTATATGTCCCTGTGTACTCCGACAGGTCGTGGCTTTGTGGTTTACCTTCGATTTTGGTGTCGTAGATGGCTTTGGCCTTGGCCAGCATTGGCTTCATGACTTCATTTACGGTGGAGTAGTAGAAATCAACCCAGTCCTTGCTACAGGCGAGCCCTAAGAACCTGTCATAGATTTCGTTAGCAATTGCATACCCCAGCATCGTGCTGTTTGCGTTCGTCAGGATTACGCAGCCCAAGTTCAGCTCCGGCATCATTGCGACCAGTGCAGAAGCCCCGTTTACATTGCCGCCGTGTTCCACAGTTTTGTGGCCTCTGTATAAGTCAATAAACCATCCAAGGCCGTACCCTAGATTGACCCTCTCTTTAACCTCAAAGGGGAGTAGCTGCTGGTAAGGGATGTTGGGCCTGTGTAGCTCGTCAAAGGTCTTCTCTTCGATGAGCGTACTATCGCCCGCTTTGCCGCGGTTGAGGTTGAATAAGAGCCAATTTGCCATCTGCTCCGCGGTGGCATTGATTGAACCTGCAGGTCCTATCGCATCCAGAACCAACGGCGGGTTCTGCTTGCGGACGCCGTCCCTTTCGGTATAAAGCTTGGCATATCTCTCGTTGCACTCTACTCTAAAGCTGGCATCAGTCATGCCTAGTGGCTTGAATATGCGTTCTGCTACGAAGTCCTCCCACTTCTGTCCGGTCACCTTTTCAATTAAGTAGCCGACAGTGGCGAACATGTGGTTCTGGTACTGCCATACGCTGCGGAACGGCTTGCTGGCTGGTAGATGCTTTAATCTATTGGCCACCAAATCGCGACGGTCCAAGTCTTCCCAGCCGATCCACATCAGGTCATGCCGTGGCATACCCGTCCGGTGGCACAGCAGGTCTCTCGTCGTTGCTTCCCGACTGACAATCGGATCGGAGACTTCAAATTCTGGTACGTAGCTCCTGATCGGCTTGTCTAAATCGATCTTGCCCTCCGCTGCAAGCATCACTGCTGCGGTAGCGGTGAATG
Organism: Bacillota bacterium; assembly: GCA_041686915.1. Lineage (GTDB taxonomy): Bacteria > Bacillota > UBA994 > UBA5500 > UBA5500 > JAWLDB01. The sequence goes on from JAWLDB010000201.1 coordinate 3,186, forward strand.
CTTTACTGGAAGAGCCAATCGGCAGAATGTGTTCTGTCGTCATTCTGACCTCGTTCTCAACATCAGCGAAGCCAAAGGCTTCCGAGAACACTAACTCGCCGTCCTTCACTACAGCAACTGTAGCACCGGGAACATTCATCGTTTTTAGTCCCTGCTCAATCACTTCACGAAGCCCATTTAGTACGTTTTCGCTCACTAGAGGTCCTCCTCATTACACAATTTCCAAAAAGATGGGCGGGTCGCAAGATGCGTCCCGCCCTCGGAGGGTGCTTGCGTTACAGGTTACTTACCTGCGGCAGGGGTTACCCAGATGTCGTCGTTGATGAAGCCAACTCTGGCCGGATGAGGCACAACATCATTCATGTTGGCCTGGAATGCATAACCGGTAATGCCGTAGATAAGCGGAACTTGATAGGCCTTATCTACAACAAGCTGTTGCAGATCTGCCAGATAGTCAAGGTGTTCCGCGGTATCCATAGTTTCGCGTGCCTTCACTAACAACTCATCGACATCCGAGTCGTTAACCTTCCCCAGGTTGAGACCAGCACCCATCTGTGAGGAGTGCAAAGTCATGAATAGCACATCAGTGGCTTCTGTAGTCCAGCCCCAGAGCATTATGCCGAACTCCCAATCGTTGCCTGCATATGTCGCCAACATGGCGCTGGCTTCCATTGTGATGATTTCAACCTCGATGCCCACTTCTTGCAGCTGCGCTTGGATCAACTCCGCCAAGATCCCGTTGTTGCCGCTGTTGAGAGAAGTGTATTTGAGGTGGAGCTTCTTTCCATTTGAGTCACGGATACCGTCATTGTCGGTGTCCTTCCAGCCAAGCTCATCCAACAGCTGACCGGCCTTAGCCTTGTCGTATGGGTAAGGCAGATTCTCATCCAACTCACTCAACTGACCAGGCATGCTAGGTGGATAGAGACCTCCAGCCAACTTGGCATGGCCTTCGTACACGCCGTCCACAATCGCTTGGCGGTCTATGGCATGGTTCAAAGCTTGCCGGAACTTCAAATCGGCGAATAGCGGGTTATTCAGGTTCATTGTCAGGAATGTGAAGTTGCCTGTATACATCTCGAAGAACTTATAGCTCGGATTGTTGGCATAGGTATCCCACAACTGCGGTGGAACCATCATGTTCGACAGCTGGCCCGATTCAAAGGCCGCTACTACTGAGTTCTGCTCTGGCAGAATAGTGAACTTGATTTCATCGGCGTACCAGGGACCCTGGTGCACGAACGCTGGCGCCCAGTTGTACTCATCATTTCTTTCGAGCGTTACATATTCACCAGGCTTAATCTCCTTAAGCTTGTAGGGACCCACACCGGAAGGCTGGGTGCCATAGGCATCACCAAGGCGCTCCAGCTCTTGTATGTCTACAGGCTGCAGGTATCCAGACGGGGATGCAAGGTTCATCAAGAGACTATAATTAGGCTTGGTGAGATTGAGCACTAGAGTCTTTTCATCAGGTGCATCAACCGAGGTAACACCCTGAATCATTCCGGCTGCTACCGGAGATCCCGTCTCCGGGTCAAGGAGACGCTCCAGGCTAGCCTTATACACCTGTGCCGTTAGCGGATTTCCGCTGTGGAACTTCACTCCATCACGCAAGGTGAGGGTAATCTTCAAACCATCCGGTGTGACATCATAGCTTTCTGCCAGCCATCCGACAACTTCTCCGTTAGGATCAAGCGCCA
>JAWLDB010000202.1:0-4883 GCA_041686915.1 Bacillota bacterium
GACAATCCTAGGGATTGGCCTTCGCCCACCACTAGATCGGCACCTAACTCGCGAGGCGACTTAAGCAAGCCGAGAGATACCGGGTCTACTACCATGATCAAGAGGCCTTTATGGCTGTGTACCGCCTGCTCAATTTGGGCAATGTTCTGCTCTAATGCCCCATAGAAGTTAGGATGCTGAATGATGACAGCAGCAGTATCATTATCGATGGCTTGCGCAACTGCATCGCCAGCTTGAGCGCCAGCAGTACTGACCAGCTCGATTTCGAAGTTCCCACTCAAGGCATATGTCTTCAGTACAGCCACATAAGCCGGGTTAACTGTATCTGGAACTATCAGTTTCTTGCGACGGGTAGCATCAACGGCAACGTTGCATGCCTCAGCCAGGGCAGTTGCTCCGTCATAGACGGAGGCGTTGGTCACATCCATACCAGTCAGGCTGCAGACCATGCTCTGGTACTCATAAATCGACTGCAAGACACCTTGGCTGATCTCAGCCTGGTAAGGTGTATAGGCAGTGTAAAACTCCGAGCGCAGCAGCAACTGGTCAATCGCAGCCGGGGTGAAGTGGTCGTAAGCACCAGCCCCTAGGAAAGTTGGGTAGTCAGCAACTGTCTTGTTCTTGCTGGAAAGGCGAGAAAGCTCTCTCTGCAGTGCAAGCTCTGACATGCCCGCAGGCAGGTTTAGCTTTTCGACTCGTAGTTGCTCCGGGATATCGGTAAACAGGTCGGCCATGCTGTTCATGCCGAGATGGCGCAGCATTTCCTCCTTAACCGACTTCGGGTTCGGGACGTAGGACGTCATGTTAAACCCCCTCTGTTTTAGGCTTCTTCGATAAACTTACGGTAGTCCTCAGCGCTCATCAGTTGCTTCAGGTCGTCCTGGTTGGAGAGCTCAACTACAGCGATCCATGCCTCGAAAGCGTTCTTGTTAATCAGCTCCGGGCTGTCCTCAAGCTCGCTGTTCACTTCAACTACCCGGCCACTCACGACACAATGTGCATCAGCAACGGCTTTCACCGACTCGATCACGGCTAGTCGGTCATCCAGACCATACTCGCCATCGACGTCTGGCAGCTCCACAAATACGATGTCGCCCAGCTCGTGCTGCGCATAGTCGGTGATGCCGATGTATGCCTTTTCTCCTTCCACCCTAACCCACTCATGTGTTTTGCTGTAATAGAGACCTGCACGAAGTTCCATTGTTTCATCCTCCTAATCTATTAGTGAGCATTATTTGACTAACACGATTGTGCAGCCAACGAAGAGGCTCGCCACAACATAACGAGTAGGGCGACACCCCGGATACCCTGTGCTGATTACTTGCGCTTTTTGCGATAAGCCGGAGTATAGAAGATGCCCTTGGCTACACGAGCCTCAACCGGCCTGTTGCGAATCATCACATCAAACGTCTGCCCAGGTTCACTGTATTCAGCCACAACCAGAGCTAGGCCGATGTTCTTGCCAAGACTAGGGGCAAACGATCCAGTTGTAACATGCCCAATCTCTTTCCCGTCTTTTTGGATGGGGTAGTAGGCTCGGGGAATACCGCGGCCTACCATCTCAAACTCAACCAGTTTGCGGGATAGTCCGGTCTCTTTTTGCGCCAAAAGTGCGTCGCGGCCGATAAAGTCACCTTTGTCGAACTTCACGAAGTAACCAAGCCCAGCCTCCAGCGGTGTGATGTCTTTGTCAATTTCCTGCCCGTAGAGCGGCAGTTTGGCTTCAAAGCGCAAGGTGTCCCGTGCGCCAAGGCCGATCGGTGCAACATCCGTACCGCCTGCCTCAAGGATTGCTTCCCAAACGTGTGGTGCATCCTCTCCGGATAGATAAACTTCAAACCCGTGCTCGCCGGTGTAACCGGTGCGGGAAACCAAGGCGGGCCGCCCGGCCACAGTTGTCTCAGGAACGAACCAGTATAGTTTCATACTGCTGAGGTCCGCCGGGGTTAGTTTCTGCAGGATTGACTCAGCCACTGGCCCCTGTAGAGCGATCTGAGCATAATAGTCGGAAAGGTTTTCAACCGTAGCACCTTCAATCTGGTGCTGCTTAATCCATTCAAAGTCCCTTTCGGCATTGGAAGCGTTAACAACCAACAGGAACTTCTCTGTGGTGTATTTGTACACCAGTAGGTCATCCACAATGCCGCCGTCTCCGTAACACATCAACGAGTAGCTGACTTGTCCTTCAGCCAACTTGGAGGCATCGCTGGTAATCAGTTTCTGTACCAGTTCTTCCGCATGAGGGCCGGTCACCAGGATCTCGCCCATATGGGAGACGTCAAAAAGTCCTGCTTGCGTGCGCACCCGCTTGTGCTCGTTGATGATGCCCTCGAACTCGACAGGCAATGCCCAACCTGCGAAGTCAACGATCTTGCCGCCGTGCTTGACATGTAAGTCATGCAGTGGGGTTTGTCTCATTTGCTTTCACTCCTTAAATGTAGTTTTCATTGATTGGCTGATGCTTAGTCGCAAGTAGTATAATAGGGAAAAGATGGGCTAAAAAAGGGTGCAAAAAAGCAACAACAAGCCAGTGACCCGTTGTTGCTCTGTCGCGTTTCCTGAGAGATTCACCCGTTAGGCCGGGTTTGCTCCTTCGGCGCCTGTTTTGGCTTTCCAGAGGCGTGTCTGCACGCGGTCCGTTTACCTGAGAGTTTCACTGCACATGCCGGGAGACAGGCGCAGTTTGCTTCGTCGGTATGAGTCATGGAGACTCAGTTCTTCCACATGCTTCATCCACGTCGTAATATTAGCTGTTGATGGTATCAATTTAATATATGGCAATACCTAAATATATGTTCCTAACTAGATTGTAATCGTGCGCATAATACGGTGTCAACGACTCTCAGAAGTTAATTTATTCACTATTCTGTACGGGTTATGAACTACTAATATTTGCTACTCGCTGCTGCGTGATGGATCGCGGCTATGGCCGTTATATAGGTGCAAGGATGAACAACACTGCTCTGCTTCTAGCAAGCCAGCATGCAGCTTGCCGGAGAGTAGGAGAGAGGAAAGGAGTGAAGAGCAGTTGACTACCCGCGGGGCATCCTACGCAGAAACTGATGACGCGGTACTGGCGGCCAGGGCCCAGGGCGACCGCGCAGCCTTTGCTGAACTGTATGAACGCTATATGGACAAAGTCTATACCTACATCTATTACAGGACGGGACACAGCTCACTGACTGAGGACATCGTATCGAACACCTTCCTGAAAGCCTTGGACCATATAGGCAAGTTTCGTCCCCGAGGAGGCGGGTTTCCAGCCTGGATTCTGCGCATAGCACGCAATGAGATGGTAGATGTGCTGCGCAGGGAAAAACGGCAGGTACCTCTGGAGGATGAGTGGCCGACAGGTAATAATGCATCCCCGGAACATCAGGCGATTAGTCGTGAAGAGAACGCAGAACTTCGCCGGAAGGTGGAACAGTTGCCCCCGGCACAGAAGGAAGTTATCATCCTTAAGTTCTCGCTAGGACTTGGCAATAAGGAGATTGCTCAGATTATCGGGAAGAGTGGGACAGCTGTCAGCAGCCTGCAACATCGAGCCCTTACGACCTTGCGGGAAGAGGTGAAACCCCTATGACAGACGAGAAAAACCTGGAGCAGAGGCTGAAATCAGCTTTGCCGCCCCAGAAAGCACCGGAGGAGTTAAGAATGAAATTAAGACAAGAACTGATGAGACAGCCGCAGACGAGGCGCAAGCACTCGGGGTTGCCGCTGGGAATAGCGAGCATTGCTGCCGTACTGGTGTTAGGATTAGTCCTTTGGCCAACACTTTTTCCCAATCTGCCTACATTGCCCTCCATTGCCTCAACCGGGCCAGTGACAAGAGGCGCTTCAGGCGGACCTGGCTTTGAACTAAAGCTGGTCTACACTAAGGCAGGCCAGTTGGCAGAGCTGCCAGTCAAAGTCGACGCAGTCTTCTATCCGCCCGTTCCCTTTAGCCCACAGGCTGTGACTGAAGCAGCAGCCAGGTTGGGTGTGTCTGGTGAAGTAGTGACTGAGCCATGGCAGGACGGACAGACCCACCGCATCGACGGCCCGTCAGGCGAAACGGTGATAATCTTTCCGAGCGGCTTCTACAATTATCATCGCCCTACGCCAGCCGAGTTCGAGGCTGATGCTTTCCCGTCCAAGGCTGAGTTGGTGGACGCAGCCAAGGGTTTCCTGAGTAGGCTCGGAATAGACCCGGTCAGCGCACAACTAGGCGAAATAAAGGTTCCCGAAACTGTTGATTTTGACACGGCTGAGATCTATTTCACCCCAACCTATATCACCAACCAGGTGAGCATTTCACCTTATGCACGAGTACTTGTAGGTCCAGATAAAGAAATCTACGGTGCAGGCTGGGTGTGGCCTGCAGGAGACCAGGAGGTTAATACCTACTCAACCCGCAGCATTGCTGCAGCCTGGCAAGATGTGCAAGCCGGCAAAGGTAAGCTGGTGGTAGACTACCATGCCATTACAGGTCCTGTTGCAGGCACCGTAATCAACGGGACCGCACAGGTGACAGAGGCGTCTATCGCCTACATCCTCACCTACGGACCTGACGCTGGGGTGGTCCTGCAACCGGTCGCAGCCTTCACCGGCGAAGCAACCCTGGAAGATGGTAGCAAAGTGCCGTTCACAGTCTACACGGAAGCCGTGCAGGAGCGTTACTATCAACCAAAATAGCTGTGTAGCAAAAGATGCCGTGGAATACCACGGCATCTTAACTGTACTTCTTTTTAGGCGCTTTCCACGAAGATATCCGTATCCTTGACACCCATATCCTTCAGCAGTTTGCGAGTGGCGTCAGTCATCGGTTTAGGACCACACATATAGACGGTGTAGCCGGTTAGATCCATCTTCTTGATGGCGTCGGTTACAAAGCCCTTTTGGCC
>JAWLDB010000203.1:0-4871 GCA_041686915.1 Bacillota bacterium
CCTGGTAGAGCAACAGCTGATTAATCAAGGTCTGCTGCGTCAGCTGAACGACCGCCTGCATTGGTCTGCTCCGTTGATTGCGCTGGCTTGGAAGATGCACAATCTAGGGCCCACAGCTAGCGCGGATCAAGCTCTGTTGCTCGACCAACACCAGATGGAGGTATACCACGGCAATCGCCCAATTTTGCTCAATCCGCAGGAGATGCGCATCCTGTTTCTATTAGCCAACCACCCTGGCAAGTTCTTCAATGCGGATGCCATCTATCGGCATATTACGGATGAGCATGCAGACCTGCCGTTTTCCGCTAACGTGAGAGCCCAGATAGCCCGTCTGCGCAAGAAGCTACCCTCGCCGGATTACCTGCAGACCAGGCGGAACATCGGTTATGCCTTTGACAGCCAACTACCGTATGAGATAAAGCAAGTCTAGATGGAAGAAGCAGAAGTGCCGGGGCCTAAGGCCAAGGCACTTCAATATTTCTGACAGTTGGGCCACTTCTTTTATCGTTGTCGCTAATCCTGGTCGTTGTTCAAGATTGCCGCCTTATCTGCCCAGATATGCGCCAGGCTAGTGTAAACATGCCTAGCCTTGCGCGACATTCGTTCGTACATTTCCCTAGCCTTAGGGTCGGCCGTGTCTTCTGCAAACAGGGCGAAGTCCCCGGAGAGCTTCTGCACCTTGCTGAGGATCAAATCCTTGGAGATGCTTTTCTTCAGCGGCCCCTCATCCTCATAGGTGTCTACATACAACGACCCGGTAGTGGACAGCTGGGCAACGAATACCTCATCCAGGTCAGTCACGCCCATGTTGGCCAACTGCCCTTGCAGCCATGCCTCAGATAGGCCAACCTCCTTAAGGTTATCGTGCAAGATCCGTCCCTCCTTAACCAGGAACGCCGGGTACCATGAGCTGCCTAAGCCAACCTGCAGATCCTTCCTGGTTACGGGTTGATGCTCTGTTTTCTTCATCACAGTGACACTACCGGATGGCTCAAGTATCGCAAATTCCACGTCTGCCAGGTTAAAGGCCTTGCGTTTGCGCAGCTGTTCCATCAATGAGTCCATGGTTACCAGGCCCTTACGCAAAGCGCCTTCCTGAATCTTGCCATCCTTGATCAAGGTGACCGGTTCGCCGCTAGTCAGTCGGGAGAACCGTTGGTGCTTCATTCCCAGATACGCCACCATTAGCTTTGTGGCAACAAGCGCAGCCACACTGATGATAGAGGGCCAGAGGGCAGTTTTCGGGTCCGCTAAGGCAGCTGCGAAAATGCTACCTATAGTGATGCCTACAACGAAGTCGACCGCAGTCAGCTGCTGCACTTCCCGTTGTCCCATTGCCCGCACCATGACATTGAGCGTTACGTACGCCAGTATTCCCCGTAAGAACACTCCCCCCACCCCCAAGGCCGCGCTGCCGAATATCAGGCTCTGCAAGTAGTTCATCTTAACGCTCCTCCCTGTATTCGGGTTCTGCTGCCTCTATTGCCTTTATCCGATTGCAGAGCTCAGCATACATATCCCGCACTTCCTTCAGTCCTTGCTTAATCACTGGCTTGTCAGTATTAGCTGTTGCCAAGTCGAGCTCAGCTTCCAGGTCGGCCTCAAGACCTTCCAAGGTATTTAGAGCCTTACGCAGTTTCTTAATTACTGTCATTTCGCTGGTACCTCCTAGCGTCAGTTAAGTTTGCTGAGTATCTTGGCCTCCCGGACGGTAGTTAAAAGGTCCGGATTTAATCTGCGCATCTGCCGTATCAACATCGATCCCGCCATTTTCGTTGTAGGTTGCTAGGATAATTTGGCTGAGGTCGTATTCATGCAAACTATTGAGCAGGTCCTCTTGCTTAATGCCCAGGTATCTTAAGTTCGGGTCCATGATTTGACCATCTATCACCAGGGGAATAGGAATAAAGGCGCGCTTGAGAGTGATGCCAAGGTCTGAAGCCTGCAGCGGCCTGAATTCTGCTTTGGGAATTACACTGATTTCGCCCGTCTCTTCCATCACAGCCAGCTCCACATCACTAGCCTTTGCGTAACCTTTCACCCGCAATTTGCCCAAAAACTCGTCGATGGTCATGTGTACCTGCCGCAAACCTCCTTTATCGACTCTTCCACCTCGCAACAAGGTGGTGGCGCGAGGTACCAAGATGCGCTTGAACCGGTTGTTTAATATCAAATGGCCGAAGATTATGTAGGTACCGATCACGGCCGCGCTATACCATGAAGCAAGCCCCAACCTTTTGGTAACAATGGGCTCTGTAATGGCCGTTCCCATGACCTGTATACTCAACAGGTCGAAGCTGCTCATTTCTTGCACAGCACGTTTGCCCGCAAAACGCAGCAACGTATATCCTATTATGAACACGGCGGCTGGGGTGATCAGGTACTGATAAACAAACTGCAATGTTCTCACCTCAAGCATAGGCTTCCCACTGCACAAATGCCCTAATAATGCAGCAAGCCTCCCCGAAGGAGGCTTACCTGTTGCTGTGCGATGGAACTTTTATTCCTGTAGTGTGTCCTGACCGCCGGGTCGGTAGTTGAAAGGGCCGACTGGTATTTTGGCGTCAATGGTATCGACATCAATGCCGCCGTTCTTGTTGTAAACTGCCAAGGTTATCTTGTCCAACTCATATTCCTGCAAGGCTTGAACGAGGTCTTCTTGCTCGATTCCCAGGTACCGCAGGTTTGGTTCCATGATCTGCCCATCTATCACCAGGGGAATAGGAATGAAAGTGCGTGGCAGAGCAATGCCAATGTCGGAAGGCTGCAGTGGCCTGTATTCAGACTTCGGAATAACGCTGATTTCACCCGTTTCTTCCATCAAGGCGATCTCAACGTCAGTAGTCTTGGTGTAGCCCTTCACCCGCAGCTTGCCCAAGAACTCGTCTACGGTCATGTGCACCTGCCTTAGCGCCTTTTCATCAACTTTCCCCCCTCTGAGCAATACAGTTGCCCGGGGTACCAGGATCCGCTTCAATCGATTGTTCAGGATCAGGTGCTCAAAAGCTATGTAGGTGCCAATCAAAGCCAGGCTATACCAGGATGCTCTCCCCAGATTCTTGTCTACAACCGGCTCTGCGATTGCGGTGCCCATTATCATCACGATCAGCAGGTCAAAGCTGTTCATTTCCTGCACAGCTCGTTTGCCGGCCAGGCGTAGCAGGATATATCCGACTACGAATACCGCAAACGGTGTAAATAAGTACTGAAAGAAAAACTGCAAAGCTATCACCTCGTGTTAGGTTTCCCGCAGAGCGATGGCATAAACGCAGTGCCTAGCACTGTGAGCTCCCAATAGAAAGCCTCCCGGACATCATCCGGGAGGCTTTTTGGCTACCTGCCGCTACCGCATTTTGTTCTGGCCGGTGGTGGTGTTGTTCATGCCCATATTCATGCCGCTACCCTGCTGTTGCTGCTGGGTCTGCTGCGAAATCTTGAAAGTGGGCTCCTGCTGCTCAACGTAGTTCACGCGCGCCTCCAGCTGGCTAACCATCTGGCTGAGCTGCTGGCTGCACTGATGGTACATCTGCTTAGCCTGCTGGTCCTGAGTCTCCAAAGCGAAAGTTTCCAGGGAACCGGCTTCTGAACGCAAACTAGCGAGAGTCTTATGCAACTTGGTGCCTACTGTCATTTAGGAAATCAGCCTCCTTATTGGTAGTCCACAGATAGTGTGCGTAGCTCGCCAGGTATGTACTAAGGTAGATAGTTGAACAAGTGCGACCATGTGGAACGGCATGTAAACATTGGATGCGTAAATCAGTCAGCGCATCGTTAGCTACTTGGCAGCAAACCCTAAAGAAAGCAACAAGGTTCAAACTGTTTGCTACTCGCTTTGCAGCAAAACTAGTTGACGACGATTTTTTCACGTGTTAAAGTTATAACAAATACCCCCTAGGGGTATAAACAAGGAGTTGATCATATGGATGGCACCACCCGTAAGCTGATGTTCAAAGTCAAGGGGATGACATGAGCTGCCTGTGTCAGTAGCGTGGAAAGAGCGTTGGCCAAACTGGAAGGTATCAGCGAGGCTAAGGTAAATCTGGCCACGGAGACTGCAGCGGTCGTGTACGACCCTTCAAAAATTGATGTAAAAGCAATACTAACTGCCGTCGACAAGACAGGCTATACTGCAGCGCTCAATACGCGCACCGTAACCTTGACTGTCAAGGATATGACTTGTGCTGCTTGCTCAAGTAAGGTTGAACGTGGGCTGCAGCGCACTGAGGGCGTTCACGAGGCCAGGGTGAACCTGGCGACGGGAAAGGCGACCGTCAGTTTTGACGAAGCGCTGGTAAGCCCCAAAGAATTAGAGCAGAAGATTAGCAAGCTGGGATACGAGGCTTCTGTGGATGCATCCGATGAGCGGAAAGCTGAAGATACAGAGGATGACAAGCACAAGCTGGTGATTGCGGCGCGTCGCATGTGGATTAGCTGGGCGCTGACAACCCCAATCCTTTTATGGATGCTGCCTGCCATGTTCTCAGGCGGCCACAACATGGATGCGATGTGGCCCAGTAAGAATGCCTATGGCTTTGGGATGCTAATTCTCTCGGCTCCGGTGCTCTTCTACGTAGGTAGGCATACCTTCGTATCCGCTTTCAAGGCTGTCAAGAACCTAAGCCCTAACATGGACACACTAATCGCCCTGGGGACGTTGACAGCATGGTCCACTGGAATTGCCACGTTCTTTAGCCACATCGAGAACTATGCGGGAGTAGCTGCCATGATTATGGCCTTCCACATGACAGGGCGTTACCTCGAAGCAAAGGCTAAAGGCAGGGCTTCTGAGGCTATCAAACGCTTGCTGCAACTCGAGGCTAAGACAGCGACCATCCTGGTAAACGGTCAAGAGCAGGAAGTTGCCTTGGAAG
>JAWLDB010000204.1:0-4865 GCA_041686915.1 Bacillota bacterium
CCACAAAACCACCCAAATAGAATGTAGGGGCAGAATTGATTCTGCCCTCTTTTTTCATGCAGTCCCACGATGTTGGCGGGCGGAACATGTTCCGCCCCTACTGCTCCCGCATTCCCACGATGCTGTAGTGGCGCGGCTGCCACGCCCGCCCGGGCAGAATGAAATTCTGCCCCTACGCCAAAAAGGGGGATGTTGACACTGCAGCGGTTGGTGTCGGTCTAAGGGCCGGAGACGGATGGAACGCGGCCCGCGCCGCGCAGCCCTATTTTTCATCCTCGCGCATTCCCTCTTCTTTGTTCGCGTTAAGTGTGTTGCCCAGGATTTCATCCAGCTGAACAGTTAGCTCGGGTAGCACCATTGCCAGGGCTTCAGCAACCAGCTGTGAGACTTTCTCATAGTTCTGCTCGAACTCGTTTGCATCTCCATGGAGTGTGTCAGAGATGGAGCGAACTACGCAGAACGGAACATTGTTGAGAGCGCAGATGTCCCCAATGGCAGCCGATTCCATATCCACGCAATAGGCGTCATACCTATCAGCAAGTTGCAGCTTTGGGGCGACCTCTACCTGAAATGTATCTCCGGCGCAGCCGTTGCCGGTATGAACAGGCGTAAGACCCAGCTTCTTCAGCTGCTGATACATGACTTCGGCAATACGGGGATGTGAGGCGCATACAAACCGCTCCCAAAGCTGGGAGTCATGCTGGTGCTGCTTGAGCGTAACCACAATGTCACCGACGGCGACGTCGGGGTGCAAACCTCCTGCAGTTCCTACGTTCAGCACCAGATCAGGCTGAAAGCTATCAATCAGGGCTTGAGTGGCCGAAGCTGCCCGTACCTTCCCAACTCCGCAGACCATCAGCTGATAATCCACCTCAACACTTTTCCCCTCTGCGGTTGTGTACACTGCCTGACTGTTGTAGACAGGCCTGCCGGCTAAAACGCCTGTAGACCCCCCTCCGAATCCTAGGTTGAGAAACGGCTCGAGCTCCGATCGCATGGCGGCTAATATGCCGATTGTATATGCCATAACCATCGTCCTTTCTTTTTGAGGCAGAGTGTGGTAAACCAAAGCATACTTCCATGCCATAGTGCTGTTTACCTGCCAACGCAACAGGCTTGTCATATAGGCATCTACCGATGAATAGCATGGATTATATCCAGAACTGATGATATATTGGATGTAGATCACCGAAGGAGGTTAGCGATGAAACAGCCCAAGATCCTAATCGTCGTACTGTTGCTCGCAGTCAGCTTGGTAGGATACAAGGTATACCAGTCTCAGACTAAACCGGCTACTGGTGACCTCGTGCAGGCCTTTGAGAGCTACCAGGAATCGGGAAAGCCTACTCTCGTGTTCTTTGGCAGCGAAGATACATGATGTGAAGAAGATGAGTTGATCAAAACTCACGTTGCCGGTCTGGCAGCGAAACACAAAGCTGATGCGAACTTCCTGGTCATCCACTTGGACCGCTTGAGTCAGGAGCAGTACAGGCAAGCGGAACAGATCTACCTGGGCCTTGGCGCCGAGGGCTTCCCTACTGCGGTGTTTTTGGATGCGCAGGGCAACAAGGTTGAGATGCTAACTGGTGAGAAGCTGACTATCAACAGCTTGACCGAGTCTTTGCAAGGATTAACCGGCAAATGAGCCTAACAGCCGAAACCAGTGTGCTGATGTCGTTTGTGATCACATTCCTGGCCGGCATCACAAGCAGCCTTGGCCCTTGTACGGTGCCGACTATCATGCTGGTGGCCGGTTATGTAACCGGATCGCACAAGTTCTCTCCTAAAAAGGGCGCGCTGGTAGCCGTCTTCTTTACGCTGGGCATGATAGCAGTGTTCAGTGTGCTGGGGTACCTGCTTGGCTTTATTGGAGGCTGGTTTACGGGCACCAAGGTGATAGAGTATGTGTTTGATTTGGTGCTGATTGTGATGGGCCTCTGGCTGGTGGGAGCATTCAATGTCTACGTCGGACAGAATACGCTATTCAACCCGAAAAAGGGCAGTGGTTATTTGGGTGCTTTCCTGATGGGTGCACTGATGGCCCTGATAGCTTCGCCGTGCACTATGCCGATTACCCTTTCCACGATGGCGTATGCGGCTTCCAAGGGTAATGCACTGTACAGCATGGGGTTGATGACCGGGTTTGCTATCGGCCGTGGTATCCCTCTGGTGTTGTTTACATTCTTTGCTGGCTGGATCAGGTCAAACAACTGGTATGCCAAGTACCAAGTGCTGCTCGAGAAGGCTATCGGCTATGGCATGATTGCCTATGGACTGTATAGACTGTGGGTAGCTTAGATAAATCCCGGCATGAAGAGGCCACTCCGTTTTTGGAGTGGCCTGTTTTTTTAGTTATTCGGCAGCTTTACCTCATACTTGCTGACCAGTTCATCTAGCTTGGTCTTCCATTCGTCCATGCCAGCGATTGCCTCGTTGAAGCTTTCATTTGCACGTTCAGCCAGAGCCTGATCGGTACCCATGAACGCCTGTAGCGACATCCCGAAGGCATCATACTGCTTACCGGTTGCCTGCAGGATTAAGTCGTGCAGCTCCTTGACTTCCTCGCTTTTAGGCTTTATTCCACTTAAACCCTGCCGAAAGCGCTGGTACTCTGGCAGCACAAAATCTCTCATGGCTACGATTACCTGGTCTACACCCTTGTACATCTCGCCAATGGCGGCATGGTAGGTGTTTACCGCGTCCATTTCCATTTTAGCCAGCGTGAAGACCTCGTCTACATAGGCCTGCAGATCCTCCTGCACATTTGGTTGGCAGCCCGTCAAAGCTAGCACGCTCAGAGCAATCAAACACACGCAGATCAAGCGTTTCATAGATGCCTCTCCCCCACTCATTCAATTCGAGGGAGTGAGCAATCCAATCTATGCTGACTGTCATTCCCTATCTGTAATGATTCTGACAGTGCCCGGCTATTCCTGCTGGATACACGGCGGAATATCCCTCCAGTGGCCATTGAGACCGGGTGTACTCATGTTCTAAGATGGAGTACAGGTATAGATGCTCCTGTTACCAAGCAGGTTTGTCTGCCGAGGACAACGACTTTAGCAGCATCGGCAGGTAGGCAATAGAGTCGATGGTTACATCGGGTGTGACGGCTGAGTGCTGCAGACCTGCATCACTGTACTTCCCGGTTTTCACGAGAATACCTGCTGCGCCAAAGTTAAGCGCACCAGCGATATCCGTAAGCACGTCATCACCTACGACCGCAGCTTGCGCTGGGTGAAGCCCGGTTCCGGACAGAGCCATGCTGAAGTAACTTGGAGACGGCTTGCCGAGGACCTCTGCCTGCTGCCCACTGGCATACTCGAGCAGTGTGACGAAACACCCGGTATCAAGGAACATGCCTTCTGCTGTATGGAAGTAGCGGCTGCGGCTAGTCGCCAGCAACTTGGCACCCTGCATTAGGAAGCGGAAGACCTTGTTCAGCTCAGGGTAGCTCACCTTATCACGGCAGTCTCCTACAACGACGTAGTCTGGGTTTTCGTGGTCCCACGGCAGGTCCTGGAATGCCTTCTGCAGATTATCTGTCGCCAGGCAGTAGCAGGACTTGGTCGGCCTGCTGGCAAAGTAGTTCAACACAGCAACTGATGGGCAGAAAATCTCTTCGGGAGCAACCTCGAGCCCTAGGGCCTGCACTCTGGTGTGTACCTCGTGGTGGTGTATGGAATCTGTATTGGTCAGAAATCGTAAGGTATAACCCATGTCGCGCAGTTCGGAAATGGCCCTGTTTGCGCCCTCTATCTGCCGGCCTTTGAAATACAGCGTACCATCCAGGTCTATCAACAGCGCACGTATCTTGTTCATACTCACCTTGAACGCACCTCCTTGCAACTGCTGCTCATATTCGCCGTGCAATGAGCAACACCCTTGCTACACTATATGAACTTAGCAGTGCTGATAGATGAGGTACTGTTCTATATGAGCTATTCTAGGCATGGCGTGGTTTTGTCCAGCCAGTTACTATCTAATGGGGGTGTTTGCCAATGAGTTTGCAGTACAGAGAAATGCAAAAGAACGAGGCCGCAAAGATTGCGGAGATTGACCGCTCGGAACTGATCGATGGTTTCTATGTGATGCAGGACGGTGAAATGGTGCTAAAGCCAGCTAACTTTGATGTGCAGGGTTGGCATCCAGGCCACTTGTTAGAAGTTACCGAGGCATTTGAGCAGGTATGCGACGAAGGCGGCACAGCCTGGGGCGCCTACGACGGCGAGAGGCTGGTCGGAATGTCTGCTCTGTCTGGGGACTTCATGCCAACGGGTGGCAAACGGCTTCAGATGAAGCTACTCTATGTGAGCAAGCATATACGCGGGCAGGGCGTGGCGCGCCAGCTGATGGAATTGTGCAAGCAGAGGGCCCGGGAGCTAGGAGCCAAGTCGCTGTATGTGTCCGCCACCGAGACTAAGTCGACCGTGGACGCTTACATGCGCCTGGGTTGTGTCTTGACTAAGGAGATCGATCCCGAGCAGTTCAAGGAGGAGCCGCGCGATATACATCTTGAGATGAAGCTTTGAGTTGAGGAGTGTAGAAGTGAAGAACTGTGAGGTCAGATCAGTTACTGTTAACGATGTACCTGCAATGACTGATTTACTAATAGGCAGGCAAAATCTTGAGAGTAACGTATTTCCATTCCTGCAGAACAGCAGTCTTAACGCGAAGTGTATTGCGGATAAGCTAAGCGAGTTGTTTGGCAATAGTACCGTTCTTGGAATGGGTGCATTCGTCAATGACGAACTGGTAGGTTATATACTGGGAGAGATAAAGGTTAGTAACAGGGTTGGCAGGCGTGCGTCGGTTCCCTATGAGGGGATTGCGTTCAGACCCGATCAATCCTCTGAACTGATAAG
>JAWLDB010000205.1:0-4848 GCA_041686915.1 Bacillota bacterium
GCACTTGGTGTTGCTGGTCTATAGGGCACCTGCATGCTACAATAAGTCAGAGCCTGTGCTACCAATAGCACACGCAGGAGGTGGATCGATTGCCTACTGGAAAGCTGACCCCAGGCGAGTTGTCCAGCCTGGTATTTGGACGTTTGAAACAGAGAAGGCCGGAAGTTGTTTTGCGAGCAGCACTAGGTGAGGACTCTGCAGCCCTCGACCTGGGAGGAGACCTATGTGTGATTTCCACTGACCCGATTACCGGCGCAGTAAGCAATGCTGGCTGGCTAGCTGTTCATGTTTCCTGCAACGACGTGGCCAGCAACGGCGCGGAGCCAGTGGCTGTTCTATTGACTATTCTCTTGCCACTTGATAGCGACCAGCAGACAGTAGCCCAGATAATGGATGATGCAACAAGGGCGGCTGGTGAGGTGGGCGTCGAAATAGTAGGAGGTCATACCGAATTTACCTCTGCTGTCAATCAAGCCGTGCTGTCGACAACTGTGATAGGCCGCGTGCCCGCTCAGTTACTGGCAGAGAGCAAGCATGCGCGGGCAGGAGACGCAATTGTAGCAAGTAACTACATCGGCCTGGAAGGAACCGCGATATTGGCCTGGGACTACGCAGAGGTAACCTCGCCCGTTCTTGGCGAGCAGTTGCTGCAGGAAGCCAGAGCATTGTCGCAGGAAATCAGCATAGTCAAGGCAGCTCGTGTTGCTGGCTCCCTAGGGGCCCGTGCCATGCACGACGTCACTGAAGGCGGCATCCTGGGTGCTGCATTTGAGATGGCGGAAGCTGCAGGCTTGGGGTTTGTTCTCAACCAAGGGGATATGCCGCTACATCCTGCGACCAGCAAATTGGCAGCAGCATTCGACTTGGATGTCTTACGTCTTATATCCAGCGGGACTTTACTCATCGCAGCCCCAGACCCAAGCCCAATAGTACGTGCCTTGAGGCTTGCAGGTAACCCTGCGGCTGTCATTGGCCGGTTCACTGTCGAAACGGACAAATTGATTAAGCTATCGTCCACAGAACTGGCGACCGTAGTACCGCCAGAGAGTGACGAGTTGTGGAGGTTCATCGCCCGTTTGCAGTCAGGCACCACACAACCCCAAAACGGATATAATAAAGCAAAATGAACGCGGTGTTGACTACTGCAATGGGTGAAATGAGGTGTTAAACATGACAAACACAGACCAACGTTGTATTATCTGCGGGCTGCAAAAGCAGGAGGGCCTCGTGGTAAGAGACCACTTGATCTGCGAGAACTGCGAGAGAACTATCGTTAGTACTTCCCCGACAGATGACTCGTACGGCCCCTTGGTTCAGCGAGTTAAGCAGTTGTGGGTTGAGGTGGGAGAGGAGAACACGGGGTCCAACCCAACCGTACCTGCCGGAAAACCGGACTAGGGGCCGCAAGTTGTTGTCGCCCTGCCCGTGTGGTACAATAAGGCAAAATACCAAAGGGATTAATGCAATGCATCACGAAGAGAAATATCAAGCACCCATTATTAACGCTTTACGTTTATTGGCACAAGAAGATCAGGTAGCGCTGCACATGCCTGGGCACAAGCTAGGCGCCCTTGCTCCTGGCATATTAACCGATTGGTTAGGTGCAGGTGTTTTGCAGTACGACCAAACAGAGATAGGTGCATTAGACAGCCTGCACTCTCCCAGCGGGCCAATTGCCGCTGCCGAAAGGTTAGCGGCTGAGCTTTATCAGGTTGAGTGTACCTGCTTTACTACCAACGGCTCATCAGCTGCTCTAATTGCTGGGCTGATGGCCGCAACTAGTCCAGGCGATACCATCCTGCTTCCGCGCAACGCACATAAGTCCATAATTTCTGGGCTGGTCTTGGCGGATCTACAGCCGCGCTTTTTGGAGCCGGCATATGAAGACGGTATCGTGCTGGGCCTATCGCCGGAGACACTACAGGCCACATTGGATGCAGGATGCACGCCAAATCCAACGGCAGTGCTACTGGTGCACCCCGGGTTTGAAGGCGGCTGCGGAGACATCTCCCAATTGGTGAGGATTGCCCATCAGCATGGCTGCACAGTGATCGTTGATGAAGCACATGGATCGCACTTCAAGTTCCATCATAAGCTGCCGATGTCTGCCACGGATGCAGGCGCTGATTTAGTGGTGCAAAGCGCCCACAAAACTCTGCCAGCCCTTACTGGAGGTGCTTGGGTGCACCTGCAAGGTTCCCGCATCTCAGCAGAACGGTTGCGCCAGTGTATCAATCTAGTGCAGTCCACTAGTCCTTCATGGCTGATTCTAGGCTCACTCGATGCTGCTAGGTTGGAAATGTCCAAGAGAGGCTTTGATCTGCTGGATAGGGCAATTGAGGCAGCAACCCGTCTGGAAGAGTCCATCCATCGCAGGACGCCGTTCACTGTGTGGGAACCGGCTTCAACAGGGTTTACTAGGGATTGTTTGAAGGTTAATCTCCTCACAGCTCAATGCGGGTATACCGGAATAGAAGTAGCGAAATACCTGCAGAAGAAGGGTATCTATAGTGAGATGAGCAGCACGAATTCTGTGCTGCTGATGCTGACCGTCGCTGATGCTGTGCAGCCCTTAGGTGGAGTTATCGACGTTTTAGCTAGTCTTGAGGCTCTAAACCCGCTTCCTAGCAAAACAGGGATGGCATTACCATTGCCTGACTGCCAGGTTTCGCCGCGAACAGCCTACTTGGCAGACATGGAGTGGGTAAACTTACAAGCTGCTGTCGGACGGGTATCTGCTCGCTCCATATATGAGTATCCGCCAGGGATTCCGCTGATTGTCCCCGGACAAACGTTTGACCAGAGGTTAATTGGCTACATTACACAAGTGGAAGCTCAAGGTATTAGCTTGCACGGGCTATCAAACCAGCAAGTTGCAGTTGCCAGTCTCTAGAACCGCGAGCCGACATATATTTGAATACAGAGGTAGAATACATGCCATTCATTACTTTTGAGGGACCCGATGGGGCCGGCAAGACCACGCATATACGCTTGTTGGCAGAGTACTTGCGACTTAATGGCTACACCCCGGCAATTACCCGGGAACCAGGCGGCACGCAGCTTGGGAATAGCATCAGAGAGCTCGTGCTGGGCTCGGGTTGTGCCAACATCAGCGGCCTGGCAGAAATGCTGCTAATTGCAGCTGCCCGTGCCCAACATGCAGACGAACTAATACGGCCATTAGTAGCGCAAGGACAGTTAGTAATCTGCGACCGGTATATTGACTCCAGCCTGGCCTATCAAGGCTACGCATTGGCACTTGGGGTGTCGCAGGTATTAGAGGCCAATCAGATTGCCATCCAAGGACTGTGGCCTGATTTGACTATTCTGTTGATGTTATCTCCAGAACATGCATTTGCGCGAAGCAAGCGAGGTAGAGCTGACCGGATTGAAAGCCGGGGGTTGGGTTATTATCGCAAAGTCTGCCAGGGTTACATGGAAGTTGCCCGCATGTTTCCAGAGCGCATCAAGGTGGTCGATGTAGATCGGCCTTTGGCACAAGTACAGCAAGATATCAGAGATATCGTTGACAAGGTACTATAAAACACCCATATTCCTGAAGAAAGAGTAAAAGGAGGCTGCAGAATGAAACTGATTGTAGCAGTGGTTCAGGACAAGGACAGCATTCGTCTGGTTGAGGCTCTGGTCGAGAAGGGTTACCGCGCAACCAAGCTGGCCAGTACTGGAGGGTTTCTGAAGTCTGGTAATACGACCTTGCTTATAGGTGTAGAGGAAAAGTATGTACCCAAGGTGATAGACGTCATCCGGGAAGTATGCCACGCCCGCGAACAACTGATTACACCTATGGCCCCAGTAGGAAGCAACTCTGTTGAGAGCTACGTACCGTATCCGATTGAGGTATTGGTCGGCGGAGCCACGGTTTTTGTTCTTGATGTGGAGAAGTTCGTACGGGTATGAGCCTGCGCGTGTCCGCAAATCGGGAAGGCCGAAGCCGGACGGGTGTTCCTGCCGCCAACATGCAGCCAGGAAAGCCCCCGGCTATTCCTTTTTCTCAGGCTCTGCAGTCAGAACGACACCACTTGCTCGCACAGGAGTTGGACAAGCTTTGGGTCATCATTGAAGAGCAGGGATCGTCCCTTACTAGAAGCAGTCCCTTTGAGCAATGGGAACGGTATCGCCAAGCTGTCAGGGATTACTTGACAGCCATCAAGGAGAATTGCTACTGCATGCGGCGAGAGCAGATATGGGACAGGTCAGGAAGCCAGAAGCTGCTCTTGCTGGTAGAGGAAGCCGATAAGGAACTGCTCGCCGTCGGCAATGCTTTCCTGGAAAAGCAGGGTAATAACCTGCTTTTCCTTGCACGTATTCAGAGGCTAAAGGGTATGCTTCTAGACATGAGATCATAGGGGTGCTTGCGATGGCATGGGATGAATTGAACCAGCAGGCGCGCGCTCAGCGCGTCCTCGCAAATCAAGTCAGCAGGGGAAGAATTGGGCACGCTTATCTGTTTACCGCTATGCCTGGAACAAAAATGGATGCAGCAGCCCTAACGTTTGCACAGGCCCTAAACTGCGAAAGCAGCAGTCGGCCTTGTGGGGTCTGCAGTTCATGCAGGGCTATTGTAAAAGGGGTACACCCAGACGTTCAGGTGGTTAAGCCCGATGGTGCCACTCTCAAGCTGGGACAGATAAGGAGTATCACTGCCGAGGCTGTAATAACGCCAAACTTAGGCCCCTATCGAGTGTATATCATTGAAGATGCCCACGCGCTAACCCGGGAAGCGGGCAATGCCCTTTTGTTGACGCTGGAAGAGCCTCCTTCATTTGTTGTGTTTATTTTGATGGCAACAGCCCCTGTTTCCGCGACTATCGAGTCCAGATGTCAAGT
>JAWLDB010000206.1:0-4823 GCA_041686915.1 Bacillota bacterium
ATTCCTCCCTATATACATGTAGTAGTCCGGCAAATTGCAGGAACTGCCCGTAGCTCAAGGCCTGACGGCATGTACGATCTGCAGCGTACAGGCGGTTGGCCACTTGGCAGGCTGCGCTCGTCTTCTGCAGTTGCCACCAACAACCGTACGGGGGGAGGCGGCCAGTGTGAATGATCACATCCATCAGCGGGTACTGGACATTGCCCGTTACATTACCAGTACCAAGGCCACTGTGCGCGCGGCGGCAGACAAGTTTGGTGTGAGCAAGAGCACAGTTCACAAAGACGTCACAGAACGTCTTGAAGCTGTCAATGCCGGCTTATTCGAGGAAGTCCAGGATGTACTCCGGTACAATAAGGACGTCCGGCATTTGCGCGGCGGAGATGCCACCAGGCGTAAGTACAAGGGCCATTGATTTTTCATCCCTCGACAGGAGAAGACAGAGTGATTGTCGAACAAGGAAACATCCAGGCTTTGTTACTATATAAGGTTGCCTCTTCGCTGTTCATTATCTTGATCTGCAGCTTAATGGCAATCATCTTGGCAGCATAAATCAATAAAAGCCTTGAAAAAGAGGTTCTAGCAGAAGGCAGGTGGGACTGCCTTCTCAAGTTGTTCCTTGTTAGGACAAGCTTTGACAAACAGGGGGGAAGAAGAATGTTTGCAGGTCCAGATATTGGAGTAGATTTAGGTACAGCAACTGTATTGGTATTTGTCAAAGGCAAGGGTGTCGTCTTAAATGAACCCTCTGTTGTCGCTATAGACATCAATACCAAGCAGGTGAAGGCGATTGGTGAAGAAGCCCGTCGCATGATTGGTCGTACTCCTGGTAATATTGTGGCAACCCGTCCGCTTCGTGAAGGTGTCATCGCCGACTTCGATGTCACACAACGCATGCTCGAGTACTTTATCAGTAAAGCCATGGGTAAACGCCGCTTATTTCGTCCCCGCGTAATGGTTTGTGTTCCATCTGGAATAACACCGGTTGAAAAGCGCGCAGTACAGGATGCAGCCGAGAAGGCTGGCGCCCGCCCTCCCGTTCTGACCATAGAAGAACCGATGGCTGCTGCTATCGGTGCTGGCATCGATATTACCAAGCCAGCCGGCAGCCTTGTGGTCGACATCGGTGGTGGTACTACCGACATTGCCATCATCTCTCTGAGTGGCATTGTCATGAGTGACAGCGTCAGAGTCGGTGGCGATAAGTTTGACGAGGCCCTTATCCGCTATATGAAGCGCCAGTATAGCCTCTTAATCGGTGAGCGTACCGCCGAAGAGATGAAAGTCAACATCGGCATTGCCTACCCAGGTATCAGGAATGAGAAGATGGAAGTGCGCGGTCGTGACCTGATCAGTGGCTTGCCGAAGACAATCGAAGTAGGCAGCCTGGAGGCGCTGGAAGCCTTCTCCGAGCCGCTCAATGCCATCGTTTCGCTGCTTCGCAGCGTGCTGGAGCGTTGTCCGCCGGAACTGGCTGCCGACATTATGGACAAGGGTATCATTATGACCGGTGGCGGCGCTATGCTTGCCGGGTTGGACAGGCTCCTCTCTGAGGTGACCCAGGTTCCAGCCTTCCTAGCAGACGACCCGATTTCCTGTGTAGCTCGGGGTACTGGCAAGGCTCTCGAGATCCTCGACCACCTGAAGAGCTCCATTTCCGAGGTCGCAGCCACCAGGTACAAATAATACATAAGATAGGGCCGCCGCGCGCGGCGGCCCTATCGGCGCGCGGTGGGCCAGAGGCCCCGTCAAATCGCCTCCGGCCTTGTTGCGCATGATATCGGGTCTCTTGTGACTATCATCGATGCGCCGTTTCTCTTGCAGCCGGACACGGCATGCCGTGTCCCTACGTAGGGGTAGCATCCTATGCGACCTGCCCTCGGGTTTGCCACCGTCGAACCCCTACGTCTAACCTCTATCAACTTCCAAACAGGAGGTGAACTCATTGATCCGTGGTCTCTATATATCCGCTACCGGCCTAAATGCAGGCATCAAACGCCAGGACACCATCAGCAACAACCTGGCTAACGCCAGCACTGCCGGCTTCAAGCGTGAAACTACTCTATTCCAAAGCCTGCTCGAACGCGAGATCTACCACTATTCACCCGCCGAGCGTCCCGCTTATCTCGGTCAGCTCGGCACTGGCACTAACTTCCGCCTGGGTGCTAGCGACCTTAGCATGGGCATGGTGCTCGATACCGGACGCAATCTCGATGTGCTGGTGGGCAACCCGGACGCCTGGCTCACGGTGGAGCATAATGGTGGACAAGCCTATACACGCAATGGTCAGCTCCTGGTGGATGGCCAGGGCTACCTTACCACAACAGGTGGCACTTACGTGCTGGATGCTCTAAACAACCGTATCCAGGTTCAAAACGACAGCATCAGCGTCCAAGCTAACGGCACTCTGCTGGACGAAGCAGGCAACACAATTGCCCGTCTAGGCGTGGTCACCTTTGATCCGGATGCCGAGCTCACCCGTTTGGGCGACTCCCTTTGGCAGTCGGATCTGCAGGCAATACCGGCGCAAGACCCTCAGCTGATGCAGGGAGCGCTTGAGCAGGCAAACGTGCAGGTTATCAAGGAAATGGTCAACCTGATCTCAGCTATGCGCGCTTACGAAACCAATACCAAGCTGATTCAAATCCAGGATGAATCGTTGAACAAGGCCGTCAACGAGGTAGGACGTACCTAAACCTGAAGAGATGTTCTCCCGGGGCTGGACTGCTGTGCAGGGGCCCCATACCGTGGCTGACCGATTGATGCCGCGACGCAAAACTACATATTAGGGGGTATTTTGACGTGATCCGTTCGCTTTATTCGGCGAGTACGGCCATGTTCGCGCAGCAGTTGAACATGGATACCATCTCCAATAACCTCAGCAACGTCAACACCGGCGGCTTCAAGAAGTCCCGCGTGGTGTTTCAGGACCTGCTGTATAGCAAATTGCCGTCTGCCGATGTCGGTAAAACACCTGCAACCCTGCAAGTGGGTAATGGCGTGCGGGTTGTAGCCAGTCTGAAAGACTTTAGTGCCGGAAACCTCACGCAGACTGATCAACCCTTGGACGTAGCCCTAGGTGGGGACGGGTTCCTGGTCGTTAACATGGGGACAGAGGTCAAAGGTTCGCCTGATGGACGAGCCTATACCCGAGCCGGATCCTTGCAGATTTCTGATGGTAGATTGGTGAATATGGCCGGGTATCCGCTACTAGATATTAACGGGAGAGAGATATCTATCCCGAATGGAGCCCTGGATGTGCAGATCAATGAGGTAGGCGTGGTCTCGGGGTTTATTGGTAGTAACCAGGCACCAACAGACTTCGGGCAGCTGGCAATCGCTCGCCCAGTCAATCAACAGGTGATGGAGGCCATAGGTGGTAATCTCTATGTCACCAACGAGGCTGTTGCCCTGGGTGCTCCCGGCAGCAACGGCCGGTCGGGTCTCTTATCTGGGTTCCAGGAGATGTCCAACGTGCAGGTAGTAGAGGAAATGGTTAACCTGATCACCGCCCAGCGCGCCTATGAAGTCGGCTCCAAGGCCATTCAGGCTTCGGACGAGATGCTGGGGCAGGCCAATAATCTGCGCCGCTAGCAAGTGGGGGGATATTAGTGAATAAATCAGTCCGCTGGATTACCCGAACCGGTCTATTGCTGGCCGTAGCCATGGTCATCCAGCTAATGCGCTTGCCGCAGCCATATGGCCAGGTCATCACAGGCGGCATTGTTAACGCTACCCTCGTCCTGGCTGTCACCATCGTCGATGTCTGGGCCGGATTGGCCATTGGGTTGCTCACCCCCTGGCTAGCATTGGTAGCCGGAATCTTGGGCCTTCCCTTTATGGCCCCGTTCATCATGGGGGCCAATGTTACATTGGTGGTCATCTACGCCCTGCTGCTCAGGCAAAGCCGCTTGTTTGCAGGCGTCCTCGGCGCTGTAGGCAAGTATGGCTTCTTCATGCTGACCATACACGTACTGCTTGGTATCATCGGTAAGTCGCTGCCGGCGCCTGCTGTAGCTGCTTTCAGCACTACCCAGCTAGGCACCGCCCTGATTGGCGTTTTACTGGCGTTCATTATCGCCGATACGCTCAAACCTTACCTGGAGCGCAGCAGGCACCATGAAGATTAATACTGGGCTCCCCAAGGTAGGGGAGATGACATCTGACCAACGGAAACTCTGGCAGAGTTGCCAACAGCTCGAACAAACCTTTCTTGAGATCATGCTCAAGCAAATGCAGTCCACCTCTTCCATGGGGGTTCTGCCCAAGAGCATGCAGCGAGACCTTTATGAAGACATGCAGCGCCAAAGCCTGGCAGAGCAGATGGCCAAGTCCGGCGATGTCGGCCTGGCATCCATGCTCTTTCGCCAACTGAACAACCGCCTTCCTGAGCACCCCTAAAAGGGGTGCTTTCAACTTTCCACGTGTACACGGCATGCCGTGTACCTACATTTCTTCGCATCCCACCTCTCATTAGAACAAGCCACCACTGCATATCAATGTAACGTAGGGAAAACCCCGACACAAAAACCTACGGAATGAGGTGGGCCAACGTGTACCACTGCCACTTGCTTCCCATTACCTTGGGATATGATCATATACTGCCCGGAGTGCGCCTCTACCTCCATCACTACCTAGCGCGCCAGTACGGCCCCTTGTGGGAGGATAGTTGGCGAGATTCGATGGAGAACGCCGAGGTGTTGCTCCTCGAGAACCGACAGCATATCCTGGCTGGGGCTCTGGTCTTCTCAGTCTCGGCCGATGTGTTCTTCATCCACGTTGCTTTCCTCCACCCAGAGTTCCGCGGCTCAATCTTGCTCATC
>JAWLDB010000207.1:0-4808 GCA_041686915.1 Bacillota bacterium
CGCAGCTGGTACCCAAGCAAGTGGCGTTGGGCCTCGTCTTCACGTGTTCAATGAGCAGTTCCATGGCTTTCCTTCCATAACCCTTGCCTTGGCAATCAGCAGCAATCATCAGGCGCCACAGAAAATACTCAGGCTTATCTGGGTCATCGTACAGCATCACGAAGCCAACAGGTGTTTCGTCTGCGTAGATAGCACGAAACCATGCCTTCGGCTCAAAGTAGGCTTGTGCTATTGAGACAGCGTTAGGTGCTACAAATTTGGTTTGATTGGGATGCACCTCGAGACGGCAGATTGCGCGCACAGTTTCACCTGTAATCTCCCTGAGAGAGATGGTGGGCGTGTGGTTATCTTGAGTCTGTTGGTTTGTCATGAGAAGTCCTCCTTCATATAGGCCAAGTCAGCTATCAAGGTCTCGACTATTTGGCTTGATTGTATCCGACGAAGATCCCATAGTCAGCGTAAAGATTGGCTAAGAAATGCTCCGGGCAGGAAATCCAGCCTTCTTGCCGCATCTATGGGGCCCAGTTCATTCCCCTGTCGCACGAATAATTAGAGGATTATGCCTGGTGTCTGGATAAATAAACCACGAAACCTGTCGAATTATGGAACGGGAATAAGGATTGGGGGACATCTGGATGCATTATCGCGGGAGTCATATGAGGAAGGCTGTGGCCTTGTTGCTCAGTGTTATGCTGCTGGTCAACCTGGTGCCAATCACGGCATTGGCAGATATTCGTAGTACTATCAACAACACGCCAGAGCAGAACCAGGCAATCCTGGACACGCTGCGACAGCTGTATGGGGAGGAACTTACATCAGAGGCAACTCAGCAGGAGTTACACAAGCTCAATTTGCTCGACGATAACGGAGAAATTGTAGTCACCACCACAGTTGATGTGGACGGCGAACAATTGACCCTCGACCAGGTCCGCCAGTTGGTCTTTTCCGCTGATGCCGATTTGGACAAGCTGGTCAGCGTCGACGGCACGCCTATTACTTTAGGCGATCTCAAGCTGATGATAGAGATTGAGGACGAGTTGCAGCGTATCAACGACACCTATTTCAGCGACATTGTACTGACGCCGGAACAGCAGGCAGCGCTCGATTCCCTGCGCGAGCAGATCAATAGCGAAGGCATCTTGGTCACCAACCAGGAAAGCTCCGAGCCGGTCTTCCCATCTGGCGTAGATCACAGTATCTACCTTGAGGTGGTACCAAGCGCTGAGTTCAGCAACTCAGCCGAGGCGCAGACGGTAGCAGTCACCCTAAAGGACGGTACTGGTGCCACATTGTCACGTGTCCCGAACTACGACATCAGTGTGTCTTATCGCTTTATTGATGGCAGCGCCATCCCTGGGGTGAACTATCAGGGCACCGATGGGACCCTGACCTTCGAGGCCAATAGCCTGGTCACAACACAGCATGTTCTCTTTGACATCCTCCAAGATGACAGCAAGTGGGAAGGATCGAGAGCTTTCCTAATCCAGTTCTTCAATCCACTAAATGCGCTCCTGCACGGCACTCATCGGGCAGCTGAAACGGTGGTCACGGTAGTCAATAGCCGCGTTTGGCCGGTAGTGAAGGAAATTCTGAGTGTCAGCGAGCCGCCCTTCGGTGGCGGGCGATCATACTACATTGATCCAGCGATAATTTCCGACTCATACCAAGAAGCTTATGGGTTGTTTGATCAGGTAGAGTTGTTTATCAAGAGCCGGGCCGGCTTTCATGTAACCGGTACGCATACCCCTACCATCTACTTCGGAGACAATTGGAATCACCCCTATATCTTCACTGACTGTACTTTTGACACCTTCGAGCTTGACCCTTCGGTACGTGAGCAGGAAATCACCCTGCGCGAATTCTACACGCCAAGTATACTTAATGACATGGTGTTCGCCTACGATATGGGATTGAACAATATCAACATCTACATGAATCCGCCCCTTGAACTGGGCATAGACCTTACCATCAACTTCCTGGATACTATCGCACCGAATGTCCAGTCAGTTACCATGCCAGCAGATACTGTTTTCGAATACGGCCAGTCCGTCCCAATAACCGTACAGTTCTCCGAACCGGTGAATCTATCTGAGACTCAGCTGATGGTAAACGGAGAGACACTGATTCCTGTTGAGGTTTACAGCCTGGCAAACAGCCTGGCTACCTTCCTATATACAGTTAAGCAGGTTGATGGCACCCAGTTGAATGTTACCGATGTAAAAGGAGCTGTTGACCTGCAAGGCAACTCCCAGGCAGCATATTCCCTAGGCACCCAGACCGCAAGAGGCATCATCAAGGGAGTAAACAAGTCTGACGCCTTCACCACACCGTCCGCCACAGCTACCTCTGAGCATGGTAACTTGCGGGGTAGTATAACCATCCCTCTGGTCACCCCAGTTCCGGAGTGGCTGACTACAGAGGCCGCCGCTAATGGCTATCTGGTCCCGAGCATTTATGCATCCATAGACGGGGGTATTACCAAAATCGACCTTCATGCAAACTCTGACAACCCGACCGCTCTGGAAGGCAGTTTCATCCCTGAGCTGAACGTGACCGATGACGCGGTGTCCGGGTTCATCGAGCTCTTTTTGGACCCAGAGTTAAACAGCAGCACCAACCATCAGCTGCTAATCGGTAAATATGCCCTCTATACAGTGCCTCCGGCGGTCTTCCTCACCGCAGGCGACTTTGCCATTACCTACCCGGAGTTTCCGGACGATGGTATCGTCTTCGCCGAGGACGGAACCCCTTTAAAGCTCAGTTACACTGTCTCAAGTCCGTCCGCCACCTGGGGCAGCCCGGCAGATTTCACCTGGACAAGCAGCGACAGTTCCATCGCCACCATCAGTCCGGGAGGCGAAATCCACCTCAGTGGTTCCCCTGGCACCGTCACCTTTACCCTCACTGCCCTAAACGGCGGCATAGAGGGCAAGGCTGTCTCCAGCGGGAGCGTGCCTCTTACCGTCAAGGTGGGTTTGACCCCCTTCCTGCAAATACCGGCAGGCACCAACGTTATCCCCATCAAGCAGGGTAATCCTGCCCAAGTGCGCTGGATCTCCAACCTGATAGCCAAGAACGCTGAAGAGGGGCAGGATACCGCCTTCACCATTCAGGTGTTCAAAGCCGACTATACTACCGGCCAGCTGCAAGTGGGCGAGCAGGTCTACAGTGAGACGGTCTCAGGTAACCAGGATAACCCCTTGGCCGGACATGTCATCCCGGCAGAAAATCTGACAGATATCTCAGTGTTTGGCCAGTACAGCTACGTAGTGCAGGTCAGTTCACCTGACCCGGTGAGCGCAACCGGGGACCTGTTGACTGCCAATGCCTACATCACGGTGCTCTCACAGCCTGCCATCGTGCAACTTGGCACACTGCCCAGCTACTTCATTACCGACGAGACCAGCAGTATACCAATCAGTTGGGCTCTACAACACTACGACACCGTCAACGGTGGCGAGTTTGAGCTGCGAGTGGTGAACAATGCCGACAACTCGACCATCTACGAGCAGACAGAAACTGCTGACTTGGGTGGCAGCTATACGCTGGACATTCCCAAGGTGCAGAACGGCTTCAAAGATATCTACACCGTCACCGTCAAAGCCAAGAACGCAGCTGACTCCACCTGGTCGTACGACTCCTTTGTACTGCATGTCTACAGCGACTCGGCTCTACAGATTTGGATTGATCAAGCTACCGCAGGTAGTGAGCACACAATGAGCAACATTGGACGCATCAGTGAGATGACCAGTGCACAGATACTGGCCATGCAGCGGGACATCCACCTCAAGAACGTGATTAGCATCAACTATGGCTCCCATGCCTGGGGGCAGATCAGTGACCAGATCAAATGGCAGTCGTCAGATAGCAGCATAGCCAGCATCAACTACCGGCAGGGCAGCCTTTACGAGAACATCGAGAACTTCACCTACATCTCCTATCGCCCGGCAACCGAGTTCATTCTCTCCGGTTTGCGCGACGGTGTCACACGGGTTACCGCTACGCATGCTGCCACCGGCAAGCAACAGGCACTAGACGTGCAGGTGAACACGCTAAAGGACAGGCTCTACCTGTTCCAGGTCTACCCCAGGGCTCTGACCACGCTTACCTATACCAACGGCGATGGCGAGCAGCGCAGTGTCCTGACCAACGAGGACGGCGCTCTTGCTCTCTATGAGGAGAACGGAGTTAAGAGCGATATATTTCTCCAGTCTGTGTTCAACGACAGGGAATACCGCGGAACCATCTATAACGAGCGGCTGGTCTCATCTGAGAAAGACTCGACCAAGCTCGAGCTCTATCCCGAAAACAACTTCAAGCTGCGCGAGATTGCAACTGTCAGACTGTACTTCAAAAAGCCTGACGGCACGCCATATGTAGGCGATGTCATTCTGCGCGGTGGTGTATACAAGAATGACCGGTATTGTCCGGAAGCGTTCCTAAATGGACTGAGTGGATCAGCTGACCAGACAATCACTCTGGACGCATCAGGCATGTTCACTGTGAAAATGGACGCATCCCAGTTTTGGGTTGAGCATATTGACGAAGGGGTGCAACCGCAGGATAGAATGCAGTTCATCTATGAGGTTCGCTTCCCCGGAGACGCCTACTACCCACAGCTTCTGACCGTGGATGGCAGCCTGAACACAGATGACATAGTCCGGTTTGGCGCAGCTATGCTTCAGCTTACAGCCGTGCGACCAGGCGAGGCGCAGAAACCCTTTATAGAGTCGCAATGGACAGAATATCAGGGCGCCAACTTCGATGTGAGTACCTTCACCGGCAAGCTTGGCCCGGGTGGTAACTGG
>JAWLDB010000208.1:0-1790 GCA_041686915.1 Bacillota bacterium
ACCTCGGTGGGCAAGTCGCTACGCAACTGCCAGACCACACTCTCCTGAGTGGCTATATTGCAGGCGCTACGAGCAAAGGCAGTATCGATTTCATCCTCAGGCCTATGCGGCGACCCAACGGGACTAATGCGGCTATAGTCGTACTCGCTGCCTTCCAGATGGCTGCGCAACAGCCGCATTACGTCCCTTACACCGAACTTACGCTCTGGTACCAGAGCAAAGGGAAGTTCAGCCTGTGCTGGCACTTCGGCATGGTGGCCCGTAACCAGCGCATGGCCCTGCCACTGGCGCGAGCAGTGCCCCAGCTCCTCCATGGTGCCAGCGACCGGTACATTCATGGATCTGCGGAAACTGAACGAACCACTCTCCGGATCATGCCATCCTCTCGAGGTGACATACTCCACCAACCCTGGCGATGTAAGCACATTGGCTTGGTCAGATAAATCGCTATCTGCCCCGATGATATGCACGTTAGGAATGATCACCACTGCATCGTCCGGTACGCGCCTCGCTATCCAACTCTTGCCCCGGGCAATAGACAACACCCAAGCTTCCTTAGAATCGGCGATGGTTAGTGTACGGCCGGTTGCTACATAGCCAAAGCGGTTAAGCAGTCCTGTGGCCAGCTCCAGCCCCTCTCTAGCCGTTCTGGCACGCTCAGCAATCAGGCGAGGCAGCATGTAACCGATACCACCGTCCACAATCTGCCCACGCTGCACAAGCACGTCATATTCATCTTCGCGGGTAGGGCAGCCATTGCCGGCAACCGCTACTCCCCATTCGTTGAAAAAGTTATCACTGTATTCAGTACCAGGAGTTTCGCCCCAGAGGTAGCCGTATGTTTCAGCTACCTGCGGCAGAGTTCCCCCGTTTTTCAGCTTCACCACTGCATCAGATTCATGTTTGATGCGTGGTATCCGCCGGTAATTCATAATGTATGGACCGCAGTTTTGCTCGTTATGACCAAAAAGCACTGCACCGTCTGTGGAAGCTTTCCTGCCCACAATCACCGCATAACACATGCCAGTTCTCCTCCTTTAAGAGCGGAGTAGACCACTCTTCCCCCTACGATAGTCATCTTGGCACACAGATCACGATCAAACAACACCAGGTCAGCATCCTTACCCGCCTCTATACTGCCTTTATTGTCCATCCCCAGCACCCTGGCCGGAGTTAGACTGGCCATCCGAATGGCCGTTGCCAGGTCTTCGTCTGTATGCCTTATCCAGTACTGCACTGCCTGATTAAGCAGCACGGTGCTGCCTGCCAGTTTCCCGTCCGTGGTTCGTGCGATACCACCCTGCACCTGCACTTCACTTCCGCCCAGGTCATACTTCCCATCCGGAAGCCCAGCTGCCCGCATTGCGTCACTGATCAGCACGATCCTCTCCGGACCCTTTAGCCGTCTGACCAAGCTAAGCATCGCCGGGTGCACATGCCAGCCATCAGCTATTAGCTCTGCAGTCACATCTGTCTGCAGTATCGCTCCTACCACCCCCGGCTCACGGTGATGCAGAGGTGACATTGCGTTAAACAAGTGTGCTGCATGAGTAATTCCCCGCCCTATGCCCTCTACAGCCTGATCATAGGTAGCACCCGAGTGACCAATGGACTGCACTACCTGTGTTTTGGATAGTTCTCTCTGCAAACTCTCCGCCTGCTCCATTTCAGGCGCGAAAGTCAGTATACGCACCACATCCAGATAAGACCTTAACCACTGCATACTTGGCGACTGCAGATGCTCGACAGCTTGGGCGCCTCGAAAGTCTGGATTTAGGAACGGCCCCTCC
>JAWLDB010000208.1:1800-4799 GCA_041686915.1 Bacillota bacterium
CAGGTGAGCACCTAATACTTGAGCACCTGCTAGACCAAGCTGCATAGCGACACGCACCAGTTGCAAAGCGTTTTCCAGTTCATCCTGCGGGCGACACATAGTGGTTGGCAGGAATGACGTTACCCCGTGTGCTGCCAGCACGGCAGAAATCTGCTCCAGTGAATGCAACGATCCATCCATCACGTCATAGCCGGCACAGCCATGGATGTGCAGGTCA
This sequence comes from Bacillota bacterium, assembly GCA_041686915.1. Taxonomy (GTDB): domain Bacteria; phylum Bacillota; class UBA994; order UBA5500; family UBA5500; genus JAWLDB01. The sequence goes on from JAWLDB010000208.1 coordinate 2,018, forward strand.
ATCAGACCTGGAGATACAATCAGCCCGCCCGCATCAATTACCTGCTCCACATAGCCAGGCAGCTTATCTGGTGAAACCAACTCCCGAATCTCCCGGTCGAAGACAACTGCGACACCTGTCAATACCTCCTGGTTTAGCAAGACCTGGCCGTTAACGATAGCTTTCACCCGCTCACCCCCTGTATCGGCCAATCTATGACCGGTTTCTGACTGACATAGGCAGAAGGACGGCCAAGACCGTCCTTCTTGTTTCACTTACGCCAGCTCCTGTTCCACTAACTCGCAGAGCATTGCCACACCTAACGGCAGAGCCTTCTCATTGAGATCAAAGCCTGGGTTATGAGCGGGGTGTTGCTCTCTACCATCGTCAAGCCTGCTGCCTAGCCAGAAAAGTGCACCTGGCACTTGCTGCAGGAAGTAGGCAAAGTCCTCACCGCCCATAGACGGCGACTCCAACGTGATTACTGAACCTTCGCCCAGCACTTGCCTGGCAGCCTGTACAACCTGCTCAACTTCCCTATCAGTATTTGGCTCAGACGGATAGCCGAGAGTATATTCCAGCTCATATTTGGCTCCCATAGCTGCGGTAACACCTGCGACAATCTGCTCAATTTTCTCCCGCAGCAGCTGCCTTGTTATCGGGTCGAGACTGCGAATAGTGCAGTCAAGCTCAGCCGTATCTGCCACTACATTGTACCGGTAACCCGCTTTCACTACCCCTACGGTCAAAACGGCCGGGGCCAACGGATTGGTGTTACGAGCCACGATGCTCTGCAAGGCTACTATTACATGCGCTGCTACGAGCACAGCATCGACAGTTTGGTGCGGAGCAGAACCATGGCCGCCCTTGCCGATAATCTTGATTTCAGCCCGATCGCTGGCCGCCATCATTGGGCCACGTGCGATGCCGATAGTGCCGACTGGCATATCTCCTGCAGTATGCAACGCGTAGATGGCATCAACTTGCGGGTTCTTCAGCACCCCCGCGTCGATCATCGGCTGAGCCCCTCCTTTGGGAGGGCACTCCTCTGCCGGCTGGAAAAAGAGTTTGACAGTACCGTTCAAACGATTGCGGTTGCGATGCAATAAGAGCGCTACCCCGGCCAGCATAGCTGCGTGAGAGTCATGACCGCAGGCATGACTAACTCCGGGCGTCTTTGAAGCATATGCCTGGCCGGTTGTTTCATCTATCGGAAGAGCGTCCATATCGGCGCGTAACGCAATCACCCGGCCTTGTTTTTCGCCCTTGATGATAGCAACCAGGCCGGTTCCACCCACCTGTTGCTGAACCTCAATCCCTTCCGCTAACATAATCTCTGCTAAATAGGCTGCTGTACCGGTCTCTTCGTAACCCAGCTCCGGCCGCTCGTGAATGTACCTACGCATGCTGACCAACTGCCCAGCCAGGCTATTGGCTTGTGACCTCCAGAAATTCATTGTTTCTGCCTCCTCGTCGTTTCTCGTCTCCAGAGATATTCGGGAGGACAAGCCTAATTCCTTGTTTGATAAAACTGCCAGAGTGAGGAAAAAGCTATAAGAGACACTGCGGTGCAACTCAGAACTTGTGTTGCCCGTTGAATAAGGAGGCAGATTATGAGTAGCCTGCTGATTAAGCTGATTGTTTTCCCGGCAGCACTTTCCGCCGTAGATTTTGCTGTAGCTGACATGTCCCTTGGTGGCATAAATGCACTCTGGGCTGGAATAGCCCTTGCACTGGCGGCTCACGTAATCGACCTATTGTTGCTGCGCCGCATAGGTGCATTTTGGACAGCCTTGGCGGATGCACCACTGTTTATCGCACTGCTAAGCTTCGTGCCAGCTATGCTGGGCCAGTCGTCGCTAAGCATCTCGGGGGCGATTTGGACCTCCGTCGTCTTGACCTTGACGGAATATGCGCTGCACCTGCACGCATTGGTGCACGGCAAGATCCGTAGATAAGGGTTCGCCGAACGATCGCCCCTAACATCGCGAGAGGCCCGCAGCATTGCGGGCCTCTCGTATTCCTCAGGATATTCTGCGGCGTCGTAGTCGTCGGAACACCAATAGCAGCAGGACTGCAGACAACAGCCAGATACCTGCCCTGCGCATCTGTTGCGCACGCAGCAGCGGCCTTGCCTCGGGCTCCGGCAGCATTACTCCAGTAGCTCCTTGCACATCAACTACTGTATACCAGGTATCAGAAGCAGCATCCCAATACTGGTCACCAGGTGTTGGCATCACTTCTGTATGGGCAAGCACCCTACCGTCCTTGGTAACCAATTCATAGGAAGTAAATTGCGGCTGCTGTCTACAGCCGGAAGCTAAATAGACCAACACTATCACGCTAATCAATAACAAGCAGGCTTTTCGGCAATACCCGTTAGTTTTCATATACTTCACCCAGAAGTATCATTCCCATAATTCAGAAAAACCTTCCAACGAGACTCATGTACCAGCACTACCGTTTGCGGACCGAGGCATAGGACTATCCCCCACTATCATAGGCATTAAGAGAAGAGACGACCGAAGAGGTCAAATAAGAGGGGGAGTCTGCGAGTGGCCAAATTACGCGAACCTGGAGAAATTACGGCCTTCTATGGATTGGCAAAATGCAGTGCTTGTGGTGAGTGGATGGTAAAGGCCAAGCCAGAGGAGCTGTTGCCGGGAGAACGGGCTCAGCTGGCAAAGCTAGGCCTGGCCACCGTGGCAGCCGAATACCGGAACCACACGGTCTGTACTCGCGAACAAAAGACAATCGGCCTCTGTGTTGAGCACTAAACAGTCATAAGTGCCCAAAAGGAGTG
>JAWLDB010000209.1:0-4790 GCA_041686915.1 Bacillota bacterium
AACAGAGGCAGCTAAGCTGCCTCCACACTGTTACGGCCTCCCAAGGACAGCGCATGAAGGAATGTCTTTCGAGAAAGGCGGGAGGGTCTGGTCCGTCCCTAACTTGAACATGCTCCGCTCTTGAGCTGGATGACCCCCAAGAACCGTCCCCGTGGGTCGCATACCTACGGATAGGATAGGTTGTCAGGGCATAGAAGAAGCCCCGATAAACGGGGCTTAGGAGAACTGGACCAGTTCAACTCCGGCTTCCTTGAGCAGGGAGCGGGAGAGCTCATCCGGATAGTCGATGGCAAACACAATCCGCTTGATGCGGCTGTTGATCAGCATTTTGGCACAGAGCACACAGGGAAAGACGTTGGTATAAAGGGTGCCGTCTGCGATAGATACCCCGGATACTGCCGCCTGAATGATGGCATTCTGTTCGGCGTGCAGCGCCCGGCAGAGCTCGTGGCGCTGGCCAGAAGCAATCCCCTGCTGCTCACGCAGGCAACCTACCTCGCCGCAATGGGCCAAACCGCGGGGAGCTCCGTTATACCCGGTGGCGGTGATATGTCTATCCTTGACAATCACCGCTCCTACTTGCCTTCTCAGGCAGGTAGAACGGGTGGCAACCACGTTGGTGATTTGCATGAAGTATTCGTCCCAACTGGCGCGCATATATCCCCCTATTTGGTTCCAAACAAGCGGTCGCCTGCGTCACCCAAGCCAGGTACGATGTAGGCATGCTCATTCAGGCATTCATCAACCGAAGCGGTGTAAATATCGATGTCTGGATGTACGTCATGCACAGCCTTGATGCCCTCGGGCGCAGCAATCAGGCAGACAAACTTGATGCTCTGGGCGCCCTGACCCTTCAGGTAAGTGATGGCGGCGGCGGCTGATCCGCCGGTTGCCAGCATCGGGTCCACCACAATCAGGTCGCGCTCGGCAATGTCACTAGGCAGCTTGACGTAATACTCGACGGGCTGCAAGGTTTCGGGGTCACGGTAGAGGCCGACATGGCCAACCTTAGCAGCTGGAATCAAGCGCAGCATGCCATTTACCATACCTAAGCCAGCACGCAGTATAGGAATGATGCCCAGCTTCTTACCGGCCAGGACCTTTGTTTGGGCTACTGCAACAGGGGTCTCTACCTCGTAGTCCTCCAGCGGGAGGTCGCGGGTTACTTCGTAAGCCAGCAACATGGACAGCTCTTCCACCAACTCGCGGAAGTCCTTGGAACCTGTATTCTTGTCGCGGATAAATGTGAGTTTGTGCTGTAGCAATGGATGATCCAGTACAAAGACGTTAGGCATTCGTGTTACCTCCTGACATCAGTATATAGAGCAGCGCAGGACGCATTATGCACATCCTGCGCTGTCATGGCGCTTATGAAAGACTACTCGTAAAGCGGGAAGGCTTCGCAGAGCTCGGCCACGCCCTTGCGTACCTTGGCCAGCATCGTCTCGTTGTCTGCATTTTCGAGGGCATCAGCAATGAGAGTAGCAACCTTGGTCATGTCGGCTTCTTTCAGGCCACGGGAGGTCATTGCCGGAGTACCGATGCGAATGCCGCTAGTGGTAAACGGACTTTCCGGATCAAACGGAACGGTGTTCTTGTTAACGGTGATCCGCACTTCGTCGAGCACCTTCTCAGCCTTCTTGCCGGTAAGCTGCTTGTTGCGCAGGTCAACCAGCATCAGGTGGTTATCGGTGCCGCCGGAAACAAGGTTAAACCCACGACCCATCAAACCTTCAGCCAGTGCCTTGGCGTTCTTCAACACTTGTTGCTGGTAGGTGACAAACTCGTCGCTCATGGCTTCCTTGAAGGAAACAGCCTTGGCAGCGATGACGTGCATCAGCGGACCGCCTTGCATACCGGGGAAGACGGCCTTGTCGATAGCCTTAGCATATTCCTTCTTGCAGAGGATCAGGCCACCACGCGGACCGCGCAGGGTCTTGTGTGTAGTACTGGTAACAAACTCGGCATGGGGAACCGGGCTGGGATGCAGACCAGTAGCTACGAGACCGGCGATATGGGCCATGTCAACCATCAACTTTGCGCCGACTGCGTCTGCAATCTCACGGAAAGCAGCAAAGTCTATGGTGCGTGGATATGCACTGGCACCAGCCACAATTAGCTTGGGCTTGTGCTCTTCAGCCAGCTTGCGAACTTGATCGTAGTCGATGCGTCCGGTAGCCTCATCAACGCCGTAAGGCACGATGTTATAGAGAATGCCGGAGAAGTTAACAGGGCTGCCATGGGTCAGATGACCGCCATGGGAGAGGTTCATGCCCAGGATAGTATCACCAGGATTAATCGCGGTAAAGTAAACAGCCATGTTGGCCATTGCGCCAGCATGTGGCTGAACGTTGGCATGGTCAGCGTTAAAGAGCTGCTTAGCGCGGTCACGAGCCAAGTTTTCGGCGATGTCAACGACTTCACAACCGCCATAATAGCGCTTGCCAGGGTAGCCCTCGGCGTACTTGTTGGTGAGCACCGTACCCATTGCTTCGAGTACCGCCTTGCTGACGAAGTTTTCGGAAGCGATAAGCTCCAGATTACCCCGTTGGCGCTCCAGTTCCTGATCAATCACCTGCTGCATTTCCGGGTCTACCAGTTTTAGAGACATGTTTTCAACACTCCTTCTGTTTGCTTATATACAGCTCGCTCTCCACCAATCAGTTTTGGACGGGTTTTAGCGGCAGTTATATGTGCAGCTCCAATCTGCTGAATGGTTGTGCGCACAGGTACAGCGACAGCACGCAAATGCATGCCAATGAAAGTATCGCCAATGTCTATACCGGCATGGCCCTGGATGGACTCTACCAGCACCGGTTCGTTCATGCGCACCCAGGTCACCGAGGCCATGGAGCCACCGGCACCTGGCTGAGGAATGGCACTCACCTCAGTCAACCCGTAGCGTTCCTGGCACTCCCTGGTCACAACTAAAGCTCGGTTTAGATGCTCGCAACACTGCACAGCTAGGTATAGCTGATGTTGCTCGGCAAAGCGGGATAGGGGGCCGTGCAGTGCCTTGGCAACGGCTACGCTCGAACCCTTACCAATATGTTCGCCTAAAACTTCACTTGTGCTGCAGCCGACTACAAAGATTTGCCCCGGCCGGAGCTCAAGCTTGCCCGCGAGCTCGGCCAACGCCTTTTCCAGCTGTTCTCCAAAGATGCCCTCGTTCATGACTTTGAACAGAAGCGCTCTTCAATAGCGGTGATCTTATCTATCCGCCGTTGATGGCGCCCTCCTTCAAAATCTGTATGTAGCCAGATATGCGCAATCTCTTCAGCTAACCCAACACCGATAACCCGGGACCCCATGCAAAGCACGTTACTATCGTTATGTGCCCGGGTGGCCTGTGCTGAGAAAAGGTCATGACAGAGGCTAGCGCGGATGCCGGGGAATTTGTTGGCGGCAATGGACATGCCGATGCCCGTGCCACAAACCAGGATGCCCCGCTCACATTCGCCGTCCTTAACAGCTTGCACAGCCGGAATTGCGTAGTCGGTATAGTCTACAGACTCGAGTGAACCGCAACCAAAGTCCGTAACTTCAAAGCCCCAGTTCTCCAGCCATTTACGCACCTGTTCCTTAAGTTCAAATCCAGCGTGATCGCTGGCTACGGCAACCTTCACTGCTAATCATCTCCTGTACACGATTGCTTGCTCTTAGGTCAGTAAGACAGCAGAAAATGTCATGGTATCCATGACATTTCGCCGTACACTATTCCTATTATATAGTACGCCTTCTGCTTTATACAAGCCGACAGCAATCGACAAAACCTGCTCTGGCGCGTGTCTACGCTACGCTCACATCTCCGCCCAGCACGCCTACCAGATCTCCGGATGGATGCCTGATGGGCAATGCTACCGTCACACACGTACGACTGGTCAGCGAAGAAACATAGGGCTCAGAAACGACAGGCTTGCCCTGTAACGCCTGACGGAACCAGGGACGATGGACTACATTAGCCTCACCGATGTTGCGCGAGCCTGCGATTAGTTCACCCTGGCGATTAACGACAAACGCAAACTCGAAGATACCATACTCGAGTTCAATCTTCTCCAGCACTTTGTGCATTTCGTCTGTTTTCAAACCCTGGAAGCCAGGTTCACTGGCTTTTGGCTCGAGCAAGGCAAGCCCACGGCTGGACAGCGTGCGTAGCTTTTCGTTCTGTTCGATGTCTCGGGAGTATCTATCCAGATACTCATGCAGTTGCTCTGCCAGCCCCTGCAGGCGCTTGGCAGCCGACGTGACTGTCTCCATTGAGGCAGCTTGCTCTTCGGTGGATGCAGCAGTTTCTGCCGCCCCGGCCGCTGTCTGCTGGCTGACAGCCGCTACTCGCTGCATGGCATCAGTCGCTTCAGTTGCCCGCCCAGCGACTTCCTCTGCCATACGCGTGATGGTTGCGCTCTGAGTGACAATCTGGTTGACCGCTGCTCCCAGGTCGCGCAGCTGAACCTGCGCCTGGTCAGCCTGGGCACGGTCCTGCTCTGCCCTGGCAGCTCCGGATTCCAACTGATCGGCAACCGTCTTGACGGTCTGGCGGATCTCAACCGCCAACTGCGCAATCTGTTCAGCTGAATCAGCAGACTGCTCTGAGAGCTTACGCACTTCTTCTGCTACTACCGCAAAACCTCGTCCGTGTTCGCCTGCCCTGGCTGCCTCAATAGAAGCGTTTAACGCCAACAAGTTAGTCTGCTCCGCTATGTCGGTCACAGCCGTTACGATGCCGCCTATGGCTTGGGCATGTTCGCCGAGTTTTCTGGCAGCAGTAGCCGCGCCCAGGTTTTCCTCTG
>JAWLDB010000210.1:0-4765 GCA_041686915.1 Bacillota bacterium
AAAGTGCTGGTAGTGAAGGGTGCTCCAGGATTACGTCTGCGTTCGCTTGGCCTAACTTCGGTAACGACAAAGGGGGCCTTGCGTACGGCCTGCAATACCTCCTGTGTTTGTTCACGGTTCCCAAGCTCCAACTTCTCGCCTTTACGGCCGTAGAATTTGGCATCCAACTTCTCTTTCTCACCAGTTACAAGTTCCGCAACAATGCTCCAGTACTCCTCTGGTATAAAAGCGTTAATCTCGTCTTCCCGGTCACAGATGAGGCGTACTGCCACTGACTGAACACGACCTGCGCTTAGGCCCTTTTTCACCTTTTTCCACAGGAGAGGACTCAAGCGGTAGCCAACAATGCGGTCCAGGATACGCCTGACCTGTTGAGCATTGACCAAGTCCTGATCGATCGGACGCGGATGCTTAAAGGCAGCTTGTACTGCATTCTTGGTAATTTCATTAAAAGTGACCCGGCATGGTGCGGTTGGATCCACATCAAGGACATGCGCCAAATGCCAGGATATTGCTTCGCCTTCGCGGTCAGGGTCAGTTGCCAGAAAGACTTTTTGAGCCTTCTTGGCAGCGTCCTTTAGCTCTTTCAGTACAGGACCCTTGCCCCGAATGGTTATGTACTTTGGCTCAAATCCGTGTTCAACGTCAACGGCGAACTGGCTCTTAGGCAAATCCCTCACATGCCCCAGAGACGCCTTGACTGTATAACGCTTTCCCAGATACTTGCTGATCGTTTTGGCTTTAGCAGGTGACTCAACAATCACCAGATTCTGTGCCATGAAAATCCCTCCCCCCGTGCTACTATGCCTGACCTAAATATACACAGGCCAGTTTACACATATGTTGGCTAGGCACACGGTATAAAGCTTTAGGTCTGTTATTGTTTGGAAGTGGTGTTTACGTTTTATTTTGCCGTGGAACACGTACTTCATGCACCCACCGACCGTGCATAGCACTGAGCCGCAACCTGAGCGACCAGACCCTTTAGCTGCAGCGACATCAAGGCCGCCAGCACCTCGGCGGCGGTCAGGCCGGAATGTTCGAGAATATCATCTACCGTTCTTGGCTCATCAGACAGAGCTTCCCAAGTCACGCGTTCGACGGGTGTAAGCTTGTGCAAGCGAGGCGCCGGCTGTTCCAACATGCCCCATTCAGATAATATGTCCTGAGCAGAAGCTACTAAACGGGCCCCCTCGCGGATAAGCTTATTGGTTCCGCGGCTTTGGCGACTGGTTATGTTGCCAGGCACCGCAAAAACATCACGGCCCAGTTCCAAAGCATGGTCAACGGTGATCAAAGAACCGCTCTTCTCATCGGCTTCCACCACCAGAACTGCATCTGCCAACGCAGCGATTATGCGATTGCGGGCTGGGAAATGGTGCGTCTCAGGCCCAACCTCCGGCCAATACTCACTCAGCAGACTGCCACCGCTCTCGAGTATGTCCTGGGCCAAGGTGCGATGTTCAGGCGGATAAACACGCTTCAGCCCACTCCCCAGCACCGCCCAAGTGGTTAGGCCAGAAGATAGTGCTGCCTTATGAGCCTCACCGTCAATACCTCGGGCTAGGCCGCTGACAATGGTTACCCCTGAATCCGCCAGTCCCTGCACCAAATTAGCTGTGATCGCCTTGCCATAGGCGGTCATGCGACGTGCGCCGACGATAGCTAGCGAATGCCTGGGCTTGGTTGGGAGAGGCCCCTGCCCGTAGAGCACTGTCGGTGGATCAAATAGCTGAAAGAGACGCTGTGGGTAAGCGGCGTCAGCGATGCTCACTGCCCAAACACCCTGCTTGTCCAACTCCCGCCAGAATGTTTCAGGCTCGGTCCGCCGTTTTTCAGCGGCCAGTATAGCTTCTCGCTCAGGTTTCATGCCCAGCACTCCTCGCCATTCGGCCACAGATGCCTGCCACACATCTAACCCTGAGCCAAAATGGTCACGTAGCTTAAGTGCTCTGCCCGTCCCAATCCCAGGCATACGCGATATCGCAATCCAATAGGCCGTATCTGCCGTCACTACCTTCACTCCCCTGACTGCCCAAGCAGATGCGAGCGTCACTAGCGTAGCATCGCACAGAGCAAAAATGGTAAAATCGGGCTTAATTATAACAGAGCTGCCTAGCTTGTACAATTGCCTTCCTGCTCTGCCAGTTTGCCACAGGCGCGGTCAAACCACGAGAAAAGCCAGGCAGGGCCTGGCTTCTTATCTAGTCTGCGCTCTGTGTCTTCGAACGCCGGAAAGCGTCTACCGTACCCATAACTCCGCGAAAAACTCCCGTTTCAACTGTCAGTGGCAAACCATCGACTGTCTCCACAGGTAAGCCGGCGACGCCATCAATGGCACCCGCCTGAACGATGGCACTTAGCATTGCCTGTAGTGTAAGCTCGTCGGTAAGACATGGAGAGCCTTGACGCAGTGCGTAGAGTGCAGCTAGCGCGTAACCACCCCAATTGCTTACTCCGCAAGGAATCAGATGGTGGCAGGGCGTAGTGCAGGCTATGTGCGACGCATCACCCAGTAAATCCTGTGCTTCGGTCAGCAATGCTCCAAAACCCAACTCGTTTCCGCCATCCCCCACGGCAATTGTGATGACCTTGCGCTTCATGGCCTCTATGAACAGGTCATCCAAATGCGCCACATGCTCTGTGACATCAAAGCCGCTAGCATTGTAATAGCGTCCATCACTGCTCCGTCCGGTGCGTTCGATAGCTACCACTACGTCGGGTTGATAGCGATCAATCAGGCTGATGGCGTCGGGACGGCTGCCGGCAGGCAAACCTAGAAGCTCAACCGGTTTTTCCAAGAGCCTACTCCCACTGGAAAATACGGGGAGAGCCCCTTCATCAGTCAATACGGTTACCTCAGCTCCTGCCCGCGACAAGGCGTCAGCCAGGATGAGGGTTCCCAAGGGCCCATCAGTCTCCCAGGCCTGCGCGCGACCGATATAGAACCCACTTACCAACATGACGCGTTCTGCCTGAGCCAGAGCATCGAGAGCAGAAAGCAAAGGTTCTACTCTCGCCAACTTGGGAATCAACCTTTTGCCGGGGTCCTGCGCAATCAAAGCAAGCAACTGCTGACAAATATCTTCCATATATATCCCATCCCTTAGCCGTTTTTCATTTCCTGCTTACCAACTCCTGGTTGGTAAGATCAGTCACTAGCATGTGTCCCGGAGCATGGGTAATCATCAGCGGCGGGCGGCTGGCAAGGGCTGCTGCTTGAGGCGTCACTCCGCAAGCCCAGAACACTGGCAACTCACCTGGCAGCACCGGGACCGGATCACCATAGTCCGGTTGCTGCAAGTCTACTATCCCAATCAAACCTGGGTCACCAATATGCACGGGCGCGCCATGCACAGCGGGCAGACGGCTGGTGATCTCAATAGCTGCAATTGCCTCACGGGCAGGCATAGGCCGCATGCTTACCACCATAGGGCCATGAAAACGTCCGGCTGGCCGACAAGCGATGTTGGTACGATACATCGGTACGTTACGGTTTAGTTCAATGTGCCTGATGGGGATACCCGCATCCAGCAAAGGGCCTTCAAAACTGAAACTGCAGCCAATCAGAAAACCCACCAGATCATCCTGCCAGAGAGATGTCAGGTTGGTGACTTCTTCCACCAGCTGCCCATTGCGATAGACTCGGTAGCGTGGCAAGTCAGTGCGCAGGTCGGCACCCGGCGCAGTGTAACTCAACTGCGGATTGCCTGGGTCAGTTACTTCCAGTACCGGGCATGGCTTGGGATTAGCCTGGCAGTAACGCAGGAAATCAAACGCCCAGTCTTCAGGCAATAACACCAGATTAGCCTGAGCATAATTCGGTGCCTGACCGGAAGTCACGCCGGTAAACTCACCCGACCGGCAAGCAGCCCGTAAGTCCTTTGGCCTTTCAAACACTATACCGGACATATTCACCACCCCTATTCCTGAGTTTATTCACGAATGCCACTGATAGTAGTGACTTCCACCCCAGCTTCCCGCAGTTTACGCACAAACGGGTTGATACCTACCAGGTCGCTGCTGATGTGGCCGGTGACGATCAACTGACCTTTACCTTCAGTGCGCAGTTTTTGCAGGTCTGGATACCCGATATGGATGTAAAGCACAGTTTCAACGCCATGCTCAAAATAGGTGTTGGCCACAGCATAGCCACCATTAGTCAATGCGCCATGCGCTACTACTACCTGGCCGGCCTTGGACTCCGGGTCTCCCACTGCAACCTCTATCTGGGTGAAAGCACTCTGGAACTCTGGCAGTCGGTTCAATGTGTCCACGACTTCCTGCAGTGTTGCCTCCGGGTTTTCGGCCAGGCAAGCGTCAACCGTGTCCTGCATAATCCTTCTGCCCAGCTCATCCAGAGGAGCGTGAATGTTCATAAAGGGCATGTCCAGCAAGCGGGCAATGGACGGAAAATGATCATGGTTGGCGGACTGAAAGCCACCAGCTATGCTCTCTGCCCGGGGAACGACTGCGGCCCGGGCTGCAGCCTCAGGCACCCCAGTTTTTACCATGGAGTCTATATGGCGCAAGTAGACTTTCCAGGCAGGAATTGCCGCAAGCATAGGAGGGTGATGGGCAATCACGGCGTCATAACCCAGCTGCTTGGCTGTTGCCAGCTCCGCCGTGCTTATATCAACACCGAATAAGACCTTCCTGATATTCCTTCCTGGATAATAAATGGCACTGTCGCCAGGAACCTCTTGCATTCCTACCATATCAAGGGCCAACTGCATCAAGTCGTCGGTAGTAAACACACGCACAC
>JAWLDB010000211.1:0-4634 GCA_041686915.1 Bacillota bacterium
TTCGTCACAAGAAAAGTGCACCTCCAAATGCTAGATTGTGTCTAACATTTGGGGTGCACTTCAGCTTAATCCTGCTCTTTTTCATGGACACTTTTAGAATTTGACGTCGCCCTGTACACCGATATTGATATCAAACACAGGGATATCGGTACGTCCCGCTTGATTGAGGGCTGTCTTGACCAATTGGCCGAGGCCAAAGCAGCACGGCACCTCCATGTGGGCAATGGTGATTGAGTTGATGCTGTTTTCACGGAAGATTGTAGTCAGTTTCTGAACATAAGGCCCGACATCATCCAACTTGGGACACGCGATCACCAACGCTTTGTTGCGCAGAAGCTTGCGGTGGAAGTCAGGATAAGCGAATGGCACACAGTCGGCCGCGATCAAGATGTCAGCGTCCTGGAAGTAAGGAGCTGTAGGTGGTACCAGGGTTAGTTGTACCGGCCACTGGGTCAGCTCCGAACGCATCGGTTGCGCAGGGCTGACAGGAGCTGCATCTGCTGGACGGTTAAAGGTCATCATGCGGCTGCCTGGGCAGCCACCTGCATGACCGTGAACAGCATGGTCATGCGCGGGAGCGGATGGTTTTGTAGCATTGGCCAGGTGCTGATGCACTGCAGCTTCGTCGAAAGCGTCGGTATCCTTCTCTTCAATGTGCAGAGCATCCTGTGGGCAATGACCTAGGCATGCGCCTAGTCCGTCACATAACTTGTCGGCAATCAACTTTGCCTTGCCATCTATAATCTGGATAGCGCCTTCAGCACAGTTGGGTACGCAAAGTCCGCAGCCGTTGCACTTCTCCTCGTCAATTCTGATAATAGCTCTCTTCATCTATATATTCCTCCTGATTTGCTATGTTCTTGCCCAGAGCTGCCAATTACTCAATCTAGTGAACTGCAGATGTATATTGCTTTCTGTGTCTAGGATAGCAAGCAACAATTGCTTTGGTCTGTGACGCATGTCACGCATAGAATAAAAAGAGACAGGCCCGGCTTTCGCCTGGCCTGTCTGCCTAAGTGCTACAGAATTAGTAGCGAGTACGGTACTGGCCGCCACCCATGTTATTCATGGCGTTGATATTGTTGTTCATGTTGTTGTTCATCATGTTTTGGTTCCCGCCATAGTTTGATTGGCTCTTGGTTACACCATCTGCGTTGATCTGTGCTGAACCTTTGTGAACGAAAGACTTGCAGCAGGTCTGCATACAAGTATCAGCAGGTGTAGGTGGGAAGGTTGATGCTTGTGTTGCATCCACGTTATCAGGTTGAGCGTTGCCAAACTGGTCGTTTACTACTACGATTTCGTTAGCTAAGCATTTGTTGCCCTGGCCATAGTAATGGCAGGTGTTTACCGTGCAATGAATGTGCTGCTGTGCCAAGTGGCATTCCTCCTTGAGTTTTCTCTGCGGCACTCTGGCTCGCAGTCTTAGTTTGCTCCTCAGAGAAGCCGGTATGATTGGTGTTTTCTTGTATCGCTGGGTGCTTGTCTACACATTTAAAAAATTATCCAATCAAAAAGTTTGCATTCCCGGCCGCGTGTGCTATAATAACTATAGTCGTCTGGTGTATGGCTGAAGACAAGGTATCTGGAACATGTTAGGCTTTCACTTAACCTCCGTTCTCCAGGCCAATTCAAACAAGACGCGAGATCCTGGGAAAGGAGGTTGAACTAATGTATCAAGACAAGAATCTTAATTGCCGTGATTGCGGCAAGGAGTTCGTTTTCACCGCTGGGGAGCAGGAATTCTATGCAACCCGTGGTTTCCAGAACGAACCAGGTCGTTGCCCCGAGTGCCGCTCTGCCCGTAAGGCCCAGAATGGTGGCGGCGGTGGCCGCGGCATGGGTGGCGGTATGCGTCAAGCTCGCGAAATGCACACTGTTACATGTGCAGAGTGCGGTAAGGAAACTCAAGTTCCGTTCCGTCCGAGCGGTGACCGTCCGGTTTACTGCCAAGATTGCTTCTCCAACAAGAGGTCCCGCTGGTAGAAACCAGTTGGTACGCAAACAAAACCCGGCCTTTTAGGCCGGGTTTTTTGTATGTTCTTTAGGTCTCTGTCTTCCCTTACAGCACGGGTGACAGCATGCGTGAAAAGGCTTCCTTAACCTTGGTCCAGCCACTGCGTTGCTGATACTCGTCCCAGGTTAGTTCGCATGAGTTCAGCATGTCTTTCGTGAAGAGTTCCTGCAGCTTCTTGCATGTTTCGCGGCCATAAATGAAAAGATTGACCTCGAAATTGAGCTTAAAACTCCGGATGTCAAAGTTAGCCGTCCCCAGGGAGCAAACTTCCCCATCCACGATTAGTAACTTGCTGTGGATAAATCCTTTCTTGTACTGATAGAATCTCACTCCTGACGGAAGTAGATCACCCATATAGGACAGCCCAGCCCAGTAAACAAACGGATGGTCAGGCTTTGCGGGCGTAATTACACGGACATCCACACCGGACAGGCTGGCAATGCGTAGTGCATCAAGTAGACTTTGGTCGGGAATGAAATAGGGGGTTTCCAGGTAGATACTCTGTTTCGCCGACATAATCAGTTTAAGGTACCCATCCTTAATTGCCTGCCATTTGGAGTCAGGGCCACTGGAGACTACCTGTGCGCTGACATCGCCGGCTGGGTGTTGTTTCGGAGTATACTCCTGCATTGGGATGGAATCGCTCTTGGTAGCAAAACGCCAATCCAATAAAAAGCGCTGCTCCAAACTATCCACCATGCTGCCTTTCACATGTGCATGCAAGTCCCGCCAACTGGAAAATTTCTTCGAGTCACCCAAATACTCATCACCGATGTTAAACCCACCGACAAAAGCTTCCACTCCGTCGACCACACAGATCTTGCGATGGTTGCGGAAGTTTAAACGAAACTTAAGCAGGGATGGCTTTGGCGGGAAAAAAGTGCCCACCGCACCTCCTGCAGCTTTCAGATCATCAAAAAAGTCTTTGGGCAGGCTGACCGAACCGAGTCCGTCGTGAAGTACCTTCACTTCGACACCTGAGAGCGCCTGCTCAGTTAGGACGGACATTGCCTCGCGGCCCAGCTCATCATCCCGGATGATGAAGTATTGCAGGTGAATGTAGTGTTTAGCGCGACGCAGGGCATTAAACAGCTCTCTGAACTTAACGTCTCCACTGGCTATCACCTCCACCCAATTATCGTGGGTGACAGGCGCCAGGCTGTTGCGCAAATGCAGCTGCATGAGGTCAGAAAACCTGCTTATCTCCCCCAGCTTGGCGCGCTGCCCCTCTTGCTGCAGGTGGCGGCGTTGCTCTGCAATTTGCTGCATCAGCCCCTCCTCTTCGTCACGCTTCAGGTGGAAAAGCCTCTGCCTAAACAAATTTTTCCCAAGGAACAGGTAGAGAATAAGACCTAAGCCCGGAAGTAGCAATACTACCAGCAACCAGGCTACAGTGCTGGCAGGCTCGTGTTCGTCAGTTAGCACAATGATGAAGGTGGTAATCAGCTTCAGGGATATCCCAAGGAGCAGAATAGTTGAAAGAGACAGAGGGTTTCACCTCCGATGTTGCCAAACGGCAGTACATATTCTGCCCCGAAGGTGCGGTTATCACAAGAGAGGTCGATCAAACTATGTCCAATAAGCACTATGATCCTGAGTTCGTCTCAATAGCGAAAGACATTCTGGCGCATAAGGAGTTTCGCCGGCTGGATAGCTTTTTTCACCACACGACGTCCATTTTGGAGCATGTGAAAGCAGTGGCCTGGCTCACCTTTCGTGTTTGCAGGGCCCTTCGCCTGAACTACGTGTCAGCAACCAGGGGCGCCCTGCTGCATGATTTTTTTCTTTACGACTGGCACGAGTACAAGCGTAACGGAAACCAACCCAACCATGGTCTTAACCATCCGAGAGTGGCGCTAAAGAATTCCTTGAAGCACTTCACCTTAAACGAACTGGAGCAAGATATCATCTTGAAGCACATGTGGCCCAAGTTATTCGGCTATCCGCGGCATTTGGAGTCCTGGATTGTATCCTTCATCGACAAGTACGTGACAATCACAGAATTCATCGCTCATGGCTGGCAGGGATTATTGAGACGACTTACCGGAAAGCGCTAAAGCGAACACAGTCTCATAGCCTGGACACACGTTGTTCCAGGCTGTTTTCTGTATTTATGACTGTGTTGCTTTTCTAAGTATTCAGTTGCTCAGCAGGAATCATTTCCTCGGCAATCGAAATACCCCTTAAACAGAGTTCGAAGTTGCAGAGCTACTGCATATTGATGAAGGGAGATGGTGATTGGCCAAGCTCTCGCCGGTTCTCGTTACCAAAAACCTATGTAAAGGAGTGCCAACATGCCAAAGATTACGTCGCCACAAGAGTTTTTCGGTCATCAGTTAGGCGCAGACCGCAAAATAGCGCGCTGGAACAAGATTGTAGAATACTTCTACCAACTCGAGCAACAGTCTGATCGCATGCAGGTCATTGACATGGGCCCATCCACTGAGGGCAATCCCTTCCTGCTGGCGATTATCACATCTCCTGACAACCTACAAAGACTTGACCATTACCGCGAGATCAACCGCCAAATCACTGATCCGCGCGGACTGACTGAAGAGCAAGTTAAGTCTCTGGTCAAGGAAGGTAAATCTGTGATTGTCCAGAGCATGAGCCTGCA
>JAWLDB010000212.1:0-4611 GCA_041686915.1 Bacillota bacterium
CGAGACTCCTGCTTTAGGTAAGCGCAGATTCTCTCGCGCAGAGAGCGCTTGATAAAGTGCTTGATCTTATTGCCCAGTAGAACGGTATTGTCTGAGATATGTTCCAGGAAGGCGTTCAGAAAGGCTCTGTTGGTAGAGCAGAGATTGAACAGCGTGTCCTTTTTGATCTCTATAATCGTGACATCCGTTTTAGCCCAAATGGTCATTGGGTAATACGGGTTTTTCGAAAACAGGAGGCTCCCGCCTAAGATGTCGTTCGGATGGAACTCGACAATAGTCAGGACCGAGCCGTACTCATCAATTCTTTCAATGATCACCTTCCCAGTGGTAATCAGCTCCAGGCATTCACACTTATCGCCGTCAAAATGAATGTTCTGTCCTTTGTTATAATGAACGACTCTGAACAGCTGTTCTGCCATGAGTTCCTGGACTGTTTCCGCTGGGAGGGTGCTAAGCAGGGTAAATTCCTGGATTTTCTCCAAGTCCATCGAAAAACTCCTTTGAGGTGTTACCGCGGTAACACCTTTTTTCTTACCCCTATTATAAGATGATGCCAGGCAAAGATGAAGGGAGAAAACAGTATGGATATTGTTACACGGGTACTCTGGGGTGTTTCGGTCCCACTAATGGCTTACTCCTTTTTCAAGAAAAGAGGGCTAACCAAAGAGGCGATGGGCAAGGCCAAGGGCATGATGCAAGGCATGCTTTTGGATATTATCGCGATTATTTTCCTGATTGGCCTAGGTTTGAGCATCATCACTCCCAATGAGATTGCAGGCCTTCTCTCAAGTGTGGATGCAGTAACCGGAACCTTTATTGCAGCTTTGGCAGGGTGCGTTACGCTCATTCCAGCCTTTGTAGCGTTCCCACTGGTCGGGTCATTGTTAGATGGCGGGGCTCACTTGGTACCCTCGGTGGCCTTCTTAACAACCCTGACGATGGTAGGCATCAAGACGTTTCCTTTGGAAATCAAGGAGTTTGGCCTGAAGTTTACCTTGCTGCGCAGCCTGTTTAGTATCCTGGCAGCCCTGGTGATAGCCTTTATAATGGGAGGTTTTATATAATGGCGCTTCTGCAATCCATAAAGAAAAGTAAAGTCTCGTTATTCACTATCGCCGCATATTTATTAACCCTCGTCATCTCCCAAGAAAAGTTCGGCCAGGCCCTGAAAGGTACAACCCACTATTTGCGTGAGATGTTGGTGGTTATGCCTGTGATCTTCATGCTGACAGTGCTCATAGAAGTATGGGTCTCCAAGGATGTCATACTGAAGAACTTGGGTGAAAAGTCCGGGTTGAAGGGGTTTGGTTTCTCCGTGCTTCTTGGTAGTCTGTCTGCCGGGCCCATCTACGCAGCTTTTCCAATTGTTAAAATGCTGCTGTCCAAGGGTGCCGGTGTGGCAAACATTGTTGTAATCCTAAGCACATGGGCCGTTATCAAAGTTCCGATGCTTGCTAATGAGGCCAAGTTCCTAGGGCCCAGATTCATGGCCATTCGCTGGGTCTTAACGGTTTTGGCTACTTACCTGATGGGATATTTCATGGCTATGTTCGTGAAGAAGGAAGAGATTGTCGGCACCAGCAATCCGGAAACTGAAGGCTTAACCATCATCGATGATTACTGCGTTGGATGTGGCGTCTGCGTCAGGATGCTTCCAGAAGTCTATGAGCTGAACAATCGCAAAGCACAGATTAAAGTCAGTGACCTAACGACTGTCGATATGTCCAAGGTCATGCAGACCATTGAAAAATGCCCAACTAAAGCCATAACGCTCCGGGGTACAACTGTTTCCTCTAGCTAAATAACGCTGTGGCAGAAGGTGTTAGTTATCAGCAAGCAGAGGAAAATGCAAAGTGGGAGTGATGCAGGGTGTCAGACGAGCTATTAAAGGAACTCGAGCTCAATGCGAAGACGGCGGAGAAATTAAGAGCCTTGGCCCATCCAGCAAGGATTTGCATAGTACGCAACTTGCTTAAGTCGGGGAGCTGCAATGTTACATTCCTGCGCGAACATCTCAACATGCCTCAATCCACGATTTCTCAGCACTTGTTTAAGCTGAAGGCAACGAGAATCATTGAAGGCTCACGCGTAGGAGTCGAGATGTACTATAAAGTGGTCGATCTAGACATCGTTCGCCTGGTAGCTGCCATCTTCTGAGCGCAGCTTAAGACCCCACGGTTTGGCATTTGCAACCGTGGGGTCTTGTTGCCTTTGGAGTGAGACGTTGGGACTGTCCCAACGTCTCAATCTGCTCCGAGCAATGTTTTACCTTGACCGGGCGCCTGCCATCCCATACAATTCCAACAGGCACACAGACTGGGGTAGGGGGTGCAGTAAGTGGCTATTAACAGCTATCGATCAAGATTGATTCTGGTTGATGGGATTACTGGTTCCGGCAAGTCGACGACTGCACAGTTCATCTGTCAGCAGCTAGAAGCCAGCGGCATCAAGGCCAAGTGGTACCACGAAGAGGAGCCTGGTCATCCGCTCGAGTCCAGGTTTGACGTAGAGCATCTGCAAGGAGAGGCCGAAATTGAGGGCTTCTGCGAGGAGACTCCAGAGCTCTGGCGTCGCTTTGCTGAAATGGCTCAGAGTGACGACCGGGTACATATTATCGAAAGTTACCTGCTGCAGGACACCGCGCGAGTACTGTTTCAGAACAACGTTGACCGCGGACGGATTACGCAGTTAATCAAGCAGATTCTGCAGAGCGTCACGCCGTTAAACCCTGCGCTAGTCTACTTCTGGCAGCAGGATGCGGCAGCGTCGCTACGGCGCATCTGGGAACGACGCGGTGAGCGGTGGGCTAAGTGGTGCATCGAGACTGATGCCAGTGCCCCATACTCACAAACGGTAGCAGGCAGCAATGAAGAGAAAGCGATTGCTCTATGGCGGGATTACCAGGCGTACGCCAACGAGCTCGTAGCAGGTCTAACTATCCCCAAGCTATGCATCGAGAATACGACTCCAGATTGGCAGCGCTACCAGCAGCAGATTGCTGATTTTCTAGGCCTGGGCCTCCATACGGGAAGCGCAGAGATTGACGCCGACATCTACGGCACATACTCTACGGTCGTGGGAGACAGGCAGCCCCAGTGTACTGTAGCGCATGATGGCGAGCGGCTCTGCCTCCTGAGTAACTTCCTTTGGCCTAAGATGTGGCTGCAGCCTCAAGGAAAGGACGTGCTGCTAATTGAGTCACTTCCCCTTAGCCTGCGCTGCTTGCGGAACCCGGCAGGGAAGGTTGTAGCTATCCGGCTAGAGGGCGTGTCCCGGTGGGATGGCTGCGTGCTACAAAGAAAAGACCGGCAACCGTAACTTTTGCAGCACAAAGACGTAACAATATATTGGCTACCCCATTAGGGTGGTTACAAAGACTGAGCGAGGTGCAACATGAACAAACGTTTTCGAGGCCTGCTAATACTCTTGGTAGTGGGCATTGCCATCTTATGGCCAAACCCAACCTTCAATGACGTACCAGCAATGCAGGCCAAAGTCGCCAAGGAAGTCGGCAGAGAACAGGTTACCATCTTCCAAGTAGAGGAAATAGACGAGTATCGCTTTGTGGGATACAGTTTTGATGCGCAGTATGGCTTTGCAGTGTTTAAGCAAAACGATGCTGGCAACTATGTCTATGACCACGCGTACAAGCGAGACAACCTGATTTATAGAGTTGAGGATATCGGCGTTGGTCACCATGCTAACTACTGGATCGCCGTCAGCGGTAATCCGGCCCTGAGTACCGTCCAGTTCAGCATGGAGTACAACTCTGGGGACAAGCAGGATGAACTGATTACTAAGCAGATTACTGAGTGTCCAAGTTTAAGTGTCATCAAACTGCCAGAAGAGAACTTTGGTGGCGAGTACAGCTTCTATGACAGAGACGGTAATCTGATTAAGCAGAGATAGAGAAGTGAGAGCATGCCCAAGAGCGACCTGCTGATCAGATACCTGGTAGTAGGTCGCGGTAGCCCACCGATTCCCGGGCTCAGGTATGTAAAACCCCACGGTCTCACATCAAACCGCGGGGTTCACTCATGGGTACTATCGAGAGAGGGCGAGGTGCTTCATTAGCTTGTATGCAGCTTCGACGCGAGTTCAAGTAGTCTCTGCAGATCACTCTTGACTTGAGCAAATTGCTCTAATGATCGAAGCTTTATGTGCCTCATTCGCTTGGTACCCTCTAGCAGCCCAGCTGGGTCCTCGAGGTCTCTGCCATGCATCAAAGTCAATGAAACCCAGCGAGTATACGCACTGAGTACGGCCATGCCCCATCCATCGTAACCATACTGGCGAATACCATAACCTGTCTCTCCGTCCTTGCAATCTGTAGCGTAAGTCACATCGGGGACTGTTTCCAGCACCAAACGATGCGCCTCGAGGTATATCTGCTGCAGTACGGGGTCTTTGGCCTGGAGTAGCTTGGCGAGCTGCTCTTCAGACGCTCTCTCAATGTGTGGATGCTTCTCTGAAGCCATGTTCATTCCTCCACGCCTTACTGACTTCCTAGCCTGTAGTAGGCTACACCCAGATCAATTGTATCAAGTTTCAGGACAAAATGTGATGTCAAGAGTATACATCAAACCACTAGACAACGGAGGTTCTAACATA
>JAWLDB010000213.1:0-4557 GCA_041686915.1 Bacillota bacterium
CTTCTTGCGGCTATATTCAATGCAGCAATCCCAGCAATAATACTGTTCGTGTCCTACCTTACCAACAGCCCGACTATTGCAGTTAGGGCAACGAAAAGTTTCCATACATCCCAACTCCTTAACCACCCGACCGCTAGTCAGGCGGGTTAATATCCATGCGCAACTCTTCCGGTAGCTTGTTATCATCTTCCGGCCTGTTCACAGACATGGGAACGATGATGCTTTCTTCACCCACCACTGCTTGTTCGGGAACAGGAATGCTAACGCGGCCGTTAAGCAGGTCCTGGATTATGCCGTCTGACAGCACATATTCGCTAATTGTGCCAGAAGGGCTGTCGATGATCACATCTTCCAGAGAACCGAGCAAGCGTCCGTCCTCAGTTAGTACCTGACGATCACGCAACCTGTCGGCGGTGACCAGGCCTGGCCTACCATCTGTTACTTTAGACACAGCTACCCAAGGTTCCGGATTGCTCACAGTGATGGCATCGTCTCCAATAGCATGTAAATCAGACATGCGCAAGGCTTTGCCATCTTTCAGCCAGCCACTTTTTTGGACGACTAACGCGACTACTTCCCCGCCTGCCAAATCGACCAACGCCGATTGAACGGAAGCCAAGCGTTTGCCAGAAGTGAGGTCGATGACTGGCAGCCCGATTAACTGCTTTGCTCTGCGCACGCTGCCGCCTCCTTGACCTGCAATGCTAACACAATAGGCGCTCATGCACCTTATTTTGTTACCTATAGTTTTGCCGCGGGCTGGCCGATTAATACTAAACTGCCACAGGCGTATGCAAAAAGCCCCACGTCGGTACGTGGGGCGCCGGGCTCGCCACCGTGAGCCCCTACATCAATTGAAACATATCATCCATGCGATGTAGGTGCAGAACATGTTCTGCCCTATCGCTATAGCTATGGATTTAGACGGCGAATTATCGTGCCACCACCAACTACCCTGTCTCCCAGATAAACCACAACTGCCTGGCCAGGCGTGATAGCACGAACTGGTTGCAGGAACTTGATTCGTAGTTGCCTATCCTCTACCGGCTCCACAGTGCAAGGCGTTTCTTTCGCACCGTATCTGATCTTGGCGGTAAAATGTTGACCTGCTTCCGCTGGCCAGTAGAGAATGTTGACGTCGCCGGCCAACAGACCGTCTGCCCAGACTTCTCCGCTGCCTCCAACGACAACCTCATTGGTTTCTGGCTTCACATCGACCACGTATAGCGGTTCAGGCGAAGTTAATCCAATTCCCTTGCGTTGGCCAACCGTATAGTTGGTAATACCAGTATGTTGCCCAAGCACGTTGCCTGACGCATCCACCAGGTTGCCGGATGGACTCTCGTAGCCAGCTTCTTCTTTGATGAAACGTTTGTAGTCGTTATCGGGGATAAAGCAGATTTCCTGGCTTTCAGCCTTCTCAGCTGTAGGTAGTTCATATTTGCGCGCAATTTCCCGCACTTCAGGCTTGGTGAGGTCACCGAGCGGGAACAGAATATGCTGCAATTGGTCACGGGTAATATTGAACAACGCGTAGGTCTGGTCCTTGGCCTCGTCCTTGGCTTTCTCCAAGCACCACAAACCCTCCGCCTGATCATAGACACGCCGCGCATAATGACCGGTGGCTATGTACTGTATACCAAGCGACTGTGCCTTGCGCAAAAACAGGTCAAACTTCATATGGCGGTTGCAGGCAATGCAAGGGTTAGGTGTGCGCCCGACTTTATACTCTTCGATAAAGTAGTCTACAACCTTCTCAGCAAAAGCTTCCCGAAAGTTCAGTACGTAAAAAGGCATGTCAAGGCTATTTGCCACTCTACGCGCGTCCTCAACCGATGAGAGCGAGCAACAACCACCTGGATTGTCAAAATACTCTTCGCCTTCAGGTGACCAGAGACGCATAGTCGCGCCAAAGATTTCATAGCCTTGTTCCTTTAGTAAAACGGCGGCAACTGAACTATCCACCCCACCGCTCATCGCAACCAAAACCTTACCTTTTGACATCATTCTCCACCTCTAGCTGCCCTTGCCCGCGCGTCAGATCTGTAACCCTCTGTCTAAGCTGATCCAAGTCACGAGGCTTGATGCTCGCCTTAATTGTTACCGTCTGAGCGTAATCTATACTGTCAATGCTGCCACGGCAGCTCTCAATCTCCCGCAGGATGTCGCCTAACTGGCTATAGTCGAGCCGCCGCACCTGGACCTGCATCATGATGATCTCTTGCCTAACTCCCGCCTCTTGCAGCCCAGCATGGGCACAGTCACGGTAAGCGCGAATTAGTCCGCCAACACCTAGCTTGACACCGCCGAAATAGCGGGTACCTACTACCACGACGTTGGTCAGCTCCGCGCCTTCAATTGCCTGCAGCGTTGGGGGACCGGCGGTGTTTGCCGGCTCTCCGTCGTCCGAGCTGCGACAGATTGCCTGGTCACCAAATCCCAATTTATAAGCCCAAGCATTATGGGTGGCATCAGCGAACTCCTTGCTGACTTCTTCGACGAACACTTTGGCTTCTGCCTCTGTGCTGACCTCTTTGACAGAGGAGAAGAAACGGCACTGGCCCACGGGAAGCTTTACGCGTACAGCCTGCGCTACGGTCTGGTAATACTCGGGCATGCTGCTCATCGCTTTTCCCCTCTCCAGGTCTGCAAGCGTTCTCTATGAGTCTTTTCATAGCCGCTGTTGCTAGGCTGGTAGTACTCTCTACCCACGAGGTTATCCGGCAGATACTGCTGTGCAACATAATGCCCAGGAGCATCGTGCGGGTACCTGTAGCCCTCTCCGTGTCCCAGCTTGCTTGCACCTTTATAGCTGGCGTCCCGCAGATGTTTGGGCACCGAGATAGCTTGTTCGTTCTTAACATCCTCCAAAGCTGCGTTGATGCCCTTGTAGGCTGCATTGCCTTTCGGAGCACAGGCTATATAGGTTACTGCCTGTGCCAGTGGAATGCGGCCTTCTGGCAGACCGAGAAACTGTACAGCTTGGGCCGCCGCCATCGCTACCAGCAGTGCATGGGGGTCCGCATTACCCACATCCTCGCTGGCGCAAATCACGATCCGTCTGGCGATGAAGACAGGATCCTCACCGGCGTAAATCATACGGGCTAGCCAATACAGGGCAGCATCAGGGTCGCTACCGCGCATGGACTTAATGAACGCAGATACCGTATCGTAGTGCTGGTCGCCATTCTTGTCATAGATTAGCGCCCGCTGCTGAATCGACTCGGCTGCCACCTCCAGAGTTAGGTGCCTTCCGCCGTCTACGGGTTCTGTGGTAAGGGCGGCCAGCTCGAGAGCGTTCAGGGCTGTGCGCGCGTCACCATTGGCTACCCTAACCAAGTGTGCCATAGCATCATCATCCAAGTGCACCTGCATTGACCCTAGGCCCCGCTCCTCATCGGACAAGGCCTGCTCCAGCACTTCCTGCATCTCGTTTTCGCTCAAAGGCTCTAAACGGAAAATGCGGGACCGGGAGACGAGCGGCGCATTTACCTCAAAGTACGGATTCTCGGTTGTAGCACCTATCAGGACGATAGTACCGTCTTCCACGTGGGGCAGCAACGCGTCTTGTTGCGACTTGTTAAAGCGATGGATCTCATCGACGAACAGAATAGTGCGTTGTCCATGGAACCCTAGCCGCTCTTTGGCGGCTGCGATAATCTTGCGAATATCTGCAACTCCGGCAGTAACGGCATTCAGTTGTTCGAAGGCCATCTTAGTGGTATTAGCAATAACCCGGGCAAGGGTTGTCTTCCCTGTGCCCGGGGGACCGTAGAATATCAGCGAAGTGAGGCGGTCAGCCATAATCGCGCGGCGGAGCAAACGGCCTTGCCCCAGGATATGCTGTTGACCTTTAACTTCATCTATGGTCCTGGGACGCATGCGTTCAGCCAATGGAGCCTGTTCGCGCAGCGTCATATGACGGTTTTGATCAAAAAAACTCACGATAAATCACCTGCTGGCTGCTACATTGATACGCTGCAGCGCTGCAGCGCAATCATCCCTGGTGACATCCAAATGGGTGACAAAACGGATAATAGTTGGACCAAAGGCGCCAGCCTTAACGCCCTGCTCCAGCATCCGGTTGACAAACTCGGATGTGGAGTAACCCGTGCCGGCGATATCCGCCAAGATGATGTTGGTATGGACCAAATCAGTGTTCACCTGGATGCCAGGAATGTTGTTCAAGCCTTCAGCCAGGAACTTGGCATTGGTGTGGTCGTCAGCCAAGCGCTCAACATTATGCTGCAGAGCATATAGACCGGCTGCTGCTATCACACCCACCTGGCGCAAACCGCCACCTACCATCTTGCGGTATCTACGAGCTCGTCTGATGAAACCCTTAGGGCCGCACAGCACTGAACCGATAGGCGTGCCGAGGCCCTTGGACAAGCAAACGTTTACAGTATCAACCGGCTCCGTCAGCCCTCTTACAGGGATGCCGAGGCCTACAGCGGCATTCATGATGCGAGCACCATCAACATGCACCGGTATGCCATGGGCATGGGCAAGCTCTACAATGGCCTTGGTCTGTTCGACATTGATAATGGTGCCGCC
>JAWLDB010000214.1:0-4547 GCA_041686915.1 Bacillota bacterium
TTTCTGAACGCCTTCCTGGAACATATCTCAGACAATACCGTTCTACTGGGCAATAAGATCAAGCACTTTATCAAGCGCTCTCTGCGCGAGAGAATCTGAGCTTACCTAAAGCAGGAGTCTCGCAGAGAAAACTCAACTACCATCAAGTTACAGATAACCAAGAGCGCACTGGCAGAGCGTATTGGCGTCCAAAGGACTTCTTTATCCCGGGAGTTGCAGAAGATGAAGCTGGATGGCCTCATTAACTACGACGCTTCCACCATTGAGATATTGGACCAGGAGATCATTAAATAAGCGCCAAATTGAGTGAGACAGATGGGACTGTCCCATCTGTCTCACGGCAGCGTCAGCACTACCTCGGCGTAAGGCTTTACGTAGCGCACTAGGCGGACGGCTATAACTTCCCAGTCAGGTTCTAGCTTGATCCGCTCCGGGTTGAAGGGATTTGCTGGAAAGTCCGCGATGTCTTGACGTACGTGCTGGTACTCAGCAATGCGTCGCCCGTCTCTTAGCTCTAGCTCCCACCATGCACGCGGCCAGAAGCTTACGTCATCGTACATGCCCGAGCTAGTCTCACGGATGACGAGCTGCCGACTGGTATTGCCCCAATCCAGCACCTCGTAGTTTATGTCCCGCGTCTTGTCGCTCAGATCTAACCCTGGTTTCTCACGGTTCATCTCGCCGGTCCCTGCTGTATACTCGTAAGGCCTCAGTCGCATGGTGGTAGGCTTACCGCTAAGTCTCGAAAAGACAAGCGGCCAATTAGTGGCACCCCAGCGGTTGGCATCCATCCCATCCAGCCACCAACCTAGCTGCGAGTCACCTGACACTGATTGTCCGGTATCGCCATCCAGTAGCAGCATCCAGTAGAATCTGATCGGCTTATTGGCCTCAACATCAATCATGACCTGCCCAGGAGTGGTCACTATTCTGGTCGCCCGCAAGACGATATCCTCAACCTGACCACTGACTTCGATCTGTTGCTCGGTACTCACCTTGGAGATTGCTTCAGGAGTGATGAACAGCTTGTGGCCAATCAGTTCTTCGCCGTTTAGTTCAAGTTTTACTTCTACTTCTTCACCCGCAGGTTCTACAGGCGAAATGTGCAACACTTGCAGCAAGCCGATAGGGGTAACGATGGGAGGTGCCCGTAGATACGTTCTGTCGGCGATGAATACCTGGTAGGGCTGCGCGTAGTCTTCCTCCGGGTCCCAATCTATCTCCGGCCCGCTGATCAGCAGTATGATCGATGTTTGAATAGGGTCGGCGGCATAGCCAAGTACGCTCAGCTTGTGCTGGCCATTGCTGAGTTCTAACCCCTTCCCATAGAGGTATCCGTGTTCCCAGGCCCAGTCCAGACCGGCGTCGCGGTAGATAATGCGCTTGAGATAACTATCTATCCCAGGAATGCTGGCCCCGGTCCGTAGCAGCCACGGGCCGATGCCGGGTAAGAGCAGGGCAATGAGCAAGGTGCAGACCATAGCAGTGGCAAGCAGTACTCGCTTTCTGCCTTGAGTCGCAACTGGTGGCTTTCCAGACCAGCGTAGATAAGCCTGCGCCGTTCCATCATCGAGCTGGCCGACGCGTTCCTTGATGGCCGAAGACAAGGTGCCCCTCGTGAACTGGCCCGGCGTCGTATTCCGTAGCTCGCGCACCCGTTCTGCGGTCTCAACTAGCTCCGTCAGTTTGCTGACACATTCTGAGCACTGCCGCAGATGCCCCTGCACCAAACTACGCCCCAGCCAGCCTAGTGTACCCTCGTGGTAAGCTAAGAGATTGTCCTCTACCCACTTACAGAGCATTTGACCCACCCCCCTTCTCCTGCAGGTCTGCTCGCAATAGCGTCAATGCGCGGTTGAGGCGGGACTTTACTGTGCCCACCGGAATACCAAGCATTCGCGCCACTTCCACCTGGCTAAGGTCAGCCACATAGCGCAATGCTACCACCTGCCGCAAGTCCTCTGGCAAGTGCTGCAGCATACTCCAGATAGTAAGGTCAGTCTGGTCCTCACACCCGGCCAGTGTTTCGTGGATAGCTGCCGGCTCCATAGGCGTTATCACCCGGCGGTAGAGCCTAAGACACTCCCGCGCAAGGATGCGTCTCACCCATGGGAGAAAAGACTGCGCTTCGCGCAAGCGCTCACGAGCCACATAAGCTACAACCATAGCTTCCTGCAGGGCATCTTCTGCATCTGCCTGATTACGCGTCAAGGATAGGGCTAGCAGGCGCAAGCCGGCTTCATGCCGGTCAACGAGTGAGAGAAATTGCTGTTCCGTCATCTGCCCTCTCCTTTCGCTATCATGGTGGGGTTACACCCCTTCACTTATAAGAGGAAAGATACACCATATTCCGTTCGGCAGATTAATGCAAATATCCTAGATTAGGATGCTGCTCGAGAAAAAAGGCGCAGGTTCAGACCGAGTGAGCGAATGGGACTGTCCCATCCGCATGGGACAAAAAGTACGTCCCCATGTCCCACGGAGGATAAGTCCTAAGCGCTCCCGAACTTTCATAGTAAAATAGTGGAACTTTGGTTTCGAGGAGTGATGATATGAGGATTAGCCCGGTGGTGCTAATCATGCTCGCCTTGCAGTTTGCTCTTGCCACACTAGGGACTCATTTCAGCTACAGAGGTATGACCGAGAAGCGTGGAGCGATCTTTCGCTATGTCTTCCTGTACTTCCTTAGCCTCCTTATTATCCAGATTATGAGTGTGGTTCAGATACTTATAGTGCACCCCAATAATCAGGCTCTAGTTCTCGTTTCGCGCCAAATCAGTAACACTAGCATCTACTTGAGTTTCTCTGCCTTTGTAGTCCTGGCGCTAGGGTGTTATCTGGCCTGGGGGAGGGGTGAGTGCAATTAACAGCGTGCAAGTAAATCAGCTTCTCTCCGCACTGAGGATTGGATTGTCAGTATTGGGTATCTGGTTCAGCTATAGGGGGATGGTCAGGCATAAAGTGCTTGCTCGCCATGTGTTCTGGTTTTTCGTTATAACCCTGCTAACACGTTCTGCTCAAATGCTGGTTCGAGCACTCGGGCCAAGGGATCCTGAGGTCATACGCGCTACTTTGACTTTCTTCTCAGGCCTAAATATGACTATCGCCTTCGTCGGGTACGCAGCTACCGCAGTACTTGTATACGGGTGCTATGCAGCCTTGAGAGACAAGATTGAGACCTAAGCTAAGGCACTATTCCAAATGGACACAGTAAGACCGGGTGCAGTTTTAAAACGCACCCGGTCTTACTGTGTCCAGCGGACGAACAACTTCAGTTACTCAAACCTCACCTGCTTATGCAAATAATGTTGCCGCATGGCTGGTCGATACTTCTCCATCAGTGTCTTGTTTTGCTCGAGGGGCGGAGTCGTCTCTAGTGGCAGCAGCGGTTCGTAGACAACACCCTGGTTCTCTTCCTCAAAGCAAGCCCTTACCTGCTCTATAAACTCCGGCTGAGTCAGTAGATCAATCAGTGTGCCGGCCAATACTTTAGCGCCAGCCACCTCTCCCTTATGGCCAATGGACGAGGCAGGTGCTATGCCAGCGCACCAATGGTGAAAAGGTACGCCAGGAACGTTGCTCGGGAACTGCACCTTGCCGTGGGGTACCACCCAGGTGATATCGCCGTTATCGTTGGAGTGAGTGCCTTGCACCGCCGGGGCCAACCCGGAGAGCTTGGTAGTAAGCCCTACTGGCGGCACCCCTGCAGCCTGCTGAATTGCCTTGGCCAGGGCCACGTCCTCATCCGACCACTCTGGCATGCCTACCAATTCGATATTTGACTGAATGACTTCTGAAAGAACCTTGCTGTCCCTTCCAGGCCAGACGGCCGCATTCACCTTCGACTTCCATTGACATCCGGTCATCATGGCCGCTCCGGCAGCTACCTGTCTGGCCCGCTCGTAGAGGAGTTTGACGCCCTCGCCGGTCGATTCTCGGAACATATACCAAATGCGCGCATAGTCGGGAACCACATTCGGCTGGGTGCCGCCGTTCAGGATCACCGAGTGACTTCGCTGGGTGGGCGGCAGGTGTTCACGCAACACATCCCATCCGATATCCATCAGTTTTACGGCATCGACCGCACTAATCCCGGACCAGGGGCTAGTGGAAGCATGCGCCGTCTTACCGAAGAACTCGAACTCCACCGACATATTACCGTAGTTGCGCACGCCGTAGCTGTTCTCGAAGCCCGCAGCCAGGTGGCACCAGATGGCCGCATCCACATCGCGGAAGTACCCATCACGCACAAAGAACGGCCGGGCCAACACCAGCTCTTCAGCCGGCACGCCAAAGAACCTGATGGTGCCGGGCAAGTCGTACTTATCTATCGCCTGCTTGACGGCAAACAACGCCCCCATGGCTACAGCCGAGCCACAGTTATGCCCTTCCGCGTGCCCCGGCGCCCCCGGCACCACTTCCTTGCGTTCGGTCACGCCTGCTGCCTGCGATACCCCAGGTAAAGCGTCATACTCCGTATGAATGACTATTACCGGTTTCCCAGTGCCGTAGGTAGCGAGGAGGGCAGTGGGAACCCCGGAGATACC
>JAWLDB010000215.1:0-4520 GCA_041686915.1 Bacillota bacterium
TTCAAGAGCAACGTACTCTTCACTTCCCACGACCACCAGTTTATCCAAACCATCGCCAACCGGATTATCAATATCACTCCGACGGGCATGGTGGATATGCGCTGTACCTACGACGAGTACCTGGAGAAGACCGGGCTATAAACCCCATGCATAAGCTAGAAAGGGATGCAATCACTTGCATCCCTTTGTCGTCCCTAAGAGTAGCTTCGCTTGGCCAACCGGCGCAGCATAATAAGCAGATAGACTGCATGCACTGCCACGCCTCCTGCAAAAATCAACGCCAAATCCCCACCTGCTGCACCAGAAAGTGCCCTGACCGCAAACCAGAAGGGCCAGAAGAAGGGTACTGGCCAGAGCAGAGGCAAGAGCGCGGTAGGAATGAATAGCGCAGCAGCTGGAAGAGCCATCAGAAAACCCGAGAGCTTTAAGACTGCAATCCCCTCGATCTTGTTGCTGGCGAAGGTACCCATCAACATCGCCCAGAACGGGCTTCCCATAGCACCAAGCAAAGCGGCGGGAAGCAGCAGTGCTTGCGGAAGCCTAGCCAAGCCGAACACCTGTGGCACGAAGAGAGTTGATATCAGGCTGATTACTACAGGGACAAATAGCCTGTATAGCGCGTAAGCCGTACGGGACACAGGGGTTACCTGCAGAGCTATGAAGGTCCCCTCATCACGTTCATCCAGCAGCAGAAAACCAGCGATCATTCCGGTGAATACGGCGGGAACCAGCACCATCATGCCGACAAAGGCGGGCAGGTAGGCAAGCAGGTCAAAACTGAAGTTTTGCATCAATATGCCTGACAATGACAGTACCAACAATCTCATGACCAAGGCTGCCACAAAGGGCAGCACGAAAGAGGCGGCAGCAAGCGGGTCACGCAGGCTTTGCTTGAGATCAACCAACCCTAGGCGCAATATCCGTCGCATCCACTCACACCTGCCCTTTGATATATTTCAGATACTGCCGCTTGGCCAGCTTCAGCAAGAGAGAGTTCCAAAGCAGCAAGGCGGCGACTGAAACCATACTCATCAGGTAATCCGGAGCGTCCGTAAAGGCTGCCGCTACCAGTTGCAGAACGGGCCAGGCCGGCAACAACCCAAACACCCAAGAGTTCCATAACTGCAAGTAACCGAGCGCCGGTATGGTAAAGAGCATAATCGCCAGCATTGACTCCGGCATAAACCGGGTGAAGCTGTGGTGTCTCGCTACTAAAATGAACCCGATGAACACGAAGGTCATTGCCCCCAGACTGCTTCCCGCAATGAGCAGGAGCGGATTGAAGTCAGACCCCTTGGTCAGCACAGCAAGCAGCAGGCTCGCCAAAACCGCTAATGTCGCCAGAGAAATTGCCTTGGCTAACAGGTACTCACTCGGGCGCAGTGGGGTAACGCTGATCGCTTGCAAGCTTTTGGCGTCCTTCTCAAATAAGACCTGTGCAGCAACGATGAAAAACACCAGGATAGAGGGGTCCGAGAAGGCCAGTACTGGTAGCAGCAAGTCGCGAAGCTGACCGGGCATAAAGCGCAACACCGCGGCAAACACCACGATAACAATCAGGTAGACGTGGTAGAACCGAAAGCGGTACTGCAGCACAATATCATTACCGATGGCAGAGATCAGACGCTTCATGAGAGCCTCACTCCAGTATTGGCCAGGAAGACATCCTCCAGAGTTGCCTCCAGCGTATGCAGAGTTTCCACCTGCGTGGTGCGCATCAGCGTGGCGAACGCAGGGTTATCAATTAAGCCTGCAAGCGGGAACTCGCTGCTCTTAGGCTGATCGTCTTCCCTGTACTCGACCCTTACGAGCTTCTGTCCATGCTTCAGCTTCAGCTCCCGGGGAGAGTCGATCAAACGAATCTGCCCGTCGACGATAAAGGCAACCCTGTCGCAGAGTTCGTCCGCTACAGTCATGTTGTGAGTGGTCAGGAAGATGGTCGTGCCCCTAGCCTTCTGCTCCAAAATAATATCCTTGATCACACGTGCGTTGCCGGGGTCCAATCCCGAGGTCGGCTCATCGAGAAACAGCAGTTTGGGGTTGTTCAGTAGAGCCCGTACAAAGCCAAGTCGCATCTGCATGCCTTTGGAGTAGTTGCCTACACTCTCCTTGCCGTGCTGTTCCAGGCCAACCATCCTTAGCAGCCTGTTTGGGTCCTCAGTCGGGCCCGAGTACAACGAGCGGAAGAAATTAAGGTTCTCAAGCGCCGTCAGCTTACGGTAGTGATTAGGCAGTTCAAAGGACACGCCGACCCGCTCATAATAGTCAGCCCCCAGCTCGCTGACCTCCCGGCCAAACACCTTTACCTGCCCCTGATATCCCTGCAACAAGCCTATGAGAACCTTCTGCGTAGTACTTTTGCCAGCACCACTCGGCCCCAGGAAACCGAAAATCTCTCCTTGCGGTATCTGGAAGCTAACATCTCTTACCGCTGGCTCACTCTTACGGTCGTATCGGTAGGTCAGGTTCTTTACTTCGATCATTGTCCTGCCTCCTCATCTTACTGCCAACTAAGACCAGTTCTAAAAGCATCATACGTCCACTGAAAGCATGTAGCAAGCAGAATTATCCAAAAACAAGTTCTTGTAGATAAATACAGGGAACCCCCTGCCCGTACGTCAAACAATAGATTTGAAGTGATCCGTCCATCGCTGCCAATACTCTGACAGCAGGAAGCTATCTGGTATAGTGAAGGTTTCATCCAGTAGACTAGCCCCCAAAATGCGCTCACAGCGGAACACCCGGAGATCGGCTCGCTCCTCACACCAAGCGACTAAGTACCAATCCATGCTTTTCACGACCAACCCGTAGGGTCGAATTACCCGCTCAGTCTGTTCCTGCTGGTGCCGGCTGCGCTTTTCGTAGACCAAACGCAGCTTCCGGGAGTCCCAGACAGCTCTCCGTAATGTGTCCATGAACTTCAGTTCCGGCCGCTCTTTCCACCAGGGCGACGGATCAAAGAAGAACCTCTCCCGTGCTTTCTGCACATCAGGCAGGAATTCTCGCGGCAGACTGCGCTCCAACCGTAGGATTGCTTCTGTCAGCCGCACGCTGGCATCAGTATGCTGTGCGGGCCTCACACCAATGCCACTCAAATACAGATTGACTATGTCATCCCCCTGCAGGTCGCGGCTGTTTATGCTGTAGCCTTCCATCAGGCTGAAGCCGCCGGAAGGGCCACTGGTAGCGGCGATCGGGATGCCCGCCTCGCAGAGCACCTCAATGTCTCGATAGATTGTTCGTTCAGATGCTTCCAAAGCCTCCGCTAACTCTTTCGCCTTAACCTGTTTACGAGCCTCCAGCAACAGCAGAATGGCTAATAAGCGATGTAAACGCATGACTCATCCCCCTGACAGAGCGTTGCCGCTAGAATATTCCACCTCATTCTATTTTCCCTGACATACACCTGTCAAGAATACCCTGTTATGATTGACGAGTAGGGTTGAGGAGGGTTGATATGAAAGTTATAGCAATATCGGCAGCGAATATTCGCCACCAGCCAGAGGGCACCTCAGTAAGGCTGGCCAGGGCGGCTCTTGAACGCCTGCAGGCTTTACTACCAGGCGTAACTACAGAACTAATCCCCTTGGTAGATAAGGAGATTCAGCCGTGCATCGGCTGTGGCAGCTGTGCAGCCACCCATGCCTGTGGACGTTTCTCCGATGACTTCGCACGCATCTATCAGCAGCTGCTGACTTCAGATGCCTTAATAGTGGTGACAGCCCACTATGCCCCCATTCCGGCAAAACTCTGTGCCTTGTTTGAGCGGATAGAAAGCATCTCGTTCCTAGGTTGGCACAACAATCCTGACTTTGCGAGGCCTCTGGCCGGCAAGCCTTATGCGGTGATAGGTCACTGTGGAGGGCCGCCAGCGATCTGGGAGAGCTACTACGATGTGATCTTCGCTCCGGTAAAGAACGCTCTCGGCTTCCCGGTGAGCATGCAGCCAGTAGACACTGGTGAATGGCCGCACATCGGGGTTATGCTCGGGCCGCGCGAGATCCAGAAGGAAGCCGGCAACCCCTTCCCCGTGCAGATCTATGACGAGAACCTGATAGAAGAGCGCATCGATATTGTGGTGCTGTCCCTGGCAGAGAGTCTGATGAGCAAAAGGAAAGACTAAAGTAACAGGAAAGGGCTGCCCCATACAAGAGGGCAGCCCTACGCTTATTCTTTGAAAGCTTTACTCCGCTTTGGCTTTAGCCCTGGGAATTACCCTGCCTCCTGAGCCAATGGCCCATGCCTTTCCAGAGTCATCGAACAGGAAACGGAGCTCCATCTCGTTCAGCTTAAAACGCCAGATTGCCGAGTCCGGCCCTGTTGGTTGCAGCTTAAACGTGCCAACAGCAGATCTGATGCTCAGATCCCCATCCACCTGCTCAATGTGGTAGGTAGCGCCTTCGCCAGACTTATACTCACCAACGATGCGTTCCGCCATGTCCTCAGGCCAAGTGAACTCTGGATAATCCACGCGCATTTGTTCAATAGGCAGGCCCAGGGCCAGGTTAATTAGCGCCAAC
>JAWLDB010000216.1:0-1842 GCA_041686915.1 Bacillota bacterium
CAACATCCCTGAGCTGGTTAAGGCTCTGGTGTCCGATGCCCCGAGGGTCATTCAGTGGTTGGAAGATCTCGGCTGCATGTTCGACAAGCAGGCAGACGGCAGCATGCAAACCATCCATGGCGGTGGTACCTCACGCAAACGCATGCACTCCGCCCGCGACTATACCGGTGCCGAGATTATGCGTACCTTGCGGGATGAGGTGCTCTGTCGCGATATTAATGTCGTCGAGTTCAGCCCGGCGGTAGAGCTGCTGCTGGACGAAGCGGGTAGAGCAGCCGGCGCTGTGCTGTATAACATGGAGACTAACGAGTACCAGGTAGTGCAAGCCAAAACAGTCATCCTGGCGACAGGTGGACTGGGCAGGTTGCACACTCAGAACTTCCCGACTTCCAATCACTATGGTGCTACAGCCGATGGCCTGGTCATGGCCTACAGGGCTGGCGCCAAGCTAGTGTTTATGGATACCATCCAGTATCATCCGACCGGCGTCTCTTATCCCGAACAGGTACAAGGCTTCCTGGTTACCGAGAAAGTCAGGGGTCTTGGCGCTACCCCGGTCAACATTGACGGCGAACAGTTCGTCTATCACCTGGAGACGCGTGATATCGCGGCCTCGGCCATCATTCGCGAATGTGCTCGCGGCAAGGGAGTCATTTCTCCCTCAGGCAGTAAAGGGGTTTGGCTCGACTCTCCCATGATCGAGCGCATCCACGGTGAAGGCACCATCGCCCGTGAACTGCCGGCCATGCTTAGGCAGTTTGAGCGCTTCGGAGTAGATATGCGCAAAGATCCTATTCTCGTTTACCCGACCTTGCACTACCAGAACGGCGGTGTGCTGATCGGTGAGAACGGCGAGACCTCGGTTGAGAATCTGTATGTTGCCGGTGAAGCTTCCGGCGGTGTACACGGGCGCAACCGCTTGATGGGTAATTCCCTGATGGATATCCTGGTCTTTGGCCGCCGTGCAGGCCTGCACGCAGCCGACAAAGCTGCCAGTATGCAGCAGCATGAGCCACAGCTGAACTTAAGCCATGTTAAGAACTTCGTCAGCGAGCTCGAGACCCAAGGCATCGAAAAGTCCTTTACATCACCGATTCTGCTGCCGTTCCGCCACAGACTCAACCCTAATCTGCAAGCGGAGCAGTGCAAATAAAGGCCAAGGGAGCTGTGAATATGCTAGGATACTACCCCGGATGCACAGTACGCGCTCAGCAGGATGACGGTTTCGAGCGGGAGTCCCTGGCCATCCTGCAGGCCTTAGGCATACCTGCTGTAGAGCTCTCAGAATGGGAGTGCTGCGGCGCTGTCTATCCGTTGACCAACGATGAATACGTTCCGCTGCTATCGTCCGTCCGGGCACTGCAGCGAACCAGCGCAGAAAAGCGACAAGGCCTCTTGACCCTCTGCACGGCTTGCTATCATGTATTGAAGCGGGTGAACCACCGGATGCAGACCGATGCAGTAGCCAAGCAGCGGGTTGGGAACTACCTGGAGTCCTCTTACGAAGGGGACACCAAGGTCTATCACCTGATCGAGGCTCTCAGGGATCTGATCGGTCTGGATCGCCTGAAAGAGAAGGTAGTCGCTCCGCTTACCGGAGAGAAGATCGCCTGCTACTACGGGTGCCTATTTCTACGGCCACGCAAGGAGATGGGCCTGCTCGATGCAGAAAACCCCCAGTTAATGGACGACATCGTAGAGGCCATGGGCGCCAAAGCCGTGACCTATCCTTACCGCACCGACTGCTGTGGGTCATACCACGCTTATGATAAAGATCAAATCAGTCAGAATGTCAGCCAGAGGATCATTCTGGCAGCAAAGGCGGCGGGAGCCACCCAAATG
>JAWLDB010000216.1:1852-4477 GCA_041686915.1 Bacillota bacterium
CT
Organism: Bacillota bacterium; assembly: GCA_041686915.1. GTDB lineage: Bacteria > Bacillota > UBA994 > UBA5500 > UBA5500 > JAWLDB01. Next base: position 1,855 of record JAWLDB010000216.1, read on the forward strand.
GCCCGCTGTGCAAATATAACCTGGAACACTGCCAGAAAGATTGGGCTGTCAAAGACCGGCTCCCGGTCAACTACATTACCGCTCCTATGGTGCAAGCCATGGGTGGCCTGGCAGCATTGGAAGAAAGCCAGTCTGCGAAGCAGACTGCCAACTAGCTTCGAAAGGAGATTAGCCTTATGCGTTTCCCTCAAAAGGTGGCTGGCAGTGCTGAGCAAGCTGAGCTAATGTCCATCACCCAAAAAGACGTGAAAGACTGCTACCAGTGCATGAAGTGCAGTTCCGGCTGTCCCTTTGTAGCAGAGATGGACTATAAACCCCATCAACTGATGCTACTGACCAAGTTAGGGTTGTTCGACCATGTGAAGAACAGCCGTAGCTTGTGGATTTGCGCCTCCTGCTTAACCTGTTCCAGCCGATGCCCGCGTGACATCGAACCGGCCAAGGTGATCGAAGGCTTCCGGGCGATGGTGCTTCGGGAGAAAGGCGAAGGCAAGGTACAAGCTCTGCACAAGGCAGGCATGCCGCGCCAGGCGCTCATCGCTTCGATGCGCAAGTTCAGGCGCTAGAGTCTTACTACATGGGAGGCTTATAGATGAGAATCGGAGTCTTTATATGCTGGTGTGGCAGCAATATCAAGAACACCGTGGACGTAGAACGCGTGGCCCAGGAAATGCGTGGGCTGCCCCATGTGGTCTACTCCAATGACGTGCAGTACCTCTGTTCAGAAGTCGGCCAGTCCGAGATCGGCAAGGCCATAGATGAACACAAGCTCGACCGGGTGGTAATCGGGGCCTGCTCACCGCGCATGCATGAAGCCACTTTTCAACAGCTGCTGATTTCAAAGGGGCTTAACCCTTACTACGTAGAGATTGCCAACTTACGTGAGCATTGCTCTTGGGTGCATACCGACAAGGAAAAAGCCACCGTAAAGGCCATTGACCTGGTCAGGAAGGCAGTAGCCAAAACCAGGCATGCCATCCCGCTCTTCTCGGACCAGCTTGGTGTTAACAAACGGGCGCTCGTCATCGGCGGTGGCATCGCAGGCATTCAGGCTGCGCTCGACATCGCTGACGCCGGCTACCCAGTTGACCTGCTGGAGAAGGAGTCTTCCATCGGCGGCAAGATGGCCCAGTTCGATAAGACATTCCCAACCCTCGACTGTTCAGCTTGCATTCTCACCCCGAAAATGGTGGAAGCAGCTACCCATAAGAACATCAACTTGCTGACTTACTCGCAGGTGGAAGGGGTGGCCGGCTACGTCGGCAACTTCAAAGTGACGATCCGCAGGCGGGCAACCAGCGTCAAACCTGACCTTTGCAACGGCTGTGGCGAATGCGTCACCAAATGCCCCAAGAAAGTGGATAACGAGTTTGACCAGGGGCAGAGCAAGCGCAAGGCCATCTACACCTTGTTTCCGCAGGCAGTACCTAACAAGCCGGTGCTCGACCGGGAAAATTGCATCTACTTTAAGACCGGCAAATGCGGTCTCTGCAAACGGGTCTGCACAGCCGGAGCGATCGATTACGACATGCAGGATGAGGTCATTGAAAATACCTACGGTGCCATCATCGTGGCTACCGGCTTCGACCTGAACAAGCCGACACATCTTGGTGAGTATCACTACGGACAGCATCCGGATGTAATCACCAGCCTGGACCTGGAGCGGATGCTCAATGCTTCCGGCCCAACCAGCGGCAAGGTGATCAGGCCTTCAACCGGTCAAAAGCCAAAGCGGGTTGTCTTCATCCAGTGCGTCGGCTCGCGTGACAAGCATAACGGTAATCCCTACTGCTCCAAGGTATGCTGTCTCTACACAGCCAAACATGCTCTGCTGCTTGGCGAGAAATTTCCGGACATGGAGAGCTACATCTTCTATATCGACGTTCGCGCCGCCGGCAAGAATTACGAAGAGTTCTATGAAAAGGCGCGCCAACAGGGAGCTAAGTACCTGCGCGGTCAGGTTTCGAAAGTGGAACCTATGGGCGACCAGGACAATCGCTTGCTCGTGCGGGGCTTTGACGGATCCCTAGGAGAACAGGTGGAGATTGAGGCTGACCTGGTGGTGCTCGCTACCAGCATCGAGCCAAAGCAAGATGCCAAGCAGCTTGGCAGTATGCTAGGCATATCCTCTGACCAAAACGGCTTCTACACGGAAGCGCATGCCAAGCTCAAACCCTTTGAGACACAAACCCAAGGGGTCTACCTGGCGGGCGTTTGCCAAGGGCCTAAAGATATTCCCGAGGCGGTTACCCAGGCTAGTGGGGCAGCTGTCAAGGCCATCATCATGTTCAACAAGGGACAGGTGAAGAGCGTTCCGACCACTGCCATTGTTAATCAGGCAATGTGCAGCGGATGTATGCAATGTAAACCGGTTTGTCCATATGAAGCCATCAGCAAGGAATACGTAGCTGAACGGGTCGGCGGGCAGACGCGCCAGAGGGTTGTTGCCACCGTCAACCGGGCCTTGTGCCAGGGTTGTGGCGCATGTGCCGGTCTCTGCCGTAGCGGCGCGATGGATATCGGCGGCTTCACCAGCCGACAACTGCTTGCGGAGGTGGATAGTCTATGACACAGCAGAACTTCGAACCAAAGATTGTTGCCTTCTGCTGCAACTGGTGTAGCT
>JAWLDB010000217.1:0-4436 GCA_041686915.1 Bacillota bacterium
CAAGCCATCTGAGGAAAGATTACCCACTAGATTACCGGCCAAAGGGTACTGTTCGCGGATAAACCTCTGCATCACCTGCTGCAGCCTGACCCCAAGTCAGCTTTGCCTGCAGCCTCACAGTGTAGCCTCCATCTTGGTCTCTATCCATGGAGATATTCACACTGCCAGGGGAGAAACTAGGACTCTGCTCGAGACTTTCCAGCAACGACCTGGCGCCAGTATAGCTAGACGCCTGGATTGCCATAGTGACTTGCTCAGCGCCTAGCTCTATGCTGGTGACCTGGGTGTTGTTGGTTCGCGTAAGCCCTACGACATTATCAATCACGTCTTTAGTACTGGATATCGGATCGAACTGCGCCTGCAACTCTGCCTGCTCCTCCTGCAGTTGTTGCAGCCGCTGCCGGGTTTGAGCGTCTCTCTGCTGCCATTGCTTACGCTCTTCCAGCTGCAGTTGGGCGGTTGCCAGTTGCTCCTTGGCTGCGACCAGAGAATCATTCAGGGGGGTGAAAAAGAGGTAATACCAGGCTACTCCCATGCTAAGAGCTGCCAGCACCAGCAAGAGCACGAGTTCACGGAGGTTGGGTTTGAGCTTCAGCATACTACTTGTCTCCTTTGTACTGGAATGTGACGCTGAAGGAGTAGCCAGACCAACTAGCTCTACCCGCCCCTGACTGGGAGTAACTGCTGATCATGCTGAGCTTTACGTCCTCTATGCTGGTTGTTTGCTGCAGATTGTGATAAAACTGCCCTACCGGCTCAAGCGTGTTGCTCGTACAGCTAAGCTGCACAACATTCTGATCAATGCTGAGGCTATCAGTTACTACCTGCTCTGGCATGCGGCTCGCCAATAAATCGAGTATCGGCACCATAGACGGGCTGGTGTTAGTCTGCAGCAGTTGACGCAAGTGCTGTACCCTGCCACTTAGCGTCGTAACTTGTTGTACTCGCTGGGCCACCGGCTCTAGTGCCTGCACCTGTTGCTGTACATCAGCCAAGAGGTTCAGCACAGCCTGCTTCTGCAGATAGCCCCACGCATATACTCCACCTAAGACCAAGACCCAAATTACAATGGCCAACAACAAAAGGCGGGGCATGGAAGACGTCAGCTGCTCGCGACGCCTGGTTTTTAAGTCTGGCAGCAAGTCAACTGGACGCATTAGCTTCTACCTCCCCTAAGGCTAGTCCAATCGCCACCGCCAGGATCGGGCCCATCTCCCCAGCATCTTCCAAACGACTCGCGCACGGAATCATGGTGCAAGGGTTGCCTAGCGCAATGTCCGGCGGGGTTACATTAATGCGCTGGAAAGTTTCAGTCACTCTCTCAGCAAGCGCTGGAATAAGCCCCTGTAGTTTGGCGTTACCCCCGATGATGCGCATTTGTGTAACAGGAGTGTGCCGATTCTCTACCTGGAAGAACTCTAGGGTGACAGCCACCTGTCTTAGTAGCCGTTCAAACGGTACCTGCATCGCATCATAAATAGGGCTGGCGGATAATACACCGTGTTTACGCTTGAGAGTTTCAGCTTCAGCGAAAGAAATGTTCAGGTTACTAGCGATGGACTTGGTCAAATCATTACCGGCAACGGTAATAACCCGCACCATCTGCAGTAGGTCACCCCGAAAAATGCTCAGGTTGCTAGTACCCGCTCCTAAGTCCAAAACAACGGTTGTCTCGTCAGACCTACCCGTGTCCAATGCACCAGTGTTGCGCAATGAGCGGAGGGCGGCCATCGGCTCAATATCCACACGGCTAACTGTAATGCCAGATTCTCCAAGTACAGCAGCAAACTCTAAAATAGGCTGTTTGGGAGAGCCAACCAAGAAGACCAGCAGCTTGCCGCTTGGCAGCTCCTTCACAATCTGAAAATCGATGCTCAGCCTATCTGCCGGCATACCGAAATAGCTGTCAGCCTGAAGCTGCAGCATCTTCTCCAGCTCGCTGGTGGTCATCTTCGGCACTTCCACTTGCCGCACAATCAGGCTTTGGCCGGTCAGCACAGTTGCTACCGGCAGCTTGCGCACGCCAAACTCCGAGGCTATCCCCCGCAGTATACCGGTTAGCCTCTCGCGATGTTTGACAACGCCGTTCTCTACCGTATCAGGTGGAGTCTGGCGAACCAGGTAGCGACTCAGCGCGAGCTCGTTGCTCTTTGGTTGCTGTTGTAGCTCAACCAGTTTGATGGCACCATTGCCAACATCCAAGCCGTAATAGGTTTTAGGCTTTTTTCTAAAGAAGCAAAACATCTCTCACACCCCACGCATTCTCTATCTGTTGCGTAACAAAACGCTGGTTTTCATGCGGATGGGGAGACCTGTCTTTACTCCCGGCATCTGCGGCACAGAGACCAACTCCAGCTCGACCAGTGGCAGGTTGCTTGTGTTAATGTTCAGTTCTGCTATATTGCTGCACAAAGGATGCGAATTATCCCTGATCCAGATTGTGCCGCCTGCTTCGTTGAAACCGAAGGTAAAGTTACTCGAGGCCACATCCGGTGGTATGACGACAGTGACGGTGTTGTTGCTGTACTCGATGTCGCTTCCCATACGTATGTAGGGAACGATGGTGTTGATGACAAAGCGCATATCATCGTGCTGCTCGTTCAGCAGCTTGTTCTGGTAAGTGGTTTTTTGGTTGATGAAGTTGAACGACCCTACAGCAACGATAGCCAAGCCGAGGAGGGCCATGGTGACCAGCAGCTCAACTAGGGTGAAACCTCTGTTGTTCTTCTTCAGTGTCATCACCTACCATAAGTCGCTACTTCCAGACTGCGAGCCTTAGCGTTATACTGCCAACTCACCGTTACGATAATTTCCATCTGGCCAGGGAACTCCTGACTCATAGCAACAATTGCGTCCCAGTTGTAGGGATGCTCGACATCGCTGTCCTGGTGAACCAGATCTCCTGGCTGCAGGGCAGGGTCACGCAGACTGGGTGATAGTGCCACCAGTTCCTCGGATACGCGCTCTGCCAGCAGAGTAGCGCCGGTACGCAGCCGCGCCTCGTTGTTCATGTTGGTTGTATAAGCAGAAATGGTGAGGAAGGCGGGAATTGTGAAAGCTAGAATGCCGAGTACGACTAAGACTTCAATCAAGGTGAAGCCCGCGCGCTGTTTCATCTTCCGCCAACCACCTTTCAGTATAGTCAAGTTCAGTATGGCTCTTGGTCAAGAGGGCGCACAGACGTGCGCCCATCCCCTATAGGAAAAACCCAAGATACCAGTTGATCAATCGCTCTCCCCAGAGAGCGGCGATGTAGCCTCCAAGGGCTAAAAACGGCCCAAAGGGGATGGGGTCTCGCCGGCTAACTCTGCCGCTCGCAAGGAGCAAGAGTGATACCAGCGCCCCGCCGGTAAAGGCCAAGAGCAGAGCCGTCAGCAGCTGCTGCCAGCCTAATGCCAAACCCAGGAGACCAGCTAGACGTACGTCTCCCCCACCCATGCCGCCGCGGCTGAGTACGTAGATCAGGTAGAACAGTCCAAAGCCGATTGCTCCGCCCAACAACCAGTCTACAGGCGGCTTGCCACTCAGCCAGTTATAGGCGGTAGCTAGTACAGCCCCGCCTATAACCAGCTCGGTCGGTATTTCCATCGTGTCGAGGTCAATAAAACTGATGATGATGAACAATGCCGTCATTGCGCTCCAAAAGAGCGTCGTCCACGACCAACCAAACTGCAGATGGACTAAAGTGAGCAACACCGCCGTCAACAGCTCAACCAGCGGGTAGCGCCAGGAAATGGCGCTGCCGCAGTGTTTGCATTGCTCGCGCTGCCAGAGAAAGCTCAGCACCGGGATTAGCTCCAGGGGCCCAAGCTGATGTTGGCAGTGCGGACAATGAGATGGCGGATAGGAGATAGACTCCCGTCGCGGAATGCGATAGATGCAGACGTTGAGGAAGGAGCCGAGGATTAGAAATAGCAGTAGCATCGTTGTCATGTCTATGGGACCGGAATATACTGTGTTGGCGTTTCACCGGTCGTAACGGAAACTACTCCCTCTGCGCTAACAACCCAGTTGTATGAAGAAACAGACTTCAATTCTGGGAGTGCGCCACCCTGGAGGAAATCTGAGAGTGTCAAGTCGTTTACAGAGGACTGTAGAATGCTTGTAAAAGTTGGTTCGGATGTTGGCAAACCACTAGACACAAGCACGGTGGACAAATTGGTGGCGCCAGTCTCAGCCTTCAATGCGTTAACTGCTGACTGAACCGTCTGCACCGCTGCAACATCTGCCGCAAACCTCGCCCTTGAGAGTGTGTTCATATACTGCGGAATTCCAATCCCCGCCAACAAGCCCAAAATAGCCAGAACCACCATCAACTCTACCAGGGTAAAACCCTTCTTGTTCATTTTCTTCATTTGTTTTCACCTCCTTTCAGAACTTGATTACATCTACCATTTGCATCATCGGAAGAGCTATCGAAACAGCTATCAACCCGA